>JBHHXL010000118.1:0-12316 GCA_046757065.1 Anaerolineae bacterium
CGCGCCAGCGGGGGTGAAATTTTCGCGCTTCGCCCCGTTGTCATGCCAGAGGCTCCGTCGCTCTACAGAGTTTTATCCATTACGACCGGCCACAACGCCCCGCCAGTAGTCGAGGATTCTGCGCAGGCCCTCCTCGAACGAAACTTGCGGGGACCAGCCGGTCTGCCCCTCGATCTTGGTCAGGTCCGCGTAACTCACAGTCTGGTCGGCCGGACGAAAACGGGCCGCCTCAGGCTCAATCTTGATCGTAGTGGGGCTGAACGTCAGCAGCGTGTCCAACAAGGTTCGTATCTTCCAGGCCCGGCCAGAGCCCACATTGTACACTTCGCCGGGTACACCGTGCTCCATTAGCGCAATGTAAGCCCTCACCACATCGGTCACGTAGGTAAAATCGCGCTCAGCGTCCAAATTTCCAACTCGAATCAGCGGCTCCCGCCAACCGGCCTCAACTTCGGCGACCTGCCTGGCAAAACTTGACGCCACAAAGTCGGGGCTCTGGCGCGGGCCGTAATGATTAAAGGGGCGGGCGCGAATGACCTGCACGCCGTGGCTCAAAAAGAATTGATAAGCCAACATATCCTGGGCGGCTTTACTCACCCCATACGGATTATCCGGAAAGAGCGGATGGGTTTCCGCCACCGGGTTTTCATCGGGCAGAATGTGCCCGTAAGCCTTGCTCGAGCTGATGCATAAAATCCGGGTGTCGAGTTCAAGTCCAACAATGCCCCCCAGCAAATTGAGTTGGGGACGCACGTTCGTCTCGAAGGACGCCCACGGTTGCTCCCAGGCAGTTGGCACAAAGGCCTGGCCCGCCAGGTGGTAGATGACCTCGGGCCGGGTCTTGGACAAGAGATCGGTCACGAACGCCGGATCGCGCAGATCGCCGGGGACCACCGTCAGGTAAGGGCGCAATTCCGGCAACAGACGTTCAGGGCGGCGAGCTACGCCCCAACAGTCAACCTCAGGCCGGTCACAAAGATGCTCAATCAAATGGCTACCGACGAAACCGGTCGCCCCGGTGATCAAAACTCGCACTAAGCAATCCTCAAATCAGCCTGGTTCTCCACAGTTCTGTACCCCGGCTCGCGTTGCGTAACGGATCGCATTATAGCCAACCTGGAGCGTAACCGCAAAAACCTATCCTGACCCCACGAAATCAGGTCGGTTTGTGACCAGAGTCCCAGCCGATCAACCTTAAAATCGCACAGGCCAGGGTAGACATGTGGTGCGAAGTGGTGTATAATGTGGTGGATTGTGGGGAAAAGTGGTAGATTGTGGGGCAAGAACATATGTTCTACCCCATTTATTTCTCTTAAGTGGGGATAATCAACCCACATGTTTTTAGGCGAATTCGAGTACAATCTCGACGATAAAGGGCGGCTAACTATCCCGGCCAAATTCCGAGAACAGATGACCGGCGGTATCGTCGTCACGCGCGGTCTGGACGGATGCCTGTGGGCCTTCCCGATGCGCGAATGGGAACCCCTGGCCGAGCGCATCGCAGCCTTGCCGCTAACCTCACCCGCCGCCCGCAATTTCTCCCGCCACATGTTTGCCCTGGCCACCGATGCCGTACCCGACCGGCAAGGCCGGATCATCATCCCTCAAAACCTGCGTGAGGCGGCCAGCATCGAGAACCGGGCCATCATCATCGGCATGATGACGCGCATTGAAATCTGGCACCCCGACCGCTGGAAACAAATCCAGCGCGAGGTGGAAGACAATTCGGAAGCCCTGGCTTCGCAACTGGCAGAGCTAGGCATTTAACAATATGGGCACGCTTCACCACCCCGTTCTGCGGGACGAGGTCTTAACCGCTTTGAACCCGCAGACCGGCCAGCACTACATCGACGGCACCATCGGAGGGGGAGGGCACGCCGAAGCTATCCTGATCGCCTCAGCGCCGGAAGGGCGATTGATGGGGTTGGACGCCGACCCAACAGCATTGGACATCGCCCGTCGCCGGCTTTTGAAATTTGGAAAGCGCCTTCACCTCCTCCACGCAAACTTTGACCAGGTGGAAAAGCTGGTCCTAAAACACAACTTTGCGCCGGTTCATGGGATTTTGCTGGATTTAGGCGTTTCATCGATGCAGCTTGCCCAACCAGAACGGGGCTTCTCATTTCAAACCGAAGGCCCGCTGGATATGCGGCTCGATACCACCGCCACCCAAACCGCTGCGGATTTCGTGAACAACTTACCGGCCTCCGATTTGGCGGACCTGATCTATCGCTATGGCGAAGAGCGCCGCAGCCGCCGCATTGCCAGGGCCATCGTCAAGGCCAGACCGCTTGCCACCACCCGGCAGCTGGCCGAGGTCATTGCCAGAGCCGTCGGCGGCCGGCGCGGCCACAAAATCCATCCTGCCACCCGCACCTTCCAGGCTCTGCGCATCGCCGTCAACGATGAACTGGGCGCTCTGGAACGTGTCCTCCCCCAGGCCATCCGCGTGCTGGCAACGGGAGGGAGGTTAGCAGTCATCAGCTTTCATTCGCTGGAAGACCGCCTGGTTAAAAGGTTCTTCCGGCGAGAAGCACAAGATTGCCTGTGCCCGCCGGAACAACCGATCTGTACATGTGAGCATAAAGCCACCTTACGTATTATAACTCGAAAGCCAATAACGGCCAGTCAAGCCGAGTTAGAGCAAAACCCCAGGGCCCGCAGCGCAAAACTGCGGGTCGCTGAATTAACAGAGGTTTTATGATTATGTCTAGTCAATCGATCAGTTTTCGACCCGTTGCTCTGATACGCCAGATGCCCTGGAGCGTTGACGGCAAAGCCGCGCTCGGATTACTCTTGATTATCGTCACGGTCAGTTTAGTAGGTTGGCTTTATCTCAGCCAGGCAAGCTATTTAACGGCAACCAGTTATCGAGTCGAGGAACTGCGAATAAAGTTAGAAACCGTCCAACAGGCTAACGCCGCCCTGGAGTTGGAAATTGCCCAGCTGGAATCGTTGTCCCGCATCGAGCAACGCGCTCTGGAGCTGGGTTTTCGCCCCCCGGACGAAGTGCGCTACCTGGCAGTTGCAAACTACCCTGACGCTGAGACGGGGGCGCAGCACAACGTTGAGCCGCAACCCGAAGACCCGGTTACGTCCTGGTGGCAGAACGTCCTGGTCCAATTTGGAGCCTGGCTCGAAGGTGAAACATCCTAAGCGATTGTCCAGAAATAACTTAGTAGTTGTCCAGAAATAACTTGGCGTTTTTGCAGGGTGTTTCTTGGGGAAAAGTGAAAAGTTATTTACGGACAGTTACTTAGTGCTGAGTTACTACTCAGCCGGGACGCATAACATGCTTGAGAAACCGGAGATTAGTTATTGGAGATTTGGCCTAATCTCCAATAACTAATAACCAATCTCCCGGTGTAAATCATCGCCAACTGCCCAGGCTGAGTAGTTACAGTACTGAATTGCATAAGTTCGTTCCAAGATTAGTGAGAGCGCAATTTGCTACAAATAGCGTTGTACTATGGACATTCAGGAACAGACCCGCAATCGAATATACGCCATGATGGCCGTCCTGCTGGCCATTGCCCTGGTTTTGGTGGGGCAGCTCATCCGCTGGCAGGTTGTAGAACACCAGACATTTGTCAGGCTGGCCGAGGCCGAGCACCAACGGCAGCTTCCGCTCCGGGCGCAGCGCGGCGAGATTTACGACCGTAACGGTTTTTTGCTGGCCGCAGACACGGTGCGGTACGAGATTGCGGTTAACCCGCCGATGATCGACGATCCGGAACTCGTGGCCGACCGTCTTCACCCACTGCTGGAGATGCCACGCCAGGAGCTGCTGACCCTGCTGACCAGCGACAAACCGTGGCTACCCCTGACCCGCAACGCGCCGCGATCTGTGGGGGACACGCTGCAAGAATGGGACCTGGTGGGCCTGGAAATCAAACCCCACTCCAAACGTATTTACCCGGAAGGCACGCTGGCCGCCCACATCCTCGGTTTTGTGAACGACAACGACAACGGCTTCTACGGGGTGGAGGGCTACTACGACACGATCTTGCGCGGCAAGCCCGGTTTTCGCAGCGGTGAGCGCGGGCCTTTCGGCGACATCATCCCCCTGGGCACCGAGCAGTACGCCCCGCCGCAAAGGGGAGCCTCGCTGACGTTGACCATCGACCGCACTATCCAACACCTGGCCGAACGCGAACTGGCCTACGCCCTGGATGTTTATGACGCCGAGAGCGGCACCATCTTGATTATGAACCCGCGCACCGGGGCCATCCTGGCCGCCGCCAGCCTGCCCGCCTACGACCCTAACAACTTCGCCCAGGCCGACAGCGATTTGTTCCAGGACCCGGTAGTCAGCCGCCAATACGAACCCGGTTCCGTTTTCAAGATATTGACCATGGCCGCCGGCCTGGACTCCGGCGTGGTTACGCCCGGCACCACCCTCTACGATGCAGGCATCATCGAAGTGGGCGGGCGGACCATTTACAATTGGGACCGGCAGGCATACGGCACCGTAGATATGACCACGTTGCTGGCCAAAAGCCTGAACGTGAGCGCCGCCCAGATCGCCATTATGATGGGCAAGGACCGCTTCTACACCTACCTGCGTCGCTTTGGGCTGGGGCACATCAGTGGCGTCGATTTAGCCAGCGAAGGCCCCGGCACGATGAAAACGCCCCTGGACGCGGACTGGTACGAGAGCGATCTGGGCACGAATTCCTTCGGGCAGGGGATTGCGGTCACCCCCCTACAAATGGCAGCCGCCGTCGCGGCTATTGCCAACGATGGCCTGCTGATGAAGCCGCACGTGGTCCAGGCGATCAGCGACAATGGGCAGGTTCTCCAGGTCAAACCGACCGTCATCCGGCGGGCGGTCTCGGCGGATACGGCCAATATCCTGACCCAGATGCTGGCCAGAGCCCTGGTTATGGAAAACTCGGCGGCGCTGTTGCCCGGCTATCAAATCGCCGGAAAAACGGGCACCGCCGAAATCCCGGTTCCCGGCGGTTACCATCCATTCCTGACGGTCGCCTCATTCATCGGTTACTTCCCCGTCGACGATCCGCAAATCCTGGCCCTGGTTATCTTGCACAGGCCCAAGACATCGCGTTGGGGAACTCAAACGGCAGCGCCAACGTTTCAGCGTCTGGCCGGACAACTGGTCAGAGTCCTCGATATTCCCCCGGATGAAATCCGGGTGGCCCGGCAGTAAGCCGGACGATGAAGGTAATGATGCTAACCCTGGCAGATGCTATAGAAGGTCTGACAAATACCAGACCCCAGGCGGGAGAGAGACGGCCGATCTCCGGCGTGGTCGTTGACTCGCGCCAGGTGCAGCCGGGGGCGCTCTTCGTCGCCCTGCCCGGTGAGCGCACCGACGGCCACGCCTTTGTGGCCGACGCCTTCCGGCGGGGGGCCATCGCCGCCATCATCGACCGGGACCTGGACGTTGGCTGCCACATCCTCGACACGACCGTGGCGGCTGCCTCTCCCGCCGCCGATTTGAAACTGGAGCCCCCGCTCTGCCTCAAGGTGGCAAACAGTTTACAGGGCTTGCAGGCGCTGGCCGCTTTCTGGCGGCGCAAGTTTCAAGCGCGCGTCATCGGCATCACCGGCAGCGTGGGCAAGACCAGCACCAAGGAATTGGCCTGGGCCGTTCTTTCGAGGCGTTTCAAAACCCTCAAGAGCCCGGGCAATATGAACAACGAGATCGGGCTGCCGCTGACCCTGCTGCAACTTGACGAGGGCTATGAACGGGTAATCCTGGAGATGGGTATGTACGACTTGGGCGAGATCGCGCTGTTGTGCGACATCGCCCAACCCCAGGTGGGTCTGGTGACGAACATCGGCCCGGTTCATCTGGAACGCCTGAAAACCATCGAGCGTATCACCCAGGCCAAAACTGAGCTGGTCGAAAATCTCCCGCAGGATGGCCAGGCCATCCTCAATTACGACGACGCCCGGGTGCGGGCTATGCGCGCCGTCGCGCCCGATCAGGTCTTCACCTACGGCTTATCGCCGCAGGCGGACCTGTGGGCCGGCGATATTACCAGCGAGGGCTTGAAGGGTATTCGCTTCGTCTTGCACCACGGCCGGGAAACCCGCCACGCCAGGGCGCCGCTGCTGGGGCGGCACAGCGTCCACACCGCCCTGGGCGCAACGGCCATCGGTCTGGCCGAGGGCCTGAGCTGGGAAGAAATCATGACCGGGCTGACATCGAGCGCCATTCAATTACGGCTGGTCGCCGTGCCCGGCCCGAAGGGCTCGACCATCCTGGACGACACTTACAACGCCAGTCCGGCCTCCACCATCGCCGCCTTGAACCTGCTGGCCGAGATACCGGCCCAGCGCCGCATCGCCGTCCTGGCCGATATGATGGAACTGGGAGACTACGAAATTGAGGGCCATCGCAAGGTGGGCTGCCGGGCGGCGGCGGTGGTGGACCTGTTACTCACCCTTGGCCCGCGCGCCCGCCACATCGCCAGCGAGGCCCTGGCCTGCGGGTTGGACCAGACCGCCATCCGGGAATTCGACGATCCGGACACCACGGCCGGCCATCTCCTGGCCCTCGTCGAGGCCGGCGATGTCATCCTGGTCAAAGGATCGCGCGCGCTAAAAGTAGAAACGATCGTCTGGGCCTTGAGTCAGGTAGCCGACGCTCAAAAACTGAGCAAAGCGAGTTAGCCATGAACCCGATGACCTACTCGCTGACTCTGGGCACTATTGCCTTTTTGATCGCCGTTATCTGGGGCCGGCCGCTGATCTCCCTCCTCAAACAGTTGGGGATCGGCAAACAGATTCGCATCGATGGCCCCAGCACGCATCTGGTTAAAACGGGAACGCCGACGATGGGTGGCATTATGATCGTGGTGCCGGTGGTGATCATCACCGGCGTGCTGAACATCGCCAATCTGTTAGGGTTTACGCTGATCGGGCGTTCTGTGCTGGTGCCGATGGGCGTCCTGGCTGCCTCGGGCCTGCTGGGCGCGATTGACGACCTGACCGGCGTGCGAGCGGTGACCACCGGCCTGACGGGCCGGGTCAAGCTGGCCGCCCAGTTAGGCATTGCCCTGGCCGCCGCCCTGGTCATGTCGTTGGGCAACCTGCAATTTGCCAACACGGTCGCCCTGCCCGGCGTGGCCGCGCCGATTGAAATCAGCCCGTGGCTGTACATTCCCATTTCGGTCTTCATCATCGTTGGCACCTCCAACGCCGTCAACCTGACCGATGGGCTGGACGGCCTGGCCGGCAGCATCGCCGCCGTCTGCTTCACCGCCTACGGGGTCATCGCTTTTTTGCAGGGGCAGGTCTGGCTGGTGGCCTTCACCTTCACGATGGTCGGCGGGATTTTTGCCTTTTTGTGGTTCAACGCTTATCCGGCCGAGCTGTTTATGGGCGATACCGGCTCGCTGGCCATAGGGGCCACGCTAGCCGTGGTGGCTTTGATGACCGGGCAGTGGTTGCTGCTGCCCATCATTGCTTTTATGTTCGTAGCGGTGGCCATGTCCGTCATCCTGCAAGTAGGGTATTTTCGGCTGACCGGCGGCAAACGGCTGTTGAAGATGGCCCCCCTACACCATCACTTTGAACTGCTGGGCTGGTCCCAAACGCAGGTCACCCAACGCTTCTGGCTGGTCGCCATTCTAACGGCGATGCTGGGCATCGCCCTGGCGCTGATCTGATTTTGGATTTTAGATTTTGGATTTTGGCGGCCATTCCCAAAATCCAAAATCCGAAACCCGAAATCGAGTAAAGGAGAGGAAAGATGCAACAGTTGCAAACCCTAACACCTTCAAAGCTCAGGTTCCGCCCGGAGCGTCGAGAAAGCGCTCCCCGCACCAACGGGCAGGTCATTGACCTGGCCGCCGCCCGGCAGGCCGCCCAGGCCAGGGTCGAAAAGGAGGCCGCCTACCGGGCCGCCCTGGAACTGATCCAGCACATCGACCACAACCTGACCCACGGGCTGCGCCACTACCGAACCAAGGCCGGCCGCCTGCTGCTGCACCTCGACGAGGTTATCGAGGCCATTTTGCGCGATGACCTGTTGCTGGAACCCCGGCCCGATCCGGCCTGGGAGAAGGTTCAGGACCTGGTGGCCTGATCTCGCGGCCCGGATGCCACGGAT
This sequence comes from Anaerolineae bacterium, assembly GCA_046757065.1. Taxonomy (GTDB): domain Bacteria; phylum Chloroflexota; class Anaerolineae; order 4572-78; family JBHHXL01; genus JBHHXL01. The sequence continues at coordinate 8,084 of JBHHXL010000118.1, forward strand.
GGCAGCCACACCAACTCCGGGCGCGACACCGTATCGCGGCGCGACCAAAGATTCGCGAGGCGCAGGAGCTAGATTATGCAAAAGCTATGGGCGATTATCATCAGCCAAAATGGGCTGAGCCAGAACGAACTGGCCGCCAACCCCAACGGCCGGCAGGCCGGCCCGTCTGAGGTCATTCCCGGCCACGACGAGGAGATCCGCTCGCTGTTGGCTATGCTCGAAGCCGCAGACAACCCGCCGGTGCGCCTGTTCTTTACCACCGAGGGGGTCTCGCTGGTAACCGAAGGCTCGCCGGTTTTGGGAGTGCTCAAAACGCTTGAGGCCAGGGGGATGGACATCGTTGCCTGCCGGACCTGCCTGGACTATATGCGCCTGCGCGACCAGGTAGCGGTCGGGCGCATCAGCACGGAAGATCACCTGATGCGCCAGATCGAAGAAGCAGGCAACGTAGTGGCGATTTAGGGGACTATGCATCGATCCTTGAGCCTGGCCGGGCTGCGGGCGTTGGTCGTCGGCCTGGGGCGCGAAGGCTCGGCTCTGGCCCGCTACCTGGCCCGGCACGGTCTGACCGTGACCGCCACCGACCTGCGGCCGGCAGCCCGGTTGACCGGCGATGTCGCCGGGCTGGAAGCGATGGGGGTGGACCTGGTTCTGGGCGAGCATCCCCTCGCCCTGCTGGACCGGACCGATCTGGTCTTCGCCAGCCCCGGCGTGCCCTTGACCGCGCCGTTCCTGCAAGCGGCTCAAGGCCGGGGTTTGCCCCTGAGCACCGAGAGCAGGCTTTTCTGCCAGGTGTGCCCGGCCCCGATCACCGGCATCACCGGCTCAAGCGGCAAGACCACCACCGCCACTCTGGCCGGGCAGATGCTAAAAGCTGATGGGCGCCCAACCTGGGTCGGCGGCAACATCGGCCGGCCCCTGATCGGCGATGCGGACAGCATCCGGCCCGGAGACGCGGTGGTGATGGAGTTGAGCAGCTTCCAACTGGAGTATTTCCATCCGGCCCTGAACCGGGGCGCGCAGCCCGTGGCGACGGCGATCCAACCTTTGCTCAAGGGCTGGAGCCCGCCCATCGCCGCCATTTTGAATGTCACGCCCAACCATCTGGACCGGCACGGGGGTATGCAAGATTACATCCGGGCCAAGCGGGCGATAATGGAGTATCAAAAACCGGAGGATAACATCATCCTCAACCTGGATGACGAGGTGACGCGCTCAATGAAGCCGGACTGCGCGGGCCAGGTGACCTGGTTCAGCCGCCGGGAACGGGTCGAGCGAGGAGCCGGCCTCGACGGCGACCGGATCGTCCTGCGACGCGGCGGCGGGCAAGAAACGATCTGCCGCCGGGCGGAGGTCCAACTGCGGGGCGAGCATAACCTTAGCAACGTTCTGGCCGCCTGCGCCCTGGCCGGGGCGGCCGGCGTCACCCATGAGGCGATGGCCGAGGCCATTACCGGCTTTCAAGGGGTTGAGCACCGGCTGGAATTGGTGCGAGAGCGGGCGGGCGTGCGCTACCTCAACGACAGCATCGCCACCAGCCCGGAGCGCCTGGCCGCGGCCTTGCGCTCGTTCGACGAACCGTTGATCCTGCTGGCCGGCGGGCGCGACAAGCACCTGCCCTGGGACGAGGCCGCCCGCCTCATCCGGCAACGGGCCAGCCACCTCATCCTATTCGGCGAGGCGGCGGACCTGATCGCCCGCGCCGTCGACGAGGCCGGCCAACAGGAACCGGCCCCCGGCCCGCCCGTCCAGCAATACGCCACGCTGGAGGAAGCGGTGGCAGCCGCCGCTCAGGCGGCCCGGCCCGGCGATGTTGTTCTGCTCTCGCCCGGCTGCGCCAGTTTCGATGCGTTTGAAGACTTCGCGGCCCGGGGCGAGCGGTTCCGGGAGCTGGTGGAGCGGTTGTGATTGGAGATTGGGAAACCAGGAGATTAGGAGATTAGGGATTGGAGATTGGGGATTGGACGTTTGTAGCTCTTCGTCATTCGTCATTCGTCATTCGTCATTCGGATTCTGGCAATGAGTCTTCGCTCTGACTCGGAAAACGCGCACAACTTTGATTACCAGCTCGTCGTGGCGGTGACCGCGCTGCTGATCATCGGCCTGATGATGATCTACAGCGCCACCTTCGCCCTGGGCTACGAGCTGGAAGGGCAGCCCGGCTATTTCTTTATGCGCCAGGTGATGTGGACGGTCCTGGGCGGCCTGGGCCTGGTCTTGCTGGCCCGCATCGAGTACCACACCTGGCGGCGCTACTCGATCATCGGCCTGGCCATCACCCTGCTGCTGCTGGGCCTGGTCCTCTTCATCGGCAACGAGCGTTTTGGCGGGCGACGCTGGCTGTTCAACGGCTCCATCCAGCCCTCCGAGTTGACCAAGCTGGTCGTCATTCTCTACATCGCCGACTGGCTCTCGGCCAAGGGCGAGCGCATTCGCAAGGTCACCTATGGCCTGATCCCGTTCGCCATCCTGCTGGGCCTGGTGGCCGGGCTGATTATGCTCCAGCGCGACCTGAGCACCAGCGCCCTGATCATCCTGACGACAGTGGCGATGTTCTTCATCGCCGGCGGCAACCTGTGGCAGATACTGGCCAGCAGCCTGCTGGGCGGGGCCACCTTCGGCTTTCTCATCAGCCAGTCCGAGTACCGGCTGGCGCGGATCACGGCCTTTTTAGACCCGCTCAGCGACCCGCTGGGCAGCAACTACCAGGTCCGCCAGATTTTGATCGCCCTCGGCTCGGGCGGGGTCACCGGCGTCGGGCTGGGGGTCAGCCGCCAGAAATTCGGCTACATCCCCGCCTCGCACACCGACGGCATTTTCGCCATCCTGGGCGAGGAGTTGGGGCTGATCGGCGGGCTGGTGGTGATCGCCTTGTTTGCCTTCCTGGCCTATCGCGGATTTCGGATCGCCCTGGCCGCGCCCGACACGTTTGGGGCCATTCTGGCTTCGGGCCTGACCTGTAGCCTGATCTTCCAGACGTTGCTCAACATCGGCGTGATCACAGCGACGCTGCCCTTCACCGGCATCCCGTTGCCCTTTATCAGTTTCGGCGGCTCGTCGCTGGTGGTCAGCCTGGCCCACGTCGGGCTGCTGCTGGCCGTATCGCGCCGGACGATGCCGGAAACGGAGGTCGGGCCCGGCGGAGAGCAGAGAGACTATGCGCCTGATGATTTCCGGCGGCGGAACCGGCGGGCACGTGTACCCCGCGCTGGCCGTCGTGCAAGAGCTTAGGCGGCAGGCCACCGGTCAGCGGTCGCCGGACGAAGAAGGTTTGGAGCTTTTATGGGTGGGCAGCGCAGACGGGATGGAGCAGGAACTGGCAGCGCGGGCGGGCATCCCGCTGGCCACCATCCCGGCGGCGGGGCTGCGCGGCAAGAATCCGGTCGCCGCCGGGCGGGGCCTGTGGGCCCTGGGTCGAGGATACGGCCACAGCCTGCGCCTGGTGCGCCGGTTCCAACCGGACGCCCTGTTTGTGACCGGCGGCTACGTCTGCACGCCGGTTACCCTGGCCGCCCGGCGGGCCCGCGTGCCGGTGTTGATTTACCTGCCGGACATCGAGCCGGGGCTGGCCATCAAGTTTCTGAGCCGGTTCGCCGACCGGGTGGCCGTGACCGCGCCGGAGGCGCAACGTTTTTTCCGGCCGGGCCTGACCGTCGTCAGCGGTTATCCCGTTCGCCCGGAACTTTACCAGACGCAGCGGGGCGAAGCCCGCGCCCGGCTGGGCCTGGAACCGGCGGAGCCGGTGCTGCTCGTTTTCGGCGGCAGCCGCGGCGCGCGCAGCATCAACCGGGCCGTCGGCGCGGCCATCGAGGAGCTGCTGGAGGCAGCGCAGGTGGTCCACATCAGCGGCCACCTGGACGCCGGGTGGATGCAGGCCCGCCGGTCCGAACTGGGCGCAGCGCAGCAGGCTCGCTACCATCTCTACCGCTATTTGCACGCGGAGATGAGCGACGCCCTGGCCGCGGCGGACCTGGTCGTTTCCCGCGCCGGGGCCTCGGTCTTGGGCGAGTATCCGGCCCTGGGGCTGCCGGCGATCCTGGTCCCCTATCCCCACGCGGGCGCGCACCAGGCCCGGAACGCGGCCTACCTGGCCGGGCGGGGCGCGGCGGTCGTCGTCAACGACGCTGACCTGGCGACGAACCTGAAAGGGGCGACTCTCTCGCTGCTGGCGGACCGCGCCCGGCGGGCGCAGATGGCCGCCGCCGCCCGCGCCCTGGCCCGACCGAGAGCGGC
>JBHHXL010000119.1:0-12314 GCA_046757065.1 Anaerolineae bacterium
CCTTTCTTCTTAAGATGTTTACAATTCTCATTTTCTTCGCTATACTCATTGCATAGGTGTGTACTGATGACGAACGAAGAACTTACACGAGAACAAATGATCCAGGCTTACCTGTAAAGAGCCGATTTGGCGTTGGCCGCCGCCCAATCGAACCTGGATAACGGCTTTTACGAGGCAAGCACGAACCGGGCTTATTACGCCATCTTTTACGCGGCCAGCGGTTTGTTGTTAACCAAAGGTGTCAAACGCAAGAGCCATTCCGGCGTGTTGAGCGAGTTTCGCCGCCTGTTTGTAAAACCAGGCCTGATTGAAGCAGAATTTAGTGAAACTTACGGCGATGCTATGGAGGCCCGCATTGATAGTGATTATCTGGTACCCTTTCAGACCGATGAAGTAACATCTCGTTTGGTTATGACCGACGCTCAAAAGTTTGTGGCGAGATGTAAGGATTTGTTGAAAGAGCTGGAAGCCGGTTATGAGAATGATGACCGAGAATGAACAAGCTGCGCTTGATGCGTTCGCAAAACAATTGCAGGCACGTTACCCTCGTAGTCTGGCGCGCATCACCTTGTTTGGCTCGAAAGCGCGCGGGGACAGCGATCCGGAATCTGACATAGATGTTCTGGTTGTGCTTAACAACAATTCACCCTACGTCCGCCAGGAGATTCGACGGCTGGCGGCCCGGATTTCATTAGATTATGATGTCCTCCTCTCCGTTCGCGCCTTGGACCGGGACGCCTGGGAGCCATTTGCAAGGTATAAATTCCCCCTCTATCAGGAAGTCGAAACCGACGGCATCGATTTAATGGAAAGACCCGCAACGGCTTGAACGATCATCGCCCGTGAGGAGTGCAGAATGCATTCTGCACTCCAGCCTTGCGGTATCACCGCGCTATGCTTCTCCTTGCTCCCGCGCTAACTGTCTGAAAATTTGTTGCAAGACCCCCAGCAGGCGGCCCTTCTGTTCGTAGCCCCGCTCTCCGATTTCGGCGTTGGCGATGAAAATGTGTTCCCGGCAGCGCCGGACCAGACCCGCTACCAGCCGGTAAAGCCGCTCGTTTTGAGCGGCGACTTCGTCGGCATCGGTCCAACGGCGGCCTGGCTCGTAATCGGCGGCCAGGACGTAGGGATGGGTCAGCGGCTGAACGATCTGTTGCCACCAACCGCTGCTCCCCGCGTCGAGCCAGACCTGGTAATCGACCGGGCGGTTGCTGATCAGGTAGGTGTAGGCCGGAGCGATGAGCACCCCCGCCTCCGGGTCGGTGGACAGGGCCCAGGCTCCCACGTATTGGGCAGCCAGAACGCCCTGATCCAACATGCGAATGTATTCCTTGTTGGTTTCATCCATTTGCCGGGGCGAGGCGGTTAAGGCCTCGGGCAGCACAACCTGGCGGAAGTTTCGCACCGAGTCGATCAGGTTGCTCACGACCTGCCCCGCCTGGGGGTCCTGGTGAAAGCCGAAACCCGGCTGAGACAGGATTTCGCCGAAGAGCCGGCGGAAAAGGTGGTCGAGCGGGGCCGGGTTTTCGCGCGTCGCCTGACCCACCTCGACCAGCCAGCGGCGCAGGCGCTCGAAGCGTTCCCCGGCGAGGTAGGTGATTCGCTCGCGGACCGGCTCGTCGATTCGCTCAAACGTGGTAAATGGCCCGCCCTCTTGCCCGGCGGGCCGGTAAACGATGTCCACCAGCAGCCGGGCCCGCACCAGGTCCAACCCGTCGATGACCTGGCTGAGCGTTTGCATCACGTCCACCGCATCGGGTAACAGTTTCCAGTGCGGGAACATCAGGCGGGAGAGGGTAATCAGGGCCACCGCCGCCGATTCCTCACGCAGCGCCCGCGAGGGCCGGTGCGAGTAGGCGGGAATGTCCCTGGCCTGCATCCGGTTGAGGATGGCAAAACGCAGGGCATCGCTGACAAACGGGGCCAGAACGACGATCCGTCCGGGGGGCACATCCCGGTCATAGACCAGGTGCGCCACCTGTTCGACAGCCCAATCGAGCATCTGCGGATGGAAGCGCGTCTGCTGGAAGGTGATGGCCTGGCGCGGATCGGGCTGGGGGCCGGGTGGGGCTGGATTCCCCCCGGCTGCGTCGTCGCGGGTTTCTCGCTGGCCCAATACCCGGCCGGCCATTTCCCCCAATCTGAGCAGGGCCGGCGCGGCCACGTGGTTAGTCGTCAGGCGCTCGACGCGGTCACAGACATCCGCCAGTTGCCGGGCGGTGCGCCAGTTCGCGCCCAAAAAGGTGCGGTAGCCCGCCTCTTCGTCGTACAGGATCAGGGCCGACCCTGCCTGCGGAATCCACCCGGCCAACACGGCGTGAGCCAGAGGCGTGTCCTCCTCAACGTTATCCACGATGAGGTGGCGATAGCGTTGGACCAGGTAGGCTCGCGCTTCGGCGTTGGCCCAGACGAAGTCCCGGAAGACGGCCATCCGCAATGAAAAGTCGAGCAGGTTGTGGCCCAGACAATACTCGCGGAAGGCGTTGGCGCAGGCCTGGGCGTGGCTATAGGCCACCCGCGCCGCCGGTTCACCGAGGTCGGCCAGCGAGCTTGCCAGCCGGGCGCCCACCTCGGTGTGGGGCAGGCCGATCAGGGCCGCCTTGTTGAGGTTATCCAAAATCTGGGTCATCAAGCGCGGCAGAGAGATCGCCACCGGCACCACGTTAGGGTCAAAGTAGCCTTCGGCCAGCAGCGGTTCGATGACGCGGGCTATGTAATACTGGGCGGTTTCGATGGTCAGGAAGACGGGTTGCCGGTCGGGATGGGCGAAACCGGCCGGGCGGGCGATGTGCGGCCAGAAAAGATCGATGGTCCGCAGAGCCAGCCCGTTAAAGGTCAGGATGTTGAAGCCGCCGGCCCCCGGCAGGCCGGGGTCCTGCCTGACAGCCTGATAGGGCGCGGCCAGCGTTTGCTGTGGCAGCAGCACCAGGATTTCGTGGGCAGGGACCCCCGCTGCCACTAACCGGCGCAGGTGTTCTGTGGCGCGGGTAGTTTTGCCCGCGCCGGCGGGGCCGCTCAGGAAGGTTTTGGTCATCAGCTAATACGCATACAGGTCGATCAAAATCCCATCCGCATCGCGCAGGAAGGCGGTGTCGCCGTTGTTGTTCCACACGGCTTCGTGGCTGAAGCCCCAGTACAACGTCGTCTCGTCATCGCGTCCCCGGCCCGAATGTAGCCGCACCGAGGCCTCCGGCGCCAGCGTGAAGTTCGAGAATGTGTAGATGTTGTTGGCTTCGTCTTTCAATGTGAACCCTCTAAAGTCTACCGCTTCGGCTCCCTGGTTCGTGATCTCGACCCACTCGCCGTTGGGGTTCTGGCGGTCGTCCCCCGGCGCGTCGGGGTTGAGGGCGGTGATCTTCAAGGGGATGTTGGAGGGTTGCCATAGGCCGCGTTCCGCTTCGCGCGCTTCGCGCTGCGCCGCGCGCAGATTCGCTTCATATTTAACGTTGGGCGGCACGGTAAAAACGGTGGCGTACCCCTGCCGGACCAGTTCCAGGTTGACCATCGTTTCCCCAAGCCAGACGTAAGCCAGCAGGCGGCCGAACCGGTCGGTCTGGGCCACGTCGAATTCCAGGCGTACCTGCCGGCCTTCGACCAGGTCTAGATTGGCCTGGGTTGCCTCCCGGTAGAAAGGCTGGTCCCGCTCCGGCGTGTTCATACCGATGTAGCGCAGGCGGCGGCCGTCGGCCAGCTCGATAGTATCGCCATCGACGACCGTAGCGACCTGGATCAAGCCCTCGTCTTCTTCGGGCGTCGGTGTGGAGCCGTTAACATTGCAGGCCAGGAGGGCTAAAATGAGGGTAAGGAAAGTGAAATAGGCTTTTCCGTTCATTTTTTCCTGGACTTTTTCTTTGCTTCCCGCGCAAGCCGGTGAAGTTTGATTTGAATAATCCCTATCTGTTCCGAAATCGGCTTGCACTTAAGCCTTGAAAAGTTCTGTCGATTCACTATAGCACGTTTGTTTCCTGCTGACAATCTGCGCTGCCCCCGCGTGTGTTGCCAAATTGGACAAATGCCTCAAGATCAGCTAAGATAACGGGGTTTGTAATTTACATTCGGAATGATTGATTTGTAGGAGGAAAGACTTTGGCCAATACCAAATCCGCCAAGAAGCGCATCCGGCAGACGGAAAAACGGCGCGTGCGAAATCGTATCTTCAGGTCGTCGGCTCGCACTTACGTGAAGCGGGCTCGACGTATGATCGAGAATGGAGAACTGGCTGAGGCAGAAGGGGTCATCCCTGAAGCCGTGAAGGCCCTGGATAAAGCTGCCCAGAAGGGCATCATTCACAAAAATAAGGCCGCTCGTGATAAATCCCGGCTGTTGAAGGCATTTCACCGGGCCCAGGCCGGGCAGTAGTTGGCTGCCGGTAATTTAGCGATCCCTGGGCGATGGCCGACGGGCGGATAACGGTTCGCTGAAAACCGGCAATCTGTTTTGTGGACGCCACTTGACAATAGAACATATGTTCTAGTATAATCGAGACTGGAGCATATGTTTTTTTGATCCCCATTTCCTGTTGGATCGTTGTCATAGGTGGCTGTTGTGTCCTCCCTATCGCGTCAGCTTCTAGAATACCAGGCCGATCAAATTGAAATCGTCCTGCACTCGCACAAAGCGCCGGCGCGGGTGATCGGCGGCGTGGTCACACCCCGCTGGGTGCGTTACCAGGTCGTGCCCGAGCTTGGCTCGAAAATCTCGCGTATTTCCGGGCTGGCGGAGGAGATTGCGCTTGGTTTGGGCGTGGGCCAGGTGCGCGTCCGGCGGCGGGGGGCTACGGTGCATATCGAAGTTCCCCGCGAGGACAGCCAGGTGGTGCGCTTGCTTTCGCTGTGCCGGCAGATGGAGGACATCCCCCGCCAGTCGGCCCTGCTGGGTCTGGACGATGAAGGAAAACCGTTGCTGTTGCGTCTGACCTCCCCGGAGGTGGCCCACGTGTTAGTGGCCGGCACGACCGGCTCCGGCAAGACGGCCCTGGCCCGGGCTATGGCTCTGTCTTTGGCTATACATAACCGGCTGGGGGAGATTCAGTTAATCCTGATCGATCCCAAAGGGACCGGCTTCGGGCCGCTGGCAGACCTGCCCCATCTTCTGCGCCCCGTCGTTCGGGAGGTTCACCAGGCGATTTTTCTGTTGGGCGAGCTGGTGGAGGAAATGGTCCGGCGAGACCGGGACGGCATCTCCGAACCGCGCGTTGTTGTGTTCATCGACGAGGTGGCGGACCTGATGGATGAACACCAGGGCGGTCGAGCCATGATGCGGGTCATGACCCGCTTGAGCCAGCGGGGGCGGAGCGCCGGCATTCACCTGGTGGCCTGCACCCAGAAACCACTGGCGGCATCGATCGGGAGTCTGGTCAAGAGCAACTTCCCGGTGCGGCTGGTGGGGAGCGTGGCCAGCGCCGACGACGCCAAAGTGGCTGCCGGCCTGCCCGGCACCGAGGCCGAAAAACTGCTTGGGCGCGGCGATTTCTTGCTCGTGACCAAAGGAAAGACCCTCCGGTTCCAGGCTGCTTACATTTCCGAGGAGGAGATCGAGAAGGTGGTCTTACGTCTTGGCGGCGGCCAACGGCGCAGCCGCCGCTGGCCGGAGGAATGGCAGGAGGGTGGCGCGGGCGCCACCGGCACGGAGGGCCTCAGCGCTCGTCTCGCCTCGGGGCGAAATCGCTGGCGCCCAACTTTCGGCAGCCAGTTACGCCTGATCAAGTAGAGGAAGGAAACTTCGTGATGAAACGCCTCGTTCTCTTTAGCAGTATCGCCTTCGCGGTCACCCTGGCCGCGATCGTTGCTGTCCGCCTCAGCGATCAGGCTATTGCCCTGATTATCGGCCTGGCGTTGGGGATGCTGTCCGGCATCCCTACCAGCCTGATCGTCGTGTTTATCCTGCGCCAGCGCGATGCCGCCCAGATGCGGCAGGCCCAGCAGTTTCCCGGTGGTGTTCGCTCGCAGCAGCCCCCGGTCTTCATCGTCACCGGAGCCGGGGCAGGTCCTGTTTCGTCCCCCTGGCTGCCACGCCCTGCGCCCACCTCCCTTGCGCCCAACGAGCGCGCCTTCACCGTCGTTGGCGACGAATCGACGGACGCATAAACAAAATCGGGCTTGAGGAAAGTTATTATCTGGACTATAATAGGGCTATGGACAATGTGATGAGCGATGCTGAGATTCAACGTTACCTCAGTTTGGCAAACGACGAACTCCAAGCCGCATCCGATAACCTCAAGTTGGGTCATAAGCGGGTAGCAATTTCTCGTGCCTACTATGCAATGTTTTATGCCTGCACAGCGCTCTTGGGTAGTCGAGGTGTGTGGCGGAGTAAGCATCAAGGGGTGATCGCGGCCTTTGGTGAATACTTTGTTAAGCAGGATTTGATCGAACCCGAATACGGGCGCATGTTGAACGACGCGTTTCAGGCCCGGCTTGACAGCGACTATGCTCCTCAACCGCATTCAGGCAGTGATACAGCCCGGTATCTGGTCGAGCAGGCGCAAGCTTTCGTCGAACGCCTCAGTCAATTTCTGGTACAGGCTGGGGGTGAGGGCTACTGAGATGGACGGGATACGTTTGAATAGTCTGACAACGCAAGAGATGAACGCTCTGAATGATTATGCTATTGCCCTACAATCTCACTTTGCGGATCAGCTTGTGGATTTATTGCTCTTTGGTTCCAAAGCCCGTGGGGATGATCAGCCTGACTCTGATGTTGACGTCATTGTCGTTTTGCAGAACCCAACCACCAAAGCCCTAAGCTATGCCCGCGCCCTCGGCTTTGACATTTTGATGGCTCACCAGGTATTTCTTTCAATTCGGGTGATGAGCCGGCAACAATTGCAGGAACTAGCACGTATCAACAGTTTGTTCTATCGCCATCTCAGGCAGGATGGTATTTCTTTTCTGCCTACCTCTACCGCGACCTTGTCATAAAACCTCAACCTAGCCCCGCCAGGCGCTCCAGGCCAGGCATAGCCAGCCCGCCAGAAAAGCGACGCCCCCCAACGGCGTGATCGCCCCCAGCCAGCGCAAGCCGCTCAGGCTCAAAACGTACAGGCTACCGGAGAAGAGGACCGTCCCGGCCAGGAAGAGCCAGCCCGCGGCCGTGGTCAGCGCGCCGGGCCAGCGGGTGACCGCCCAGGCCACGGCCAGCAGGCCCAGAGCGTGATACATTTGGTAGCGCGCGCCGGTCTCAAACGTGGCCAGCAGATCGGCGGAAAGCCGCTCGCGGAGGGCGTGCGCGCCGAACGCGCCGGCGGCCACCGCTAACAGGGCCGACAGCGAACCCAGGGCGAAGAAGAGTCGTTCCATTGCTTACCTCTTTCGTGGATTTGTGTTGAAAGTTATACTTTGCGGGCGACGAAGATCAACTCACCCGGGTATTTCGAGCCGTAGGGGCTTCTGTCGTAGTCGGCGTACACCGCCTCGACCTCGAACCCGGACCGGGCCAGCATGTGCTCTGCCTCGAAGCGGAACAAGTAGCGCATCGAAAAACGATGCACCAATCGTTCCTGACGGCCATCGGGGTGGGTCACATAGTAAATCAATTCTTGCTCCTGAACTTGATTGAACAGGTCGCGCGAGGCTGTGCGATGACGGCGCACTACCCGCCGGCCGTCGGGCAGGATGAACTCAGGTTCGTCTCCCGTCTCCTCCAGGAATTGATCATCTACCAGACGAGACAAGTAAGGGTTGAAAATATCCAGGATCAGTTTCCCCCCATTTTCAAGATGACGGTGGATGCTGGCCAGACAGGAGAGCTGGTCCGCGACCGTGATCAGATGTTGGAAGGGCCGGAAGGGTATCGTCGCCAGGGCGAACCTGCGGCCCAGCTCGAAATCCCGCATATCCCCCTGCACCAGGTCCACCCTGGCCTGCACCTCCGCAGGCTCTTCAGCCAGCCGCTCTCGACAGACCGCCAGCATCGACGTCGAGTAATCGAAGCCGACGATCTCGATCCCGGCCCTGGCCGTGGGGATCAGCACCCGTCCGGTGCCGCAGCCCACTTCCAAAACAGGCCCGGTTGATTCCTGGGCCATCTCCACGAAGAAGGCCACGTCTTGCCGGTCTCGATAGGGAACAACGTGGTCGTAGAACTCGGCTACAAATTCGTACTGGTCGTAACCCCCTGCGCGGTCCATAGTTCCCTCCTGGGTGGTCGAGCGATTTGAGCCATATTAAAGCAAAGAAACGACAACCTACCAAATTCTCTTGACCCATTTATGCTTTTTCCAAAGTGCGTATAAAATATGCTTACGCTAAGTCTGTTGGCCGGCTTTTAGAAATCAGGAGGTACAATGAGCCTGGAGCAGAATCTACGTCAAGAACAGGTCATTCATCTTGACCTGAGCGAGTTTGCTTGCGTTGAGACAGGTACTTCCGTCAGGCAAACCATTGAGAGGATGCGCAAAGAAAACCACAATTGCGCTTTTGTCACCGAAGAGGGGGCGCTGGTCGGGATTTTCACCGACCGGGACATTTTGCAAAAAATCGTTGATGCGCCGGAAACCTGGGACCGCCCCATCGAGGAGTTTATGACTTCTTCGCCGCTGGCAGTTAATCGCAAAGACCCGGCGGACATCGCCCTGGCTTTGATGAACGAGAAACGCTTCCGGAATGTGCCGGTCCTGGACGATGAGGGTATCATCGTGGGCAACTTAACCCACTATGCCATCATCAAGTACCTGGCCGACCATTTTCCAGAAGCGGTGTATAACCTGCCACCGGACCCTGAGCGCGTCGTTCGCCAGCGAGACGGTGGCTAAGTGTCCATCCGAAAAACTGGAGTACAGACTTCAGTCTGCTTTCCTTGAAGCGGGCTAAAGCCCGCACTCCGGGGTTATTCGGACAGGCTCTAAGAAGGAGGCAGAATCCTGATGAGTGATAGTACCCCCACTCGTCCCATTTTTGAAGATGTCGAATCGGTAGTTATCCGCTTTTCGGGCGACTCCGGCGATGGTATGCAGTTGGCCGGCACCCAGTTCAGCAATACCGTCGCCGTTTTTGGCAATGACATCAGCACTATGCCCGACTTCCCGGCCGAGATCCGGGCCCCGGCCGGAACTCTGGCCGGCGTCAGTGGCTTCCAGGTAAACTTCTCCAGCGAAGATATTCTGACCCCAGGGGACGAGCCGCAGGTGCTGGTCGCTATGAACCCCGCCGCCTTAAAAGCGAATCTGGGTGACCTGGCGCCCGGCGGCAGAATTATTGTCAACACCGATACGTTCACGGCCGGTAATCTCAAGAAAGCCAACTACGAGAGCAATCCCCTGGAAGACGGCAGCCTGGACGGTTACGATGTTCACAAAGTGCCGCTGTCGACGTTAAACCGCACCGCCTTGCAAGACATTAAGGGCTTAACGGCCAAGGACATCGACCGCTGCAAAAACTTCTTCGCCCTGGGTCTGGCCTTCTGGATTTACGACCGGCCGCTGGAAGGCTCGTTGAACTATATCGATGGCAAATTTGCCAGCCGCCCGGCCCTGGCCGAAGCCAATAAAACCGCCTTGCAAGCCGGCTATAGTTTCGGTAGCAATACCGAGGCCTTCCAATTGCGTTATCACATCCGGCCGGCTCATTTGCGACCCGGCGTTTACCGCAGGATCACGGGCAACGAGGCGATGGCTCTGGGCCTGGTCACGGCGGCCCGGAAGGCCGGAAAGCCGCTCTTTTACGGCTCGTACCCCATCACCCCGGCCAGCGACATTTTGCACTACCTGGCAGCTTTGAAGCACTTCGACGTGCGCACCTTCCAGGCCGAAGACGAGATCGCGGCCATAGGGTCGGTCATCGGGGCCGCTTTTGGTGGGGCTTTCGCTGCCACCGGCACCTCCGGCCCGGGTATCGCTCTGAAGAGCGAAGCCATCAACCTGGCCCTGGTGCTGGAGTTGCCGCTGGTCATCGTCAACGTGCAGCGGGGCGGACCGAGCACCGGCCTGCCGACCAAAACCGAACAGTCCGATTTGCTGCAAGCAATGTATGGCCGCAACGGGGAAAGCCCCCTGCTTATCCTGGCCCCCCATAGTCCGGCTGACTGCTTTAACGTTGCCATTGAAGCTTTTCGATTGGCCGTGCGCACCACCTCGCCTGTGTTTATTTTAAGCGACGGCTATCTGGCCAACAGCGCCGAACCGTGGGCCATCCCGGACCCCGATGACACCCCGCCCATTGCCGTCGAGCATCCGACCAGCTCTAATGGCGACGGTAGGTTTAAGCCTTACCTGCGCGATCCTGTCACGCTGGCCAGGCCGTGGGCCATTCCCGGCACGCCCGGCCTGGAGCACCGGTTGGGCGGGTTGGGCAAGCAGCCGGAAACGGGCAATGTCTCTTACCAGCCCCGCGAACACGAGCAGATGGTCCGGGAGCGGGCTGAGAAAGTGGCCCGCCTGGCCGATGTTATCCCCGAGCAGGAGGTGATCGGCCCCCAGGAAGGCGATTTGCTGGTCGTCAGTTGGGGCAGCACCTTCGGGGCGGCGCGCTCGGCGGTGCAGCGCACCCAGGCCAGAGGCCAGGCGGTGTCGCACGCCCATATTCGCTACATCAACCCCCTGCCCCGCAACCTGGCCGGCGTTTTAGGTCGATTTGAGCGCATCCTGGTCCCTGAGATGAACATGGGGCAGTTGATCCTGCTCCTGCGCGGCCATTACGGCACGCACGATTTCATCTCCTTCCCGAAGGTGCGAGGCCGGCCGTTCACCATCAAAGAAATCTACGAGAAGATCGAATCGCTGTTAGCCTGAGCGTGGAGACAGATAATGGACGACGTGATTAAACTAACCCGAAAAGATTTCGTTTCCGACCAGACCGTGCGCTGGTGCCCCGGCTGTGGCGATTACGCCATCCTGGCCCAGATGCAGAAGGTCTTGCCCGACCTGGGCATCGCCAGAGAAAAGGTCGTCTTCATCTCCGGCATCGGCTGCTCCAGCCGCTTTCCCTACTACATGAACACCTACGGCATCCACAGCATCCACGGGCGGGCGCCGACCCTGGCCACGGGCCTCAAAATCGCCAACCCCGATTTAAGCGTCTGGGTCATCACCGGCGACGGCGACGGCCTGTCGATTGGCGGCAATCACCTGCTGCACGTCCTGCGCCGGAATGTAGACATCAACATTATTTTGTTCAACAACCGCATTTACGGCCTGACCAAAGGGCAGTACTCGCCCACGTCCCTGCCGGGCAGCAAAACCAAGTCGTCACCGATGGGGTCGCTGGAGCAGTCGTTCAATCCCCTGTCGGTGGCGATTGGGGCCGAGGCAACCTTTGTGGCCCGCACCGTCGATAGCAACGTCAAACATATGGCCCAGGTCCTGCGCCGGGCCGCCGAGCACCGGGGCACTTCGTTTGTGGAGGTTTACCAGAACTGCGTCATCTTCAACGACGGGGCCTGGAGCTACGCCACCGATGCCAAAACCCGGGATGAGAATATCCTGCTCCTGGAGCACGGCCAGCCGATGATTTTCGGCAAGAACCGCGACAAGGGCGTCCGCCTGAACGAGTTGGAGCCGGAAGTGGTTTCGCTCGACGTGGTGGCTACCGAGGACTTGCTGGTCCACAACGAGTTTTCGACAGAGCCGAGTCTGGCCTATCTGTTGAGCCGGATGAGGCAGCCGGAATTTCCGGAGCCAATCGGCGTCTTTCGCTCCATCGAGAAACCTGTCTATGAGGAAGGTATCCTCCGCCAGATCGATGAAGCGAAACGCCTCCGGGGCGAGGGAGACTTGCGGAGCCTCTATTGCGCGACCGATACCTGGGAGGTTTTGTCGGAAACCGAGCCGATGGCCGATCTCGAAAGCCTGGCCGATGCCGGCCAGCCGGTGGTCTCCAGCGAGACAGACGATGAATATCTCGGCGTCCTTTTCCACGGGGAAGGGTCTTCCGCCCCTTTCCCGGAGCATTCGCTGACCCGGGACACCCTGGCCGATCTCAATCCCCGGCAGCCGCTGACGGCCCCGGTGGACATTTCGCTGGCCGAAGCGATAAGGATGATGCAGGAGGCCAATGTCGGCCTGCTGGCTCTGGTTGATGGGGCGGGCCGGCTGGTGGGCGTCTTCACCGAACGCGACGTCTTTTGCCGGGTGGCCTGCCGGATCACAGACCTGAGCCGGGAGAAGGTTGGGGATTATATGACCTCGCGCCTGACCACGCTCAAGCGCACGGCGACGATCGTCCATGCCCTGCATCTGATGGCCATCCATCGCTTCCGGCACGTCTTGATGGTCGATGACGACGGTAAGCCCGATGGGGTCCTATCGTTCCGGGCGGTTTCCGATTATCTGGAGAAGAATTTTTCGCCGGACCCGGCTTGATTCCTCGATCCGGTCCGCG
>JBHHXL010000120.1:0-12294 GCA_046757065.1 Anaerolineae bacterium
ATTCCGGACTCCTATTTTCACGCTTCGCGTTGTCGTTCCACAGGGACGGTGCGACTCCCGCCGTACCGGGCTGTGCGGGCTTACTGCGAGGAATCTGGCCGCCAATAGAAGATATAGGCGTCGCTTTCAGGGCTGAGGGCCTGATCGAGTTGGTCCGGGCCGGGTGGGGCGGTGTTGGCTTTGCGCACGGTGACCCACCAGTAGAAGCGGTCTTCGCCGGCCTCGCCATAGCCGGCCTCCAACGGCACGCGCCAGGTCGTCTCGGTCAGGCGAGCGCCCCAGTAGCGGGCCTCGTCGCCGACGAAGTGAACGATGGTAACGTCGTAGTACTCATCGGCTTCCAACGGGCCGATGGACTCCCACATAAGGTCAATCTCGGCAAACCGGCCCCCAAACACCGATTCGTTCGGCGGTCCGAGCAGGGCCGGGGCGGCATATTTGTAAGGGGGAGGCGTGGGGGAGGTCGCTAATTCCGCAGGTGGTGTGGCCTCCTGGGCAGTGGGTGTAGCGCCGGGGGCCTGTGTAGCGCCGGGGGCCTGTGTAGCGCCGGGGGCCTGGGCCGTGGCGGTCGGCGGGGTGGCCGAGGCCGTCGCCTGGGCGGATATGGCCGCCAGCAGCTCCTCCTGCCGGGTTTGGGCCCCAGCCGCATCGTCTACGCCGAGCGTCAGCGCGGTCTGGTAATCTTCCAACGCGCCGTTCAGATCGCCGGCCTCCTGCCGGGCATCGCCGCGAGCCAGATAGCTCTCGTACAACAACTGGCGGGCCTGGCCGTTTGCGTAACCGGGGTTTTGCTCAACCAACAGCTCCAGGCTGTCGATCAGGGCATCCGGATCAGCCGCGTTCTCCAACGCGGCCAGGTAGGCCTGCGCCAGAGACAGCGTTTGCCGGATCGTGTCATCGGTCGGGCACTCGCGGGAGGCCGCTTCCAGATCGGCGATGGCGGCGCGAATGGTGGCCTGATCGCGCGGGCTGGCTATATCCGACAGGCGGGCCTGGCCCCGGTTGGTGTAAGCCCGGCAGAAGAGTGAGGACACCTCGGCTTGGGCGAAGGTGTCATCGGATGTCCGGATTTGCTCCAGCGTCGTGAGCGCGTCGGACCAGCGCTGCTCGTCGATGGCGATCTGGCTGGCTGCGAGTTTTTCGCCCAAAGTTGCTTCGGTCAGCAAAGTTTGGCGCAGGAGGGTGGCCGCTTCATCGTCCGGGTCCTCGGCCAAAATCCGCTCCAGGAGGGCCAGGGCCTGGCCGGTATCGCCGGCCTCGGCGGCTGCCTGGGCCTGCTCGAAGCGGGCGGCCTGGGGGTTGCCGCCGCGGGCATTGGTCAGATTGCTGTTTTGGTTGACAACAAAAACGGCCCCGATGATGAGCGCGGCCAGCAGGATCGTAGCCAGCCCCCAGCGGATGTGCCCGCCGCCAGGGCGCTCCAACTTGATCCTGCGCATAATCTGCGGGAAACGATCCGGCTGCCGCCGGCGCCGGGCCTCGGTTAGCAGCTCCTCCACCCGTTTATAGCCCGGCGAAATCTTCTGAACCTGGCCGAAAGCGGCCATAGCCAGGGTCCACTCTTCAGCCTCGAAATGGCTTTTGCCCTTTTCGTAAAGTTCGTGAACGCGCTCGTAAACCTCTTGCCGATCGATAGCGGCCCGGGCGCGCACCCGCAGCTCGGCCGCCTGGCGGTAGTTAGCCTCGATGCTCAGAATCTCATTTAATTCATCAACCGCTTCCTGCCAACGCCCCGCTTCGAGGGCGCGCTCTGCGGCCTGGTACAACGCCTCCAGGCGAGCCGCTTTTCCGGCCTCTTTTAAGGAGTCGGCGGCTTCGGTATGGTCAGGGTTTAGATTGACCACCTGGTTCAGCAGATCGACGGCTCGTTGCCAGGCCTGGCTTTGCATCGCTTCCTGGGCGCGCTCGTAGAGATTTTCGGCCACGGCCAGGGTGTTGGTCGAAGGCGGCAGCGGCGTGCCCAGGTCTTCGGGCATCGGCTTACCTTCCATAGCGGCGGCAATGGCCCGCCGCATCGCGGTTGGGGTCTGGTAGCGATCATCGGGCCGCTTGGCCAGGCATCGCTTGAGAAAGCGTTCCACCGCCTCGGAAAGCTCGCCCGGTGGCAGGTCCAGGGCCGGAGGATCGTTGGCAATATGCTGGCTGATAATGGCCCAGGGGCTTTTGTCATCGAAGGGGACGCGCGCGCTGAGTAGTTCGTAAAGAACGATGCCCGTGGAGTAGATGTCGGCCCGAATGTCCACTTCATCGCCCATCGCCTGTTCCGGGGCGATGTAGTAGGGCGAGCCGACAAAACCCGTTTGAGTCAACGAGGGCAAGGTGCGGGCGCGAGCGATGCCGAAGTCAAGGACTTTAAGAACGCCGCTTTCGGTTAGCATTAGATTTTGAGGCTTGATGTCGCGGTGAACGATGCCGAAGGCGTGGGCGTGTTCGAGTGCGGCGCAGACCTGCCCGATAATTCGTAGCGCCTCTTCCTGGGGCAGCGGGCCGCGCTCGTCGAGCACCTGGCGCAAGTTCAGGCCCTCGACGTAGGCCATGACCAGGTAATGAACGTCCCGGCTAGCGCCGTAATCCAACACACGCACGATGTGTTCGTTGTTGAGGGTGCTGGCCAGCTTGGCCTCGCGGCTGAAGCGCTGGATGTAAGAGATGTCCTCGCTGTACTGCGGGTACAGAACTTTTATGGCAACCAGTTGGTTCTGGTTGATGTCTTCGGCCAGGTAAACCCAGGCCATTCCTCCGCTGCCCACCTCGCGCAGAATGCGGTAGCGGTTGCCCAGTATCTTGCCGATCAACGTGTATTCCTCACGGGCTGTCTTTTTAACAATGTGGTCTCAAGCACGGCTAGGGGATCTCACTTCTGGTTATGGGGGCCTATTCATCTGCTACCTGGAGTCCTGAAATAGCTTGCAAGCGCGGTCGCGTTTGCCTGGAGTCGTCGAAACCGGTGCTCAAGCGATAGCGGCGCTCACCAGGCCTGCCGCTCAAAGCCATCGAGACCTTGATCGCCAATGCGCCTTGTTAAATTATACAGCACATTGTTGGCTTGCGCCAGGACTTCGGCCATTAAGCGATTGTCCAGAAATAACTTGTCATTTTTGCGGGATGTTTCTTGGAAAAAAGTGAAAAGTTATTTACGGACAGTTGCTAAGTAAAACAGGACATTGCATACAGAACCTCAGGTCTGGTAGCACCGGCCCTGCACGCAAAATTGCTATTGACGCTTCCCCTTACTTAAAAACTATAGCATCTTTTCCCGGAGTTGGCGGTTACAGCTTTGTTACAGATTGCGCCGCCAACGCAGCTCGGGCCGATGGGCCAGCCGTTGTCCGCGCCAAATCCAGCCCACCGGATAACCTGCCATCTTGGCGATGTCTCCGGCGATGCGGATAACCGGCACCCATCCGATGGCCAGCAGTCGCTGCCGTAGCGACAGGTGTTGCCACAACGCCGGCAGCCTTCGATAAGGGGTGTAAAAAAGACCGGTCCCACCTAAAACCAAACCCAAAACCCACCACCAGGGATTGATCAGCCAGCCCAGCAGGAGCAAGGCGGGTACCCCGGCCAGATAAGTTGCATAGCGAATGGCGTGGCGCTTGCGCCACAAGTCGGCTTTGCCATCGCCGCGGGCGTATTGGTAGTATTGCTTGAAGAAAGCGCGCAAACTGCCGCGAGGCCGGAAATAAACCACGGCCTGCGGGGCGAAAGCAAACGCCCCTGCCTGTTCCTTCAATCGAAAATCGAAGATCAAATCTTCGCAGAAATCGAGCCATTCCGGATAGCCGCCGACCGCCTGCCAGGCCGCTTTTCGGAAAGCCACCGAGCGGCTGCTGGGCAAAAACCGGTCCGGTTGGATTTCCGCCAGGGTAGGCAGAACGGTGGCCCCCATAGCCACTTCGAAGGTTGTTTGCGGGTCCGGCAGGAAAAACCCGGACACAACTTCGGGCGGCGTCTCGCTTTCAAAGGGGGCTATCAATTCCGCCAGCCACCGCCGGGAGAGGCGCACGCCGGCATCGGTGCTGGCGATAATCTCGCCCGTGGCGGCGCGGATGGCGATGTTGCGGCCCCGGCTGATGTTGGCTCCGGGCCTGACCATCACCTTTAACATCGGCAGCTTCGACTGCGCGTATTGTTGCAATACTTCGACGGTATTGTCCGTCGAGCCGCCATCGACGATGACGATCTCGTCAGGCAGGCGAGTTTGCGCCACCAGCGAGTCCAGCAGCTTCTGCAAGGCGTCGCCCTCGTTGAGGACGGTCGCGATTACGGAAACGTTCAAGCCTGCCTCACCTCGTTCCTGATCGGGCCTCCCCCGCGACAGTGAAGTTACTTTACAATCGCTTGAAGCTTTCCGCAAACTGCCTGCGCCGGCGTAGCACACTCGATCATTGAAATTGACAGGCGACACGATCCGTGATATAGTCTGCTTGGTTGTTTGCAGCAAGCAATTAACCGGCGTGTTTTCCCCGTAGGCGTCGCATCACATCCTCGACCCGGTGTCTGGCTTCTGGCTTCTGACTTCTGGTGAAAGTTGAAGGCGTGCGGCTTATGGTCCACTTCAGCGGCCCGGAAAAAATTCGATCCTCAAATCAGGCAGCCATCCTCAGAACCATTCGTGAGTCCGGACACATCTCGCGGGGCGAGATCGCCCGCCGGCTTCAGCTTCATCCCTCCACGGTGACCCGGCTGGTCGAGCAACTCATCGCCGAAGGGCTGGTCCACGAGCGCGAGGACCGGGGGCGCAGCAGCGCCCGGGGCGGGCGGCGGACCATTCCCCTGGAGTTCAATTATGAGTCGAGCCTGATTGCCGGGGTCGATTTGAGCGGCAGCCGCATCAAGGGCGCGCTGACCAACCTGGCCGGCCACGTCCTGCACCGGACCGATGCGCCGATTGCCTACCAGCGCAGCGATGAGAACCTGGCGCGCCTGATCGCGCTGATTGAGAACCTGCTGGCCGCGTCGCGCCCCGCCGAGCAGTACATTCGGGGCATTGGTATCGGCGCGCCAGCCGTGACCCTGAATGAAGAAGGGATCGTTACCTGGGCCCCCAGCCTGGGCTGGCGCGATCTGCGATTAAAGGCTTGCCTGGAAGAACGCTTCCGGCTGCCGGTTTTCGTCGAAAACGACGTCAATTTAGCCACGCTGGGGGAGCATTGGCGCGGGGCCGCTCAAGGGGCCGGTCACGTGGTGGGCGTCTTCGTCGGCAGCGGCATTGGGGCTGGCATCATCATCGATAACGAGCTATACCGGGGCAGCACGCGGGCCGCAGGCGAAGTTGGCTATCTGATCTACGATCTGGCCTGCTTCGACGAATCTGGGGGGGATTTCGGCTGGCTGGAGAGCATGGCCTCCGGCCCGGGCACGGTTCGGCGGGCGCTTGAGGCCATCCGCCGGGGTGAAACGTCCCCGGTCCTTGCGCTGGCGGGCGAAGAGGGTTCGATTGCGCCCGGGCATATTTTCCAGGCGGCCCGCCAGGGTGATCCGCTCGCTCTTCACCTGGCAAACGACACCGCCCGTTACCTGAGCGTAGCCATCTCCAGCGTCATCAGCATTTTAGACCCGGAGGTCGTTGTCATTGGCGGCGGCTCGGCCTGGGCCGAGGACCTGCTACTGGAACCCATCATCGAGCACGTGTGCAACGTGGTTCCCGGAATGCCAACCGTCGTCCCCGCCCAATTGGGGTCTGATGCCGTCATGCTGGGTGCGGTCTCGCTGGTGTTGCACGCCACCGATCACGTTGTTCTCATCGGAGATTAGCAAAAGGGAGAAACCTGGATGTACCAAGACCTGCACGTCATTGATTTTCACAGCCACTTCCCCACCAGCCGGCCCTGGTTCGAGGGCATGGGGCCGGACCTGCGCCAGGCCTACGCCGAGCGGGTCGGCGAGCGCCGGGCCAAAATCGCCCGTGAGCAGGCGCTGGCTTATAACCAGGAATGGCGTCTGGCCTGGGATTTTCCCCCGCCTGAGCAGGAGCGACCTGGTGACGAAACCCAGGCCGAGCGCTGGGCCGGGGAAATCGACCGCTACGGTCTGCGGGCGGTGGCCTTCGTTACCGGCGGCGGCAACGATCATCTGGCCTCTCTGGTGGCTCGCCACGCCGAGCGGTTCATTGGCTTCGCCCATCACTACCCCTTTGCGGAGGATGCCGCCCAAGAATTGAAGCGGGCCGTCTTGGAACTTGGCTTGCGCGGTTACAAACTACTGGCCCCGGCCCTGGACCGGCCCATCGAGGATCAGGCCGCCTATCCCGTCTGGGAAATGTGCGCCGAGCTCGACATCCCGGTCCTGGTCCATTTTGGCATCATGGGCAGCGGCGGCGGCATCGCCTGGCACGAAAACATCAACCCCCTCAAGCTGCACAACGTGGCCAAAGATTTCCCCGACGTGACCTTCGTCATCCCCCACTTCGGCTGCGCCTGGGTCCGCGAGACCCTGCAACTGTGCTGGGCCTGCCGCAACGTCTGCATCGATACCAGCGGCTCCAACCAGTGGATTCGCTGGGTTGAGGGCGATCTGACGATCAAGCAGCTTTTTCGCAAGTACCTGGAGACGATCGGCCCGGAGCGCATCCTCTTTGGCAGCGACTCAAGCTGGTTTCCGCGCGGCTTTGCCATCCGCTACCTGCAAGACCAGATCCGCGACACGCGAGACCTGGGGCTGAGTCACGACCACCTTCAGTTGATCTTCGGCGGCAATGCGGCTCGTCTGTTCAAAATTGATCTGGCCGGTTGAGCTTGCGCTCCATCGTTGGCCGTTCGGTGGAGAAAGGAGGTGCTGGCAAAGAACTTACCGCCATTCTTAAATAGATTGAAGTCACACGACATAACGCTGATTCCTAACCCCCAGGAGGAAAGAAGGGAAATGAAAACTCGCAAAGGCAAACTTTTCGTTATCGCTGCATTGGCGCTGATGCTGGCTTTAATTGCAGCGCAATGTGGCGCAGCTCCCACCCCCGAAACGATCACCGTTGTCGAAACCGTCATCGTTGAAAAAGAAGGCGAGACGATCACCGTGGTTGAAACGGTGGAGGTGGTTAAAGAGGTCGAAGTTGTTGTCACCCAGGAAGTGGAAAAGATCGTCGAAGTTGAAGCCGAACCGGAAGTCGTGACCATTGAGTACTGGCAGTACTTCTTCGATGCCCGCGTGGACGCCATGAACCGCCTGATCCAGCAATTCGAGGCTGAGAATCCCGACGTGCGGGTCGTCCACAACAGCGACATTCCCTACGCCGATTTTCGGGACAAGATCGCCGCCTCTGCGCCGGCGGGCGTTGGCCCCGACGTAGCCACCCTCTTCTACGGCTGGGTGCCGGCCTGGGTCGATGCGGGCTACCTGATTCCGCTGCCCGAGGACGAGTTCCCGGCGGAGATGATCGAATCCGAATTCTCGCCGATGGTGGCCAATAGCAAATTCGAAGGGAAGTATTGGGCCATCCCGACCGCTGTGCGCACCCTGGCCCTTTTCTGGAACAAGGACTTGTTCGCCGAGGCCGGTCTCGACCCTGAGAAGCCGCCCGAAACCCTGGATGAATTTGTGGAGTACGCCCAACTGCTCACCCAGTACGATGACGCCGGCAACATTGTGGTTGAAGGCTACGCGCCGCAGTTGTCCGGCCAGGCTCACCACTGGTTCCGCGAGGTGCTGATCCGCCAATTCGGCGGCGTGCCTTACAGCGATGACAACAGAACTGTCCTCTGGAACAGCCCCGAGGGCTGCCAGGCTTTCACCTGGCTGTCCGAATTTGAGACCGTTTACAACACCGGCAGCAACGACCTGTTCGAGGACGCCACCCAGGCTTTCCTCAACGGCAAGGCCGCGATGCATATCGACGGTTCCTTCCGCCTGGGCACCATCGCCAGGAACGCGCCCGATCTCAACTTCGGCGTGACCGAGCTACCGGCCGGCCCCAACGGTGAACGGCATACCTTCGGCTCCTACTGGACGCACGGTATCACCCAGCGGGCCGCCTCCGATCCGCGCCGCCTGGACGCCGCCGTCCGCTTCCTGAAGTTCATCACCACCCCCGACTCGGGCTCGCTGTGGGTCAACAAGGTTGGCGAATTGCCGGCGCAACTGGCGGCGGCCTCCAGTGAAGAGTTGCTGGCCGACGCGCAACTGGGCGCGTTCGCTGCCGGGCTGCCTTACGCTCACGCCACCTTCTTCGTCGACGAGTCGAAGCAGCGCCAGCACCTGATCGACGCCTTTGACGCCATCCGCCTGACCGGGGAAGACCCCTGCACGGCGCTGAACGATGCGGCCGAGTTAGAACAGGAACTGCTCGACGATTTCTGGGCCAGCCGCTAAGGAGCCGGTCGTGAGCCTGACGGCTGACCAGCAACGCAAAGCGTGAAAATTTCACCCCCGCTTGCGCGCAACCCCTCCCCGCCAGCGGGGAGGGGCCAGGGGAGGGGTTATTTTCAGGAGAGCGCAGACCTTGCGCTTCGCGTGCAAAGCTAGCTTTGCACTCCAGATACGTCCTGTTTTATACGGGAAGAGCAAGACTCAGTAGATCCAATTTGTAGCGCAAACTGTTAGTTTGCGCCGGTCAAACCAACAGTTTGACCTACATGACAAGCCCGAATTTGGATTTACTGAGACTATCAGCGGATAGGTAACGGATGAGCGGATAGCTTCTGGCCGAATACCCTATCCGCTTATCCGCTAGGCCGCACGCTTCGCGGTCCGTTGATTTCCGACCGTGGTCAACTCTGCTATTTTCAGAGGGGATTATGCCCGGAGTGCAGAGCTTGCTCTGCGTTTACAATCTGGCAAAGCCAGCTTTGCACTCCAGGTATTCCCTATTTTATACGAGGAGTCTGGCTTATGCTCAAACTGACGATCTCGCAGCGCCGGGTGTTGTGGGCCTACACCTTCCTCTTCATTCCGATGTTGTTCTTCATCTTCATCAGAATCGGCCCCACCCTGTCGGCGTTCCGCATCAGCTTACACGAATGGAACCCCCTGGCGACCGAACAAAAGTTTGTGGGGTTGGCCAACTACCAGGAATTGTGGGAGGAGCTGCTAAAGCCCAAATCGGTGACGCATAAGGCGTTCGTCAATACGATGAAGTACGTGGTCATCGGTATGCCGTTGCAACTGGTTATCTCGCTGATCGTTGCCTTGCTGCTCAACGAAATCCGCCGCTTGGGTACGATCTTTCGGGCCATCTACTTCATCCCCTTTGTGACCTCGACCGTAGCCATCGCCTGGGTTTGGCGCTGGCTCTACCAGCCTCAATACGGCCCGGTCAACTCCCTGCTGTCGTTTGTGGGGTTCCCACAACAACCTTTCTTAAAAAGCCCCGACCAGGCATTGCTGTCGATCACAACGGTGGTCATCTGGCAGGGGTTGGGCTTCGCCATCATCATCTTCCTGGCCGGGTTGCAGCAAATCCCCGAAACGTATTACGAAGCGGCGAAGCTCGATGGGGCCAGCCGCTGGCAATCTTTCTGGAACATCACTCTGCCCTTGCTGAACACCAGCATCGTTTACCTGGCCGTGTTGCAGACCATCAGTTTTCTGCGTATGTTCGACGTGGTCATCAATATGACCACCCAGGGCGATGGCGGCCCTTTGAATAGCACGACTACGGTCACCTTGCGCGTCTATCGAGAAGGTTTTTCCAGCTTCAATATGGGCTACGCCTCGACCCTGACCGTGGCCTTGTTTGCCATCATTCTCCTCATCACCATTGTGCAACTGCGTCTATTCTCCCGTCAGGTCGAATATTAGTTGGGGGGTTGAGTCATATGAGCGTTTTAGAAAGCACCGAGCTTGCCCAAAAATCAGGGGGCGTGGTTTTTGGCGCCAGCCAAAAGCAGCAGGCACTGATCGTCAAAACCATTGCCTATATCCTGCTGATCGTGGGCGGTCTGACGATGGTCGTGCCGTTTGTGTGGATGATCGCCACCTCCTTCAAAACCGCCGCCGAAATCTACCAGCCCCGTTTTTTCCCGGCGGAGCCGACGATTGCAAACTACCGGGAAGTCATCTTCAATTCCGCCTTTCCGCGCTGGTACGTCAACTCCTTCATCGTCGCTGTGATTTCTACCGCGAGCGTGGCCTTCTTCGACTCCTTGATCGGATTTGTTTTCGCCAAATACGAGTTTCCATTGAAGAACCTCTTTTTCATCCTCATCCTCAGCACCTTGATGATCCCGACCGAGATGTTGCTCATCCCCTGGTTCATTCTGTCGGTCAACCCCCCCATCGGGTCGACGTGGGTCGATACGTACTGGGGCATCGCCTTCCCCGGCGTTATCACCGCCTCCGGCGCGTTTCTGATGCGGCAGTTTATGAACGGCGTGCCCGACGAGTTGCTCGATGCGGCCCGCATCGACGGCGTCAGCGAGTTTGGCCTGTTCTGGCGCATCGCCATCCCCCTGACCCTGCCGGCCCTGGCCGCCCTGTGCATTTTCAACTTCCTGGGCAACTGGAACGCCTACATCTGGCCCTTGATCGTGACCTCGACCCGCCCGATGATGACTTTGCCGGTGGGGCTGGCGTTCTTCTCCAACGAGAACGGGGCCGATTGGCATCTGATTATGACCGGGGCCACCCTGTCGGTGGTGCCTCTGCTGACCATCTTTATCTTCTTCCAGCGGCACATCATTAAAGGCATTGCCTTGACCGGGCTGAAGGGCTGATGAGCGGAGAGCGCGCCGCCTTCCCCCATCCCGCCTACGCGGAGCACGTTTTGCAACCGGCCTACCACGACGCCGCCGCGCATCTGTATGGGCCGATGCTGGCCGCCAATCGGGCCCACGTCGTCATGCTGGCCCGGCAGGATATTATCACCCGCCCAAATGCCCGCGCCTTGCTGCGGGCGCTGGAGCAGGTCGAGCGCGAAGGGCTGGAAGCTTTGGGCTACCAGCCCGGCATCGAGGACCTCTTTTTCCGCGTCGAAGGCCGCCTCATTGAGATCGCCGGCCCCGAGTACGGCGGCAATTTGCAATTGGCCCGCAGCCGCAACGATTTGGGCCAGGCCCTGGCCCGGCTGGCCCTGCGCCCCGACCTGCTGGACCTGCACCACCATCTGCTCGACCTGCGCCGGAGCATCCTGGCCCTGGCCCGCCGCCACCTGGAAACGGTCATGCCCGGCTATACCCACACCCAACCGGCCCAACCGACGACCTTCGCCCATTACCTGGCCGGGGTCCTCAGCTTTTTGGAGCGGGACGCGGCTCGCCTGCAACGGGCCTACGACACCAACAACCAGAGCCCGCTGGGAGCCGCCGCCTTCACCGGCACCGGCTTCGCCATCGACCGGGGTCTGAGCGCGGACCTGCTGGGCTTCGCCGGGGTCATAGCCAGCAGCCACGACAGCATCGGCGCCTCGGACCATCTAACCGATATTGCCGCCGCCCTGTCCAGCCTGGCCGTCAACCTGTCGCGGATGACCAAAGACCTGCTCTTCTGGGCCACCCGCGAAAGCGGGGCTGTGCGCATCGACGACAGTTTTATCCAGATCAGCTCGATTATGCCCCAGAAGCGCAATCCGGTGGTCCTGGAACACCTGCGAGCCCGTCTCAGCCGTCTGCTGGGTTTGGCCCAGACCGTCGTCATCCAGTGCCATAACATCCCCTACGGCGACACGCAAGATATTGAAGACGAAATCGAGCCGACGATTTTTGGGGCAATCGCCACCGCCCGCGGCATTTTGCAGCTCTACGGAGCGGTCTTCGATACGCTGCAACTCAATGAAGCGCACTTGAGGGCCGAAGCTGGCCAGGGGTTCACCACCGTCACCGAGCTGGCCGATACGCTGGTGCGAGAAGCAGGGCTGCCCTTTCGCATCGCGCATCAACTTGTTTCGCAAATGGTGCGGCGCGCCCTGGAGCGCAATCTGGCCCCGGACGAGATCGACGTTGCTTTCCTGGCCGAGGTGTCGCAGGAGGTTCTGGGCCGGCCGTTGCGCCTGGCCCCGGAGATCGTGCAGCGCGCGTTGGACCCGGTGGCGTTTGTCCAGGCCCGAACGACGCCGGGCGGAGCGGCTCCGGCGGCGACCGGGGCCGTGCTCCAGGCGCAGGCCGAACGGCGGGACGCCGACGAGGTCTGGCTGCGCCGGGAACAGCAACGGCTGGCCCGGGCGGAAGATAATCTCAAGGAACAGATCGCCCGCTTGCTGAGGGCCGCTGAGTAACGACGCAGCCTCACGCTTATGGATGAACTCATTAAACATTGTACAAGCTGGCGAAGTCCGTTGCTTTATCCCGCCGACCAAAGACGAAAGATCGGTTTCGTGACGCGGCCTGGGTCCTCCGTCTTTCGTCATTGGTCAGCGTTAAAGGT
>JBHHXL010000121.1:0-12254 GCA_046757065.1 Anaerolineae bacterium
CTGTCGAAGGATACGCCTTAACTATAGGGTTACTTGCGCCCCGGTGTACTAGTACCTGTTCAAGGTGGTTTTGATAAACGAATCCCCAATAAAAAGCGAGAATCCATTTATCAAAATCAGCCTGATGAGGTACTAGCTGTCCTACACTTTTTTATATGGGCAACGATGCTCAGCGGATAAGGAGCGGATTAACGGATGATCTCCGCGCAAGAGGGCATCCGCTAATCCGCTAGGCCGCAGGCCATCTGCTGATAATCCTCCGCTCACCTGAAACTATTGGTCCTACAACTCCCTGCTTGTCAGCGCGGGCAATCGTGCTATACTGGGCGGGCACGTCACACCCTTGGAGGAGAATCCAGCCTATGCCCCCGCTACGTATCCTATCGGCGGACGACGTCAAAGCGGCCCTGCCCATGCGCCAGGCCATCGACGCGATGCGCCTCGCCTTTGGCCAGCTTTCGGCGGGCCAGGCCACGATGCCCCAACGGGCCGTCCTCAACACCGAACAGGGCCTCAACCTGTTTATGCCGGCCTACCTGACCGGAAGCCGGGACCTGGCCCTGAAGATCGTGTCGGTCTATGGCGACAATCCGGCCAGGGGTTTGCCCCTGATCATGGCCCTGGTGACCGTCCTCGACGCGGAGACGGGCGCGCCGCTGGCGGTAATGGACGGCACTTACCTGACCGCCCTGCGCACCGGCGCGGCCTCCGGCCTGGCCACCGAGTTGCTGGCCCGCCCCGGGGCCGATGTAGTGGCCCTGTTCGGCGCGGGCGGCCAGGCCCGGGCCCAACTGGAAGCCGTCTGCACCGCCCGCCAGGTGCGAGTGGTGCGCGTCTACACCCGCACGCCCAAACACGCCCAATCCTTCGCCGCCGGCGTGGCCGGACAGGGTCCCATCCCGCCGGCCGTCAGCGCCGCCCCCTCGCCCGAGGCCGCCGTGCGCGGGGCGAGCATCATCGTCGCCGCGACCACCTCCAGCAGGCCGGTCTTTGACGGCACTCTGGTGGAGCCCGGAACGCACGTCAACGGCGTTGGCTCCTTCCGGCCCGATATGCAGGAGATCGACGCCGCCCTGGTCCGGCGGGCCAGGGTGGTCGTCGACCAGCGGGCGGCGGCCTGGGAGGAGGCCGGGGATTTAATCATCCCCGTCGAGCAGGGGCTGATCACGCCGGATCACATTCACGCCGAACTGGGCGAGATCGTCAACGGGGCCAAACCGGGCCGCGAATCAGACCAGGAAATCACCTTCTTCAAGTCGGTTGGGGTGGCGGCTCAGGACGCCGCCGTCGCCGGACGGATTTTACAGGCGGCAGCGGCGCACGATCTCGGCACGCTGGTGGAGATGTGAGCATGATGACTTTACCTAAGACCGCAGAGGTGGTCATCATCGGCGGGGGGGTGATGGGGGCCAGCACCGCCTATCACCTGGCCGCGCGCGGCTGCACGGACGTGGTCTTGTTGGAAAAGGAAGAGTTTTGGGGAACCGGCGCGACCGGTCGCTGCGCCGGCGGCATCCGCCACCAGTTTTCGACCGAAATCAACATCCGCCTGTCGTTGCTCAGCCTGCAAATGCTGCGCCGCTTCGAGGACGAGATCGGCCAGGCCATCGACCTGCGCTGGCCCGGCTATCTGTTCCTGCTGACCCGGCCCGAGGATGTGGACCGCTTCCGCCGCCACGTGGCGCTGCAACATCGCCTGGGCGTTCAAACCAGGTGGCTGGCCCCCGACGACGTGGCCCGCCGCATCCCCCTCATCCGTACCGATGACGTCCTGGCCGCCACCTACAACGCCGGCGACGGCCTGGCCGATCCGGCCGGCGTGGTGCAGGGCTACGTCGACGCCGCCGGCCGGCTGGGGGTGAAAACTCTTACCGGCGTCGAAGTGACCGGCGTCACCACCCGGAACAGTAGGGTTTGCGGGGTGCAAACCGGCCAGGGGCTCATCCAGACGCCGGTCATCGTCAACGCCGCCGGGCCGTGGGCCGGATTGATCGGCGAAATGGCCGGGATCGACATCCCCATCGTCCCCCTCCGCCGCCAGATCGCCGTCACCACCGCCCTGCCGGAGGTGCCGCCCGATTTCCCCTTCGTCATCGACTTTGCCCAGAGCCTCTATTTCCACCGCGAAGGCGAAGGCATCCTGACCGGCCAATCCAACCCCCACGAACAACCCGGCTTCGACCAGACGGTGGACCAGGACTGGACGGCCCGGCACCTGACCGCCGCCATCGACCGCTTCCCCTTGCTGGCCAAAGCCGGCTTGCTGGCCGAATGGGCCGGACTATACGAAGTAACTCCCGACGCCCACCCCATCCTGGGCCGCGTCCCGGACCTGGAAGGTTTCATCATCGCCGCCGGTTTCAGCGGG
This sequence comes from Anaerolineae bacterium, assembly GCA_046757065.1. Taxonomy (GTDB): domain Bacteria; phylum Chloroflexota; class Anaerolineae; order 4572-78; family JBHHXL01; genus JBHHXL01. The sequence continues at coordinate 2,369 of JBHHXL010000121.1, forward strand.
CACGGCTTCATGCACGGCCCCATCACCGGCCTGCTGGTGGCCGAGATCATCCTGGACGGCGCCGCCCACACCCTCGACATCGGCCAGCTCAACCTGGCCCGTTTCCGGGAGAAGCGGGAGATTCGGGAGATGAACGTTGTCTGAGAGGCCGGGGATCGGTTAACTGGGTACCGGTTGACCGGTTAATCGGGCATTGGGCGCCTGGGTAACTGAGCAACCGATCAACCAATCGACCGGTCAACCAACAACTACCCCCCCTCAATGGAAAAGGACGTTTTGATCTCCACCGGCGTTTGCAAGGTCTGGCCGACGATACAATACTTCGCCTCCGACAACTCGATGGCCCGGGCCACATCTTTGGGGTTGATATTCTGGCCGCGCACGATGAATTCCAGTTCGATGGGGTTGTACGGTTTGGGGTAATCATCGGGCTGCGTCCCCTTGACCCGCACCTCCAGGCCGGTCACGACCGCCCGCTTCTTCTGCAAGATGCTGACCACATCCATCCCGGTGCAGCCGGCCAGCCCCAGCAACATCAACTGGCTGGGCGAGGGGTTGTCTCCACCCATCGGGACTTTATTGCCGTGCGTATCGGTCCCCTCGAAATGTAACGCATCGCCGGTCCATTCGGCGCTGACTGTAGTGGTTCCCATTGCTTCACCTCGGTTGGTTTCGTTGATTCTCTTTGCTGACGGATGCTTCTCAAATTAGACGGCGGCAAGCGGCGAAAAGTTACATGCTCACCCCTGATTGGCTGACAGATTTAACAATTCACCGCAGAGGCGCAAAGAACGCAGAGAAAATTCATAAAAATCTCTGCGAGCTCGGCGTCTCAGCGGTGATTTCGACCCGAAATGTTAAATGTATCAGTCAAGCAGTGCTCACCCTCCAAAACTGTCCTGCCAGGCTCTGAAGACCTGCAAGTCGCCATCCCCGCGCCGGGCAAGGCTGGCCTCGACATCGGCCACCGTCCTCTCCGCCCAGAGCCGGCTCGGATGTTTGCTGGAAAACAAATCGGCCCAACTGATGATCTTCTCCTCCAGCGTTTCGGGCAGCATATCCCGCGCCGGCAGGGGCAGGCCCTGCTCGATGATCTGGGTCCGGCTCAGGCCGACGCCGATATGCCGCTCGGCCACCAGGGCGTGCCTGGGCAGGCTTTCCGCTTCCAGAATGCGCCGCCCCTCGGAGATGTGGCAGATATAGGGCAGGTTCCCCGTACAGGCCAGATCATCATCTCTCACGGCAACGATGCCGATGTCGTGCAGCATCGCCGCTTCCTCGATAAAGCGCAACCGCTCCGGCGGCAGACCCAACCGGCGGGCCACCTTGAGCGCCCTGACCGTGACCAGGGCCACGTGGGGCAGGTAGAGGGCGTAGGTCCGGGATGAGGGGTCGATGTATTTGTGAATGATCTTGAAATAGTCGATGGCTTCCATTAGCTTAACGCTTCACCAGCCGCCGCAGTTGATTTACCTCCGCCGGGGTTAAATGCCGCCAGGCGCCGCTCTTGAGCCGGCCCAGTTTGAGCGGCCCGAAGCGGGTTCGGACCAGGCGGCGCACCGAATGGCCCAACTGCCCGGCCACTACCCGAATCTGCCGCTTGCGGCCCTCGGTCAGGGTGATCTTCAGCCAGGTTCCGTCCCCCTCGACACGCAGGCGCTGCACCCGCATCGGGCTGACGGAGCGACCTTCGACCTCGAAGCCGCCACGCTGCCAGCGGCGCAGCGCTCTATCCGAAAGGCGCCCGCCAACCAAAACCTCGTATTCCTTTTCGTGGGCGTAGCGCGGATGGGTCAGGCGCTCGGTCAGCGGGCCGTCATTGGTCAGCAGCAACAGGCCCTCGCTGTCCAAATCCAGGCGACCTACGGGATAGACCCGCTGCGGCAGGCGCACCAGGTCCAGCACCGTCCGCCGGCCGCGGCCATCGCTGGCGGCGCTCAACACCTGGCGCGGCTTGTTGAGCATCACGTAGACGGCTTCCTCGGCCCGGACCGCCAGCGGCTGCCCATCTACCGCAATGGCGTCGCGCCGGGGGTCGACTTTCAGGCCGGGTTGAGTCACCCTTTGACCGTTGACCGTCACCCGCCCCTCGGCGATCAGGGCTTCGCTGGCCCGCCGCGAGGCCACCCCGGCCCGGGCCAGGACTTTCTGCAATCGTTCGGCGCGGTTCGCTTCAGGTATTTGATGGCCCACAGAGATACCTCATTGCAACGCTAATCACCAAACCTCGCTGGCTTGAATGACCGTCTGGCAGACCCATTCCAGCGTCTCAGGCGACAGATCATTATAAAACGGCAGGCGTAGCAGCCGCTCGCTGAGGTCTTCCGTGACGGGGCAATCGCCGGGCCGGTAGCCCCATTTCCGCCCCATCGCCGACAGGTGCAAAGGCACATAGTGGAACGCGCTCTGGATGCCCTGGCGCTTCAAGTGCCCGCTCAGTTTCGCCCGATGCTCGACTGAAGGCAGCAACAGATAAAACAGGTGATAGGTCTGCTGGCAATGGCCGGGCACCTGGGGCAACCCCACTCCGTGGGCCGCAGCCCAATCGCGCAAACGGCGGACGTAGCCGTCCCACACGGCTTGCCGGACCGCCTGGATCCGCTCCCGATTTTCCAGTTGGGCCAGGAGGACCGCGGCCAGCAAGTCGGCGGGCAGGTAGCTGGAGCCCAGATCGACCCACGAATACTTATCCACCTCGCCCCGCAAAAAACTGCCCCGGTTGGTGCCCTTTTCCCAAATGATCTCGGCCCGCTTCGCATACTGAGGGTCGTTGATAAGCAAGGCCCCGCCCTCGCCACAGGTGAAGTTCTTGGTCTGGTGGAAACTCTGCGTGGCCAGGCAACCAAAGGTGCCCAGGTATTGGCCCCGGTACCGCCCGAACAAGCCGTGCGCGTTATCCTCGACCACGGCCAGGTTGTGCCGCCGGGCGACCTCCAGGATTACGTCCATTTCGCAGCCGACTCCGGCGTAATGCACCGGCACGATGACCCTGGTGCGCGGGGTGATGAGCGCCTCCAGGCGGCGCTCGTCCAGGTTCAGCGTGTCGGGTCGAATATCGATGAAGACTGGCCGGGCCCCTCTCAGCAGAAAGGCATTGGCCGTGGAGACAAAGGTGAAGGAGGGCAGGATCACCTCGTCGCCCGGCTGAATATCAAGGAGCAAAGCGGCCATCTCCAAAGCGTGGGTGCAGGAGGTGGTCAGCAACACCTGGGGCACATCCAGCGCCTGCTCGAGGAGGGTCTGGCATTTCCGGGTGAAGGGGCCATTGCCCGAAAAATAGCCGTCGGCCACGGCCCGGGCAAAACATGCTTGCTCTTGACCGACCAGGCCGGGGCGGTTCAAGGGAACACAATACGAGTCCGGGCCGGTTCCAAACTCGACATCGGCTGGCACCGCAGGCTGCCTCATGCCTGGTACTCCGTTATATCTAGCGCAGGCGGCTCGCCCTCAAGCGAAGCGGCGAGCGGCGCGAGAGTCCCCCGGCGCATCGCGGCCACCACGCCCCGGAAGCGCCACAGCTTGACCAGGTAAGCAAGCGTGTCGCGCCAGACCTTGACCGTCGAGGGGATGTCGTAGCGTTTGACGAAGAGGCAGGGAATTTCGACGATCTTGTAACCCCGCAGGAGGGAACGGACCATAACTTCCGTATCCCAGAACCAGCCCCCATCTTCGATCTCGTCCAGGACGGGCAGAATTCTGTCCCGCCTGAAAAACTTGAAGCCCGTTTCGGTGTCCTTCAAATCGACTTTGAGCAACTGCTGCATTAACCGAATGTAACCGGCACTGAGCACGAAACGAAAGAAAATCCTGGGATGGACCTTGTAAATCCGGTGAGCGGTGGCCACATCGGCCCCTTTGTGGATGGCGGTGACCATCGCCGGGATGTAACGAGCGTGGATTTCCAGGTCGATGTCGATGTAACCAACGACCCGTCCCTGAGCCAGGCGGATGCCGTCGGCAACCGTTCGCCCGCGCCCGCGATTGCGTTTGTGGAAGAGCTTGCGGAAATTCTGCCCCCGGTAGCGCTCCAGCAGGTCATCGATGATATCCCGGGTTCTGTCCCGGCTGGCATCATCAACGAAGATGAGTTCATAACTCCAGCGGGTGCTGTCAAACGTTTCAACAATGGCCTTAACGCTATTTACCAAAACCGGCTCTTCATTGTAACAGGCAACCACCAAACTAACATCATATTTATCGCCTAACATTCATCCAGGCATCCTCTACATAAACGCTCGTCCAGAAATAACTTGTCAGTTGGCGAGATATTTCTTGGGAAACGTGCGGTGTTTTTCGCGGATAGTAGCGCACTGTCATTAACTTTATATAGATCAGGAAAGTTTGTCAACTTTGCGATGGGTGTGTCCGACATTTTAGGAGGACGGGGGGCATGGGGGGTGTCCCCCCAATTCCCCCCTGTGCTGTCCAAAAGTTTTGGACGCACCCTTTGCGATGACCAGAGTTGCATCTGATAATTGACAGGGGCATTTGTCGGTGCTACGATTTTAACACCTGCTACGAACTTTGAGCCTGATTGGTACAAGGAGGTAACGAAATGGCTAAGCTGAAGATCACTTACGCCACCCTGTCCGCCGATAACGAAGAGCTGCAATCGGCCCTGGACCAGGCAATTGAAACGGTCCAGGAGGGGTGGCTGGGCAAAGAATATCCAATGTGGATCAACGGCCAGGAGGTTTATACCGAGGAGAAGCTAGAGGACTTCAGCCCGATCAACACCGGCCTGAAACTGGGCACCTTCCAGAGCGGCGACCGGTAACATTCGCAGGAGGCGATTGCGGCGGCGCGGGCCGCCTTCCCCGGCTGGAAGGCCACCCCCTGGCCGGAACGGGTGGCCCTCATCCACCAGGAAGCCTACGATAAGTTCAAGGACTGCGTGGCTCAGGCCAGGCGGGACGGGTCCATTGTTTACGGTGGCGGCGTCCTGACCGAGGGCGACTTCGCCAAAGGCTATTTTGCCGAGCCGACGATCCTCGAAGGGCTGCCGGAGGACCATCCCCTGGTTAAAAATGAGTTGTTCGTGCCCATCTTGCACTTGACTAAAGTCAGCAGCTCCAGCGGCAAGGGGATTGGAGCGCTGTACACCCTGGCCCTGTACATGCACGAGCAGAGCCGGACAATCATCGATTAGGGTCTGGCGCAGCGCAGATTCCGCCAACCTCCCCGACTTCTTCACGGGGTTCGACCGCATTTCGTCATTGGTCGTTCCTCGTCATCGCTTTGCTCATCGCCGGGGCAACAAGGTCAGCTATGGACCTCACCGTACAGCAAGGCGTGATCCGAATGTTTTTGGATCCACTCTGTCTGCGCCTGCTCTGCCGGCAACTGCGGCCAGCCGCGCACCGAAATCTCCGCCTCGCCAAATTTCTTGAAGGTCAAACCCTCCGAGGCCAGGGCGTGGTCCAGGTTGCTCTTGGGATACGTCGAGCCGATCCCCCCCCAATGCGTATGGTCAACGTCCTTCGGCAGCAAACGCATACCATTGTTCTTGAGTATCTTGAGATAACGCTTTAGCTCTTCCTCTCCGCTGACATCTTTCTTGGAATAGGTCAGATTCATCCCCATCGTGTTCAAATCGCCGATGCAGATGAAATTGGCCCCCCCCGGCGCTCCGGAAGCCCTGTCGAGGGCTTTCTTCAGGTTGCGGACGTGGTGGATCATATCGTCGCGCAGCCCCCACGACCGGGGATCGGACGAGCTTTTCAAATGCAAAAACAGCAGGGAATAATAGTTGTTGTCGATGACCAACGTCACCAGCGCGCCGGGTCGCAGGGTAGGCACGTTGCTTTTGAATCTTTGGCGCTGCGTGACGAAGGCCGTAAAGCCCCGGCTGACGCCGACCAGGATCTCCATTCGGCTGAGGTCTTCGGTGATGAAGAAGTTGTGGTTCGGCATAAGCTCCACAAACGCGCCAAAGACATCCCGGCCTTCAACCTCAAAGATGGCGAAAACATCGGGGTTTGAATCCCTGACAAACTGGATATTATCTTGAATGCGATCCCTGTCGTTCTTGAAATGCTCCACGTTCCACGTTGCAAACGAAAATAATCTGGCCATGGTTGCACCTCCACCTAGCCTTTCAACGAGCCGGCCATCAAGCCCCGCAAGAAATAGCGCCCCAGGAAAATATAGACCAGCAAAGTGGGCAGAGCGGCCATCAACGCCCCGGCCATCTGCACGTTCCACTCGACGATCTGGCTGCCGGCCAGGTTGTTCAGGGCCACCGTCACCGGCTGGCTGGTCGGGCCGCCGATGGTCACGGCGAACAGAAACTCGTTCCAGACACTGGTGAACTGCCAGATCATAACCACCACAAAAGCGGGAATGGACAGCGGGAAGAGGATGTGCCGGTAAACGCCGATAATCCCCGCCCCGTCAATGCGGGCCGCTTCGACCATCTCGGTTGGCACGCCGGCGTAGTAGTTGCGAAAAATGAGGGTGGTAATGGGGATGCCGTAAACCACGTGCACCAGCACCAGCCCGCCGACGTTGCCGTAGACGCCGATGCGCTGGGTGAATTGCACCAGCGGCACCAGGATGCTCTGGTAGGGGATGAACATACCGAACAGCATCAAGGGAAAGAGGATTTCGGAGCCCGGGAACCGCCACTTGGAGAGCACGTAGCCGTTGATGGAACCGAGCATGGCGGAGATCAGGGTGGCGGGGATGGTCAACGACAGGCTGGTTTGCAAATTGGGGGCCAGTTGCTGGTAAGCCTTGATGAAACTATCGAGGTGGAGCGACGACGGCGGAATCCACATGCGGGCCAGGTTGACCTCATCAAAGCTCTTCAGCCCGGTCACCAACAGCACGTAGACCGGCATCAAGTAGAAGAGGGCGAAAATCACCAATAAGGCATACATGATAAAGCGAGAACTGCGGCTGGTGGTGATCATAGCTCGGCCTCCGCTCTGACGCTGTAGACCAGATAGGGCACGACCAGGACCGCCACCATCAGCAGTAAGATGATGGCAATCGACGCGCCCTGCGAAAAGTGGTTGCCGGCAAAGGTGGTCTTGAACATAAACAGGGCCGGTACATCGGAGGAAAAGGCCGGGCCGCCGTCGGGGGTCATAGCCACGATCAGATCAAATATCTTGAGGGAGATGTGCCCCAGGATGATGACCGCGCTGAGGGTAACCGGCTGCAACAGGGGTAGGATGACGTGGCGGTACAATTGCCACTCGCTGGCGCCATCGACGCGGGCCGCCTCCCGGATGTCGTCTGGGATGCTGCGCAGCCCGCCCAGATAGAGGGCCATCGTAAAGCCCGACATCTGCCACACCGCCGGGATGACGATGGCCATAATGCCGATCTTGGGGTCCACGTACCAGCCGGATTGCAGGAAGTCAAGTCCCGCGTAATCGAACAGCAGGTTAACGCCGGTGGTCCGATTGCCGGTCGCCGGGTTGAGCAGCCAGCGCCAGACAACACCGGTGACGATGAAGGAAATGGCCATCGGGAAGAGATAGATGCTGCGGAAGAAGTTTTCGCCGCGCAAGCGCTGGTCTAATAGAACGGCCAAAAGCAAGCCGATGACCAGACACGCGCCCAGGAACAAGACGGTAAAGACCGCCGTATTGCGCAGGTCGGTTTGAAAGCGGGGGTTGGCGAAGAGACGAGTGTAGTTAGCCAGACCGGCCCAGTCAAAGTTGGGGGTAATGCCGTCCCACTTCGACAACGAGACCCGCACCGTCCAGGCGATGAAGCCGTAGACAAAAACGGCAATGGCGATAATTGAAGGGGAGATGAGGGCAATTGAAACCAGTCGATCTCGGCTGAGACGCATGCGCAACCTCCTGCCCGCTTGCCTGAGAGACGGTCTGAAAAGTCGGATTTCAGGTGACCGGCACTTAAAAACGTTCAAACCCGGGATAGAATAGGGCCGAATTTCACGAATTTCACCGCAAAAGTGCCGGTCACCTGCCCTGCCAGATACTTTTCAGACAGCTTTTGAGGGGAACAGCCCTCGAAGGTAGGGGGGTGGTCTCACCCCAAGACCACCCCCAGCAATGTTGTTTACAAGGCTTATCTCAGCTTACTGGCAGACACCGGCGTTGACGCAGGCCTGAGCGAAGCCGGCCTGGGCAGAAGCCACGTCGCGGTCGGTGACGAAGACGGAGACGATGTCGTTGATCTCGGTCACCCAGCTCTCGGAGGCGGCTGCGCCGTGGGCCAGGCTGGGGGCGATGGTGTCCGTGGCCCAGTCCTGCATAGCGCTTTGCAGGTAGGCGTCGAACAGGCTGGGGTCACAATCAATGCGGGCGCAGATCGAGCCTTTGAGTGGGTTAAAGGCTTCCTGGCCTTCCTTGGAACCGGCTACGGCCAGCCAGGCGATGGTCGCATCGCGGTTGGGCGCGCCCACCGGCAGGCCGAAGGAGTCGGACAACGCATCAAAGACCCCGTTCGTGCCGGGCGAGGGAGCCCAGCCAAATTCCACGTCGGGCGTAAGACCTTTGCTGATGTAGTACCCTTCCGTCCAATCGCCCATGATGGTCATGGCCGCGTCACCGTCGGCCACCAATTGGGCCGCCTGGTCCCAGGTCAGAGCGGCGTGATCGCTGTTGACGTAATCCAACATACGGGTGAAGTTGGTCAACGCCGTCGTCACTTCCGGGCTGTTCCAGTCGGTAGCGCCGGTCCACAGACCGCCGTAACCATCGGCTCCCAGCGTGCCCAGCAGCACCGTTTCCATGAGGTGGGTCGAGGCCCAGATGCCGCTATCGCCCAGGGCCAGCGGCGTCACGCCGGCGGCCTGCAAAGTATCGGCGGCGGCAAAGAACTCGTCGAAGTTGGTGGGCGCTGTCAGGCCATTGGCCTCAAAGACCGCTTTATTGTACCAGAGGACGTTGGCCCGGTGGATGTTGACCGGCACCTGCCAGATATCACCATCCCAGGTGATCAGGTCCAAGACGCCGGGTGGGTACTTGTCCATCCAACCGTTTTGCTCGAAGATGAAAGTGATCGGCTCCATGTAGGATAACCGGCCGCCGTTTGGATCAATCACCCAGGTGTCCAGCAACTCGCGACCGACGTGAACCTGGAACGTGTCGGGGGGGTCGCCGCCCAGGATACGGGTGGTGTTAACCGCCTTGAAGTTACTGCCAGCGCCGCCGGCCGTAGCGGCATTCACAATTTGCACATCGGGGTTCTGCGCTTTGTAAATATCGTACATGGCGAACAGGCCATCGGCCTCGCCACCGGCGGTCCACCAACTGGCAACGATGACCTGACCCGCGGCCCCTTTGCCGTAGAGCAGCTCAGGCTTGCTAAAATCAAAGGTGTTCATGAAGGCCTGGGCTTCGTCGGCGGTGGGGATACGCAGCTTCTGGCCGATTTCGATCAGATCAGCGTTTTCAATGCGGACATAGGACGAATCTGCCACGGCCGCCTGGTTGGTGGCGGCCATAATCGCCGGCCAGGCGTTGATGTCGCCAAAGAACTTGTCGGCCAGCTTACTGAGCCAGTCGTCGGCCTGGACGGTGTAATCCTCGCCACCTTGAGGCGGCGGGGCCGCACCGACCGGCGCGGCCAACATCAGCGCAGCCAACAGGCCGGCCATCAGGGTTAGATTTAACAGCTTTTTCATAGGAAAAACTCCTCCTTGAATCTGGAAATAGGGTTCATTGGGGACTTTGCCAAACAACCTTCCTGCAAAATCTCGATAGACATCACCTCCTTAGAGACGATCTGAAAAGCCAGGTTTCAGGTGACCGGCACTTAAAAACGTTCAAACCAGGGATAGCATAGAGCCGAAAACCCCGAATTTCACCGCAAAGCGCCGGTCACCTGCCCTTTCAAATGCTTTTCAGTCAGTTACTTAAAAATGTACAATCTTCAAACTGCCGTTGGTTGGGCCAACAGCCGT
>JBHHXL010000122.1:0-12210 GCA_046757065.1 Anaerolineae bacterium
CTCTGTCACGCTGGCTCCAGGGGCGATCATACCAGAAAACTGTGGAATGGGCTAAAAGACACAATGGCTTCAGTTTTGACCATTGCCAGCGGCCGCCAGATGTGATATACTTAACCGTATAATACACTTCTCGTTTGCCAGTTTACCTGTACCGGAAAATGCGCTTCAGTTGCGTTTAATAAATTGAAGGCCTGACTGCGAGCAGCCGTTGGCTAGGGCTGTCCGGCGGCCTCAGTTGGAGGGAAATCCAAACACGTATGGCCGGGCAAGCCGATTACCCGTACGATGTTTTCATCAGCTATAGCCAGGCCGACCGGGCCTGGGCCCAAACCTGGTTGCGCCCGCGCCTGGAGGGGGCCGGCCTGCGGGTGGTGGATGACCAGGACTTCGTCATCGGCAGCCCGCGCCTGGAGGAGATGGAGCGGGCCGTCAAAACCAGCCGGCGCACGATCGTCGTCCTGACCCCGGCCTGGCTCGACAGCGAGTGGAACGCCTTTGAAGGCTTGCTGGTGCGCAGCCTCGATCCGGCCGCCCGGCGGCGCAAGCTGTTGCCGCTCCTGCTCCAGCCGTGTGACCCGCCGGAGATGATCGCGGCCCTGGTCAAGGCCGATTTGACCGTTGAGCGACACTGGGAACGGCAGGTGCGGCGGTTGGTCAGGGATATTGAGGATGTGATCCCCGTGCCGCCCCCCTGGCGCGGGGAAGGGGTGGGAGACCTGGCCGGCTGGCTGCGCTGGCTGCGCCGCTACCGGCGGGCCCTGGGCCGGGGTCTGGCAGCGCTCTTTCTGCTGTGGCTGGTCGTTTCAATGGCCCTGCAAATCCCTCCCTTTGCGCCCCGGCCCGTGTGGACCTCGCTGGGCCTTGAGGCTCCGCAGGCCACCCAGCTGGCCCGGGCCGGCCAGACGCTGCTGGTCGGCGGGAACAACATCGAACACGGCTGCGACCAGGTCCGGCGCGGGCTGTGGCGCAGCCCCGACCTGGGGGAGCATTGGACGGCCGTTCACGCCCCCCTCGAATTCCAGGACCCGGACCGGGGCTGCCTGCTGGCCGATATTGTGGGCTTTGCTGCCAGCGCCAGCCGGCCAGGGCGGATTTACGCCGCGACCAGCGATGTCGGCCTGCTACGCAGCGATGACGCCGGTCAAACCTGGCAGCGCCCGGACCCGTCGGGCCTGCCCGCACCGCATCTGGTTGCCGTAGCGGTGGCTCCCTCCGACGCGGACCGGGTTTTTGTCGCCGCCCAGGGGGGGGGCCTCTTTCGCTCCGACGACGGCGGCGAGCAGTGGCAGCGCCTGGACCGGCAGGAGGACCAGGTAGCCTGCCGGGAGGGACAACCGTTGGCCGGCATCCTGGCCGTGGGCGCGTTGCTGGTCACACCAGACCTGGTGATCGTCGGGACCGGAGACCCATTCGAGTTGACCGACGCTCACGTGCCCGACGGTCTGTATTTGAGCGACGACGGGGGCCGCTGCTGGCGGCAGGTGGACCGCGGCCGGGGGCGCGACGAGTACCGCGCCCTGGCTTACGCCCCAACGCCGGATGCCGGTTACGCCCTGATCCTGATCCGGGACTGGGGGAAGGAGCCCGGAGAGAATCCGGTGGGCGTCTGGCGGGTGGACCTGACGGCCGCAACCCCGGAGCGCCAGGTTTTGTGGGCGCAGCGGTCGGCCATCACCGGCCTGGTTGTCGAGGGGTCAAACTGGTACAGCGCCACGCCCCTGGGCCAGATCAGGCAAGGCTCGCTGGACGTTCCGGCCCGCACCCAGGAACTACCCCGCCTGGTTCCCTGTCTGGTCCTGGTCTGCGACGTGGCCCTGGCCGCCGGGCCCGATGCCGGGCCGCCACTGCTGCTGGCCGGGGGACGGGTTTTCCGCCTGCAGCAAGGGCCCTGGTGGCGTCGCTGGTGGCCATAGTTCGCCTGAAAAGTCGGGTTTCAGGTGACCGGCACTTTTTTAAGTGCCGGTCACCTGCCCCGTCAAATACTTTTCAGACAGCTTCTAAGGAGGCAAACAATGATCAGCGAAGTGGATGAAGTCCTGGTAGCCGAAGAACCGCTCTGGCCGGCCTACCACCTGCCGCCGGAGCTACCGCCATCGCCGCCGGACCAGCCGGTCGGCTGCTGGGAGCGGTTGCGGCGATGGCTCACCGGCCGGGGAACCCTCCTGCCCGGTGCAGACGATGAAGGAGGCCCGGACGTTGAAGCCCGGACCGAAGGAACGGTCAGCGTTGTCTTGCCCCCGCCGCCCAGCGTTTACGGCGTAGCCACCCTGTTTGAAGACGATCCGGAGGCCAATGAGCGCTCGCGCGAAGCCCTGGCCGCCTACCGCGCCGAGTACAAGGAACTTGACGAATTCCCCTACCCGCTGCGCCTGCGGCGGGGGCGTCACGCCGGCCTGCCGGTCTTTCTGACCGGCTATCTGGAGGAGGCTAGGCTGCCCGATATCCCCGAAGACCCCGAAGGCGTGGCCGCGGACTGGCTCTTTCAAAACCTGCGGGCGGGGGCCCTCTTTGGGACCGACCCCGACGAGGCGCGCCAGCGCTTGCGGACGGCCAGAGTCGTTCGGTTCCGCCGGGGCGATGACCCGGCCGATCTGTCGATCAAGGTTCGTTACCAGCAGTGGCAGGCGGAGTGGCCCGTCTTTGGCGGCAGGGCGGACGTCCATTTGACAACGGGGGACCCACGGGCCGCTGTCACCAGCTCCTATTTTCCCCTACCCGCCGACCTGCCCCTGTCGCCGCAGATCGACGAGGCGCAGGCCATCTCTCTGGCCCGGCAGGCGTTGTCGGGGTATTTCGAGGGGGCCGGCGCGGCCGGTTTGTACTGGGGCGTCTTGCGGCCCTGGTTGAATGGCTCAAAAGCAACGGACGTATCCGGTGCCTCCTGGGGGAGCGTGGAAACCCGGGTGGCCGAAAAACAGCTCTATGCCCTGGCCGAGTTCAGCCGGGGCTACGACCACATCTTTCCCGAGATCGAGCGGGTCGTTGAATCCGGCCAGCTACCCTCCACGCAAGATGAGTTGCTCGGCCTGCTGCGTCCCGCCGCCGAGACGTGGCAACAGATCCAGCCTGGCCCGTGGCAGGAGAAGGTCGTGCCGGTGGCGGGCAGCCTCCTGTTTGTGTTGCCCTTTGCCGGGCGCTACTACCTGGCCTACCAGGTCGAGTTCCTATCCCCCGGCGGCGACCAGGCCTGGCGCGTTTTCGTCGACGCCGGGACGGGGCTGATCCTGGGCCGCCCGGAGAGCCGCCTCGTGAACGTCCTCGTCCACTATCCCACAGCGGCCGACGTTCTGGCCGGAAACAACCCGGAGCCCATCCCTATGAGCGGCGCCCAACTCGAGGCCGCCATCGGTGATTTTATGGCCTTGAAATGGCATCCGGAGCAGGGGGGCGGGGCGGTGGACCTGGTCGCCATCGAGGGCAAAAGCAGCGGGGCCACCACCCAAATCGACCGCGAAGCGGCCAACGTCGCCTTCCACGCCCACAAGATGTACCGCTATTTCATCGACACCTGCGGCGCGGACCCCGCCGACTTCGGGGGCGCCGGCGCCCCCGGCCTGGATGTGGCCGTCGGCCAGGTAGGGCCGGCGCTGCCCAACGGCACGCACCAGTTGGTGATGGGCTTTAACCCCGCCGCCTCCTTGCCGCGCCCGCTCATCACCTTTCAAACGGATGGCGGCCCCGGCCTGACGGCGGACGACGACGGGACGGACCGGCTCGTTTTCAAACCGGGCGATGACCCGGAGGTGGTTTACCACGAACTGAGCCACGGGTTGATGTACCAGGTCAACGACGACCCCTTTGATCAACAAAACGCCAGCGTGCCTTTTGGCCGGGCGTTGGTGGAGGGTTACGCCAACTACTACGCCCGCTCCGTAGCCGCCGCCCTGGACTCTGGTTCGGACCTGTGGGGGCGGGCGGCCTACCGCCAAAGTGTGTGGGGGGAGATGTGGAGCCTTGACCGCAGCCAGCAAGTTCCGGGCGAAGACCTGTTGGCTCCGCCGAACCTGTATCCGCACAACAAGGTCGAGGGCACGCCCGTGTACCGGCTCGGAATGGTCCTGGCCCGGGCCTTGTGGAAGGTCCGCAAGCTGTTGGGGCCAGCCCTGGCCGACCGGCTGGCCTTCCGGGCCTACGACTACCTGCCCGGCTGGCTGGTCAATTTCGAGCTGGCGGCGGAAGGACTGATCAACGAGGCCCGGCTCGAGGCGGGGGTGAGCGACGAGCAGGTGCAGGAGATCATCAATATCTTCTCCTGGCACGGTATCCTGGCCGAGCGCGGCGTGCAGGCTCTGGCCCGGGCCGGCGGCGGCCCGTCCTTTGCCGGGACCGATGCGGGGCTGAAAATCTCCGACGCCACGGGCCAAAACTGGGGGGGCTGGGTGGACCTCGGCCAGGGCAGCGGGGCCAAAGGCGTGGTCGCCCTGGCGGCGGACGATCCGAACAACGCCATTTACGCCGTCACCGAGGACGCTGTTTACCGGCGGGACCTGGGCCAGGGTGGGAACCTGGGGGACCCAACCACCTGGGACCTGGTAGGAAGCTGGCCGGCGGGCCAGACGCCGCTGTGCCTGATGGTCGTCGGGGGCGCGCCCTACGTGGGCAGCGGGCACGGCGTGTGGGAGTTCCCCGCTGGCGGGGACTGGCAGCAGTGGGGAGACGATCCGGGCGCGACGGACCTGAACGGGCTGGCCTGGCAAATGGCCGATATGCAGCCGCTGGGCGGCGCTGCGCAGAATCGTTACGCCCAAATGATCGCCGGGGTGATGTCCCGCCGGTACGGCAACCCGGCCTACGTCTGGCAGAACCCCGGCCAGCCCGGCCAGCGCCCGGTCATTGCCCTGGCGGCGCGAAACAATACGATGTACGCCGGTACAATGAAAGGCGAAGAAGATGGTACGATTAAGGGCGGCATCTGGCGCCAGGTCCGGCATCTGGACGACTCCGGGGCCGTCGTCTTGGACCCCTGGACGGAGTTCGTGGGTCCCGGCAGCATCGGAAATGCCTCGGTCCTGTGTCTGGCCGTAGATGGCGCTCAATTGTTGGCCGGGACCTCGTCGGGGCTGTACCAGATCGACGCCAATGGCGGGGCAACGCTGCTATCCGGGGGGGGCTTTCCGGCCAATGCGGTCGTCACCGCCCTGTTGCCGGCGGGCAGTTTTCTGTTGATCGGCACCGCCAGCGATGGTTTGTGGCGCAAAGAGGGCCTGTCCTGGGCCCAAATACCCGGCATCGGCCCGTGATGCGTACGGAAGGAGGAACCTTATGCGTTTTCGTTTGATGATGGCCGTGGTTCTCGGCGCGGCCTTGATCGTCCTGTTCGGTTTTTCGGTGTCGTTGGTCGGCACGGCCCAGGCCCAGGGCGGCTGCCCGGCCACTTACACGGTGCAATATGGGGACACCCTGTTCAGCATCGCCCGGCGTTTCAACACCACCGTCTTTGAGCTGATGGCCCTCAACCGGGGGCGCATCTGGAACCCGAACTTCATCTTCGCCCGTTCGACAATCTGCGTGCCGGTTCCCCCCACGCGCTCTCAGGTTGCCGTCGAAGCTACCTACCAATACACTCCCAACGAGGGCGAGATTGGCTGGACGTTGACCTCGCGCGGCGGGTTTGTTGGCAAACGTGTCGTCTACCCCCTCCGGCCGGTCGAGCCGGTCGATACCGTTGAGGACCCATTGCAGATCACCGCCGAGATCACCAGGTCCGGGGCCGCCGGACTTCCGCCGCTCCTGGTGGGGATGCGCAACAGCGCCGACGAAAGCACGTACACCCTGGTGACCGTCGGCGGCGAGGCGGTGCTTTCGTCGTGGCGCATCAGCGGCACGGTCCCGGTGCGCAGCGAATGCCTGGCGGCGCGGCGGGTGAAAGACGCCCTCGGCGACGAGAGGACCAACCAGGTTGAGGTAACGCTCTGGCTGGAAGCGGAGGGCGGCTTGCGCTATCCCTTTTCCGTGACCCGCGTCGATTCGCTGCCCGATGTCTCCCTGTTCGAAACGTGTTACACCGGCCCCGGCAAGGATGAAAACATGGCGTTTGCTCTCTTCCCCGCCAGGATAGGCCGGGCCGATGAGCATCGCATCTTGATGCGGCTCAGCCAGGACGGCTTCGGGCCGCCGGGCCGCGGTTGGCGCGCCCGCTGTTCGTCGTGGCACGGTGGCTGGTATTATCGCTGGCTGCGGGCCTGGTATGGGTGCTGAGCGGCGTCTATGCCAACAACTTGCGGACCGGCTTGAAGTTGAGCTTGGCGTAGCGGCCCAGGGCCTGCCGGCCCTGCCGGTGGAGGATGTGCCGGGCGGCGGCCTCCAATGCGTTCAGGTCGGATGCGCCTTTGGGCAGGGGCCGGTCCAGCCCGGCCTGGCGGCCCAGCCGGGCCAGCGCTTCATCGAAGGCGGCGACGGCCAAAATCGAGGCTGCAGCCACGGCCAGGCTCACCAACTCGGCCCGGTGTTGCTGGACCGGCGCGGGCAGGTCACGGGCGGCAAAAGCCTCCGCCAGCCGGTCGGTGCGCCGGGAAAACTGATCGCAGACAATGGCCGGCGCGCCCGTCGCCCGCCAGACCTGCTCTGCCACCTCGGCGTAGACCTCGGCCAGCAAGCGGTTGACGTTGTTGTATTGCCCGTAGAGTTCGTTGTACGTCCGGGGGTCGATGACCCGGACCCGGCGGCCCACCTCCGGCAGGCGGCGCTCGATCTGGGCCGCGATGCGCCGGAGGGCCGCCCCGGCCAGGGCTTTGCTGTCCCGCACCCCAAGCCGGCGCAGGGCGGAACCGGCCTCCGCATCCAGATAAACCCCCGCTACCACCAGCGGCCCAAACCAATCTCCCTTGCCCGCCTCGTCCAGCCCCAGATGAGGCAGGGGGATGGCTGCCGCCTCCGTCCCCTCATCCAGCCAGCCTTGCAGCGCGGCCTTGAGGGGCGAGTCCGGCCCCTGGAGATGGAATGTGCCCCGCTTCGGCCAGAAGTTGACGATTGCCTTCATACCTGCAGCAAAGACGATGATTTGCTCGCCGTGGGGAACATCGGCCCCCGGCTTCCACTGCCAGCCCTGGGTTTGAAGATAGGTTTTCAATTCATCGAAACGGTTATTTGGATTCATACGATTGCCGGGTACGGGCATTGGATATTGCGCAGCCGAAGGTTACAATATCAGCCGCCCTTCGTCAAAACGAGCGTAGCGAGCGTAGCGAGCGCGGCGCGGTTGTGAATAATTTGCAGATTACCCGACGTGGTGCTACGATTTATGCCGAGGTGATTGGAGCCGTGTCGGTTGTGGGTATGGATAGCGCCGTAGGCTTAGATCGGAAAAGGTAATGGCTTGGGGAATCAGCTAAAGCCGGATATCGAAGTATTACGTCTTTTGGGGCGCGTTTGGTTGAAAACGTTGGGTCCACAAGATGCCGCCGAGATCGCGCGCTGCCCTGAATTGGCCGAAACGCTGCCGGAGGCAGACGCTGCCTCGCTGGCCGCTCTGGCCGGAGAGCATCAGCGGTTATTTGAGCTCAACCTGCCGCCCTACGAGAGCGTCTTTGTAGACCCTGCGGCGGAGGTGGGGGCGGTGGCCACGGCTCGGGTGCGGGCTCTTCACCGGCAGGCGGAGTGGGAACCTCCTGCCGGGTTGCGGGAAGTCGCCCCGGATCATCTCGGCCTGGAATTGCTGGCCCTGGCCGATTGGTGGGACGCCGGCCGATCTGAGCTTGCCCGCCGCCTGCAGGTGCACCATCTGGCCTTGTGGGTTCCGGCGTTTATCTTGTCTCTGCGGCGCTTAAAGCCCGCTCCCTTCTATTTTGTGCTCGGCGAGTTGACGCTCAAGCAAATCATAACCACCTTGCCCGTCGATCCCATTCCCCGGGACAGCGATCCCTTCCCCCCAATCCCTCCTCCACCTGCCCCGGCGGAGATGGAAGACGGGCTGGGCGTAGGCTTGCGCGACATCGTGATCCGGCTGTTGGTCCCCCGGCAAACCGGCCTGTTTCTGATGCGGGCCGATATTGCTCGCCTCAATCGCGCCCTTGACCTGCCGGAGACGGCGGGGGAACGCGATCAAATGCTGGGGACGCTCTTCCGGCTGGCCAATGAGCGCAAACAGATGCCCGTCCTGCTTGAGCAGTTACACCAACTCCTGATGGAAACAGAAGCCGGGTACCGGGCCTGGGCGGAGGAGTACCCCAATTGGGCGCGCTACGCGCGGGTCTGGTATCACCACGTCTTGTCAACGCGGACGACCCTCAACTTGCTGGGGGCGGTGCTCATCTATGATGACGTTTAATCGGGCAAGGTAATAATGCCGGGCGCTGTCTATTTAGGATGTTACCCCTGAGGGCTTGGATCAAAGATGGGAAGCGATCATGAATACCGGCCTGATCAATATTATTTTTGGGATGAAGGTGCGGCAAGCGCGTTTGGAGAAAGACCTGAACTTATCTGAATTCGCTGCGCTCTGCGAGCTCTCCCCTTCCTACGTGACGGAAATTGAAAAAGGCCGTAAATATCCCAAAGCCGACAAGATTATGAAGATGGCTGAGGTGCTGGGGAAAAGCTACGACGATCTGGTGTCCATCAAGTTGGGCCCGTCGCTGGCCTACCTGGAAGCGATGTTGGCCTCGCCGCTGTTGCAGCAATTTCCGTTTGACGAATTTGGGCTGGAAGCCGCAGACCTGGTTAACCTGTTTACCCGCGTGCCCGATAAGACCAGCGCCCTGCTGCACGCCGTCCTCGAAATTGGCCGCCAGTACGATATGAAAGAGGAGCATTTTCTGCGGGCGGCCCTGCGTTCCTACCAGGAAATCCACGAAAATTACTTCCAGGAGTTGGAGGACGCGGCGGCTGAATTTTCTCGAGCGTATGAACTTGAGGGCGACCCGCCCCTTGAACTTGAAACGCTTGAGGAGATTATTCAGGGCAAGTTTGGCTATCGGCTGGACGAGGATGTACTAAAGCAGCATCAGGTCTTAAGCAACTATCGATCCGTGTTCATCGATGGGGCGGAACCGCGCCTGCTGCTCAACGCCTTGCTGCGCCCGATGCAAATCAAGTTTATCCTGGCCCGCGAGTTAGGCTATCAGTTTTTGGGGTTGAAGGACCGGGCCAATACCTCGGCTCCCGACAAGGTCGACTCTTTCCGGCAGGTGCTGAACGATTTCAGGGCTTCTTATTTTGCCGGGGCATTGCTCATTCCCCGCGCGGCCATTTTGGCCGACCTGCAAGAGTTTTTCCGGCTTAATACCTGGAGCCCCTATCGCTTGCTGGGGATGCTCGAAAAGTACGATGTTACCCCGGAAATGCTCCTCTATCGCTTTAGCGAACTGATCCCTCAATTTTTTGGCATCAAGCTGCATTTTTTGCGCTTTCATAACGCCGACAGCGATTTTCAGTTGGTCAAACAATTGAATATGAATCGCCTGTTGTTGCCCAGTGGCATCAGCTTGCACGAGCACCATTGCCGGCGCTGGCTGGCCGTGCGGCTGCTGCGAGAGATGGCGGCTCAAAGCTCTGCCGATGCCTTCAGCGAAACCCCCTTGATCGGGGTCCAAATCTCGGAGTTCCTGGAATCGCACGAGCAATTCCTGTCGCTTGGCTTTGCCCGCCCCCTGGTCCTGTTACCGAATGTGGGCAGCAGCGTGGTGGTTGGCTTTCGCCTCGACGCCGACTTGCGGCAAACCCTCCGCTTTGTTGAAGACCCGGCCATTCCTACGGTGATCATCCACGAAACCTGCGAGCGGTGCCCGCTGGTCAAGGAACAATGCAAGGTCCGCGCCGCCGAGTCGATCATTCTGCGCGAGGAGGAACTCAAGGCCAGGCGCAGAAAGACACTCGACCAGCTGGTGGCCCAATTCCGGGGGTGACTCAGAATAGATGCTCCGGGATCAGCCTCGCTCCCTGGCCCGGCCCGCAGACGATCAGGCGCTCAACTTCCGTCACGGGCTGGAGCCGGGCCTTCAGGGCCTCCAGGTGTTCGGGCAGGGTCAATAAATGCACATTCGGCCCGGCGTCGATGGTGAAGTAGACCTCGACGCTCTCTTCGCGCCAGGTCCGGGTCGCTTCGATCAGAGTCAGAGTTGCCGGGGCCCAGTAGAACAACGACGGTTGCGAGGTCATCATCACCGCGTGCATCGATAGCGCGTCCAATTCGGCGATCTGGCCGAGGGTGGTGAAATCCCGGCGGAGAATAGCTTCCCGCAGGCGCGGGATTTGCGTTTCGACGTGGGCCAGCCGGCCGGGGTAGAGGGGGCTGGTGTGAGCGGTTTGATGGCCTTCGGTGGATTTGACCCGCTTCTCGCCGGATGAGAGCACCGCAATGACATCGATGATCTGCCAATGATCGGGTCCGGCGATCTGCACGGCGTAAGACCCCTCGTGTTTATCCGCCGCCAGCCATTCGACGTATCCCCCCAGAATCGACCGCGAGGCGGAGCCCGATCCGAGGCGGGCCAGCGCGCTCAAGTCCGCCGGGGCCGGGGAGTGGCCCAACGCGCCGGCGGCGGCCACGGTCAGCGCGGCAAAGGCCGAGGCCGAGGAGGCAATGCCGGAGGCCATCGGAAAGTTGTTCTCGGAGGCCACCCGCGCAGCCAGCTTGCATCCAAACCGCCGCCGCAGGTGGTCCAGGTGGCGGGTGACCCGGTCCCTGGCCGGGCCAACAACCATTCGCGAGTTGATGGTGATCTCGTCGGTGTTCAATGCGTCCGTAAATTGCACCGTGGTTGTGGTGCTGGCCTTGTCAAGCGTGAGCGAGATGCTGTTGTTGTGGGGCAGGCGCAAGGCATCGTCTCGATTGCCCCAGTACTTGATCAGGGCGATGTTGGAGCCGGCAACAGCCGTTGCTTTCATTTAACGATCTCCGGGTTCAATTGGCGCTGGCGTAGCAGGCGCGGTTCTTCGCGTAGCCAGGTTGACGTTTGCGGGCTGGATGTCTCATCTGTCCAAGGGTAGCCGATGGTTGGGGGGATGTCAAGTGCGTAAGCATCGTGTCGTTTTGCGGGTGTATTTCACTTTTGGGGCAAGTTTTGCGGAGTCGAGGCTTCAGCCGGAGATTAGTAGGCTTTGACCGGCTAAAGCCTCGACTCCAAAGCCCATTTTGCTAGCAACTCCATAAATTCGCCCCTAAACTGAAATGCTCCCTCGTTTTGCTGCCAAATTGACTGTCTGCGACTTTGGCGGTAGACTGCACCGGCAGGCGTCGCCTGCTCTACGTCTTTTGGGGGAACTGTGGATTTCGCTCAATTTGCCCGGACCGTCCAGCAGAATATCGCCCGCGTCATTATCGGCAAGGCCGACGTTGTGGAATTGCTGCTGGTAGCCCTGCTAACCGAAGGTCATGTGCTGTTGGAAGACGTGCCGGGCGTCGGCAAAACCACGCTGGCCAAGGCCCTGGCCCGCAGCCTGGATTGCTCGTTTGCCCGCATCCAGTTCACGCCGGACCTGCTGCCCAGCGATGTCACCGGCCTGAGCTACTTCAACCAGAAACGCCAGGAGTTCGAGTTCCGGCCCGGCCCCATCTTGAGCCAAATCCTGCTGGCCGACGAGATCAACCGGGCCACGCCACGCACCCAATCCAGCCTGCTGGAGGGGATGCAGGAATTTCAAGTCACCGTCGATGGCCGGACGCGCCCTTTGCCCCGCCCCTTCCTGGTCCTCGCCACCCAAAACCCCATCGAGTTGGAAGGCACCTTTCCCCTGCCGGAAGCGCAGGTGGACCGGTTCCTGATGCAGCTACGCCTGGGCTACCCCAGCGAGGCCGAGGAGGATGAGATTTTGCTCCGCTACCAGCGGGACGATCCGCTGGCCGGGTTGCAGCCCGTGGCCGGCAGCGATGACGTCCTGGCCTTGCAGCGCCAGGTGCGGGAGATCCACGTCAACCCCGACGTGCGGCGCTACATCTTGCAGGTGGTGCGGGCCACCCGCAACCATCCCTCGGTTGATTTGGGCGTGTCTCCGCGCGGGACGCTGGCGCTGTTCAAGGCCAGCCAGGCCTTGGCGGCCCTGCGGGGCCGGTCCTACGTCATTCCCAGCGATGTCCAATATCTTGGCCCCGTTATCCTGACGCATCGCGTCCACATCAGCCCCCAAACCCGCCTGCGCGGGCGCAGCCCGGATCAGGTCATCGCCGAGATCATCGGCGAAGTGCCGGTGCCGGTCGTGGAGTGACAGATGTCTGATCCGCAAAATGGGGCCGGGACGGACCAGGAGCAGCAATGGCAGCTTGAGGCCAAAGCG
>JBHHXL010000123.1:0-12155 GCA_046757065.1 Anaerolineae bacterium
TCCGCCCCCCCCGGGGGGGGGGGGGGGCCCCCCCCCCCCCCCCCGACTCCAGGGTTGTTGTCAGATGTCCGCAGGTGTTAGCGCAGGATGAGCGGCAGGTAAATGCGGACAGGATAACTCAGGCTCTGCATGCTCTCGCCATCTGCGCAGCTCAGTTGCAGATTCAGGCTGGTATCGTAGACGTTGACCGTGCGGCTGCCCACGTAGGGACCGCTGACCAGGCGATCCCCCGCCCCATCGTCGGCGGAGAGGAGCCAGGCACACTCGGTTTGCACGGTCAGGGTGTAGTTGCCAGTGTGGCTTATGACCGTGGTCGCGGTCAGGTTGCCGAAGGCTGGCGGGTAGTTGCGACCGTCGAAGGTGGCGCTGTTGACCCCGGTCGGTAGGTTAACAAAGCTGTCGATGAAGTGGCTCACGTCCGATTCGTAACTGGCCACGGTAATAGTGATGGGGCTTGTGTCGGGGTTGGCGATCAGTACCGGGCCGGTAGCCGTGTTACCCGTTTCGGCGTGGGCCAGGGTGAACTTGAACAGGTCCGGTCCCTCTAGCCACATTACCGGCCCGTTGGCGGGGGCCGCGACCGCCGCGGGCGCCGGGGCTAAGTAGTTGCTGACCTCGTCCCAGGCTTTGTTGCCGGTGAACGGCGACAGGCAGCGCACCCGGTAATCGCTGCCCAGCCCATAGGGGTTGCTGTTGCCATAGCTCATCAGGGCGTCGCAGTCGTTGCCGGTGAAGTGCAATCGCTCCCAGGTACCGGCCTGGGTGTTGCCGTAAAAGGTGGCTTCTTCGGGGAAGGTGTTGGTCAGCCCGTAGGGCCAGTCCGGGTCCGGGCCTGGGCCGTCGCCAACGTGTTTCAGGCCCAGCAGGCTGTGCAGCATCTCGTGGATGAAAGTCGTGGGATGGCCCAGAAAGAACATACCCTTCCAACTATCGAACGGCCCCTGGCCGAAGTATTTTTCATAGTCAACGGGGTTATCGGCGCTGGAGGCAACCAGGATATAAGCATCGCTGCCGGCCACGGCCGGTTGAGCGTTCATCGCCGTTTCCATATTGTCCCAAATCTCGTTGGCATCGTCGCCCTCGACATCTATTGTGGATTCGACCTCGAACAGGACATTGAAAAAGGGGATGTTGCCCAGATCGATTGGCAGTAGGAAGAGGTCCAGGCCGGGAGGACCGATGCCCACATCTACCAGGTTGACCGGGACGATATGCACTGTGACCGGCAGCCGATCTTTCAGAGTAGCGGACAGGTTGCCGACAAAAGCGCCGCCGGGCGTGACCTCGTTGACACCCGACGGGATGCGGGCGTAGCCGTCGACCACGGTGACCGTGTCGGTCGAACCGTTTTCGTAGCGCACAGTAGCCGTGCCGTCGTTTTGGCACCAAAGATGAGACGACTGGTCTCGACTGTGGTCCACAGTTTCGGTGTGCTGGAACCAGATGCAATCCAGGTTATTAAAGAGCGCGCCCCAATCAACGATGATGAAGCCGGACACCTGGGACCACAGATCAATATCTTGCTCGTAGATGGCGTAGATGCCAGCGCCACATTTCTGCACCCTGGCCCCGACCAGGCGCAGGCTACTGAGCAGATCATCACTGGTAACTTTCAGCCGAATCCCGCGCCCAGCACCTTGGGGGATGGCCCCGCCCGGTTGCAAGGAAATCGACGTCCAGGTTCCCCCGCCGGAGTTCTGCCCGCTTCCCTCCCCGGTATTACAGGCGGACTCGTTCTCGGAGATCGCCTGCCATTGGAGGGTGTGGGCTATTTGCGCGCCCTGCCCCGCGAAATTGACCTTGATCTGGGCTTGCAGCGATTGCCAGGTGGCGCTGATCGCGCCGTAGGCGCTGGCAAAGGCGCTGGGACTGCTGGACCAGATGACCCACAAACCGTTGCCGCAGTCCGTCAGTTGGGTGTTGGCATCCAGTTCGTCGGCACTGAGCGAGTCACCCGAGGCCAGATGCAGCCGCAGGCCGCTGTAGTTGCGGCTGGACGAGGCCGGATCGGAGACGACCGGCAGATAGTTGCCCGATTGCAGGCTAATGCTGGCCCAATCATTGGTGCGAGGCTCACAGATAGCCTCGTTAGCGATCCGGTGCTGGAAGCGGAGGGTTTGGGTGTTGCCGCCGCTCTGCCAGGAAAGGGTGATGCCCGCTTTGCGGGGTGGATGCCAATCGATATCCAGCGCGCCGCCGGCGGCCGTCCAGGCCGCCGGGCTGGCCGACCAGACGGCCCACAGGCCGTTGCCGCACTCTTTCAGGTTAGCCCCGTTTAGGTTGTTGCCGCTGACCACGGCCAGAGTGTCCGCCCCGGCCAGTTGCAGGCGCACCCCTCGGATCGTGCCCCCGGTGACTTTGGGGAGCTGGTTTCCGCTCTGGAAACTGCTGCTCTGCCAGCGGGGTCGGCTGACGCAGACGGCTTCGTTGCTAAAGGCCGGCTGGTATTGGATCGTGTGAGTTTCCTGGGGAGTCCATTGAAAGCTGATGGTCACGCCCGGTGTCGTGTTTTCGTTGCATTGCGACGGCAGATCGAAACGCATCACCCGATCCTGGCTGAAACTGGCTGCCAGCATATCGTAACCGGGGATGAAGGCCAGCCCCCGCACGTCGTTCAGCGGGGCCTCGAAGGAACAGATGATGGCCTCGGTGTTGGGATCAATCTTGTAGATATGCTTGCCTTTACTCAGCCACAGGGCGTTGTTGGTGAAGGCCAGACCGAATGTTTGGGTTTGACCGGCCACCGGACTGACGAAGGAGTCCTCCACAGCGCCGGACGCAGCGTTGAGCTTGTAGATTTTGGGATCCATCCAGCCCCCGGCGGCTTGCCAGATGTATGTTCCATCGAAGGCCAGGTCGCCGCCGCTGGCCACGGTGAATGGCAGCGTGGCTTTGATGGCCCCGGTTCCGCCGTCCAGCTTCTGGATCCCACTGCCGTAGATGTCGCTGTGATAGAGGGTATCCGTGGCGGCGTCATAGGCCAGCCCGCCATAGCCGCTGTTCGCAGCGCCGGGTACGGTCATCTCTTGCAATGGATCGCCGTTCGCAGCGGCCAGGCGATAAATGCCGGCCTGATAGATATAGCTCGATAGCCACACGGCGGAGCCCTGATAGGCCGCCAGGCCCAGCGGTTGGCCGGCCGGTATGTATGTGGCGAAGTTGCCGTAGGCCGTGGTCCCGGTCAGGTAGTGCTGGCGCAGGCCGATGTCGTTGCGGCTGCCGTCCCGGTCGTTGTAGTTCGAGGCGGGATCGCCGGCGTTGATGGCCGGAGAACCGGTGTTGAGATAACTGGTCGTCGTCAGTTTCGGATCGACCGTCTGGTCGTTCGCGCCGGCGGAGATGCCGCTGTAGTTGGCGGTGTTGTTCCAGAGGATGTTGTAGTCAACCGTGGTTGCCGGGGTTACCCCACCGGACAGGACCTTGATGGCGGTGAAGGTGTCGGCGATGATATTGTTGCGGATGTCCCCGGCCACAGCATCGTTGGAGATGGCGATCCCAACCCCCACCCGGTTGCTGCCGGCGTCGCCAATCGTTGATTGGCGGATGGTGTTGTTATGAATCCGCGCCGTCGAGCTGTTGCTGGCCCAGATGGCGTAGCCGCTTCCGTTCCCGTCGCCGTTGTTGGTGAAGAGGTTGTGGTCGATCGAGTCCGGGCCGTAGCTGACTACGCCGTGCAACCCGTTGCCGCTGAACCAGTTCCAGCGGGCGTAGAGGGTGGAGCCAGGGTAGCTCTTGAGGCCAGAGTCGGAGGTTTGAGTGTTGGCCCCTCCGCCGGTGATCTTAAAGTATTCGACGTTGACGGTCAGGCCGCCAGTGGCGATAGTGATCGTGTTGCCCTGGCCGCCGCCGTCAATCGTCGTCACGTCCAGCCCGCTGCCTTGCAGCGTCAGGCTTTTGTTGATGGATAGGTTCTCGGTGTAGGTGCCCGGCGCCACCTTTACGGTTCCCCCATCGGCGACGCTGGCAACCCCTTCGGTAATGCTGTTGTAGGGACGATCTGGGCTGCCGTCTTCCGGGCCATTGTTATCTATATCTACATAAACAACGGTGGCCTGGGAAAAGGCCGCCTGCGGACTTAGGCCAATGATACTCAACAATACAAAGATTACAGTGATAGGGAGTAACCTGCGGCTCATTGTTTATATACCTCATTCTGGATAAACCTGGTCTCGTTCCCGCTATCTAATATATGAAGTGTATAACAAATCGATTGAGAAATCCGTAAAAATTGGGTGAAGATTCCGAAATCACAACCCCTTTTCGTGCAGGATTGACAAAGGCCCCGGAGTGTATTACACTTCTCGGCCAACCGCACCGCTTCCCAACCGCAATGCAACTGTCCGGGAATAACCTATCACTTTTCTCAGGCAACATCTGAGAAAAATGATAGGTTATTTCTGGACAGCGGCCGGCCGGAAGATTTCAGATACCCCAAAGGAGAGTGACCGATGAAAGGCTTGATGATGGATTACCCTTTGACCATCGACCGCATCCTGGAACACGCCCACCGCATGTACCCCCGCAAACAAATCTTAACCAAGCTGCCTGATGGCTCATTCCATCGCTACACCTACGCCAACCTCTACGAGCGGGCCAAACGGCTGGCCAACGTTCTGGAGGGCCTGGGGGTCGAGCCGGGCGACCGGGTGGGGACCTTCGCCTGGAACAATTACCAGCATCTGGAGATGTATTACGGCATCCCCGGCTGCGGGGCCGTGATCCACACCCTCAACATCCGCCTCTTCCCGGAACAACTGGCCTTCGTCGTCAACCACGCCGAGGACAAAGTGGTCTTCATCGAGGGCTCGCTGCTGCCCCTGTACGAGCGCGTGGCCCACCAGATCGATGGGGTCCAACATTACGTCCTGTTCAACGCCGACAAGGGGATCGAGACGAAGTTGCCCAACGTCCATTTCTACGAGGACCTGATGGCCGAGGCCCGCGACGAGTACGACTGGCGCGTGGCCGACGAAAATATGGCGATGGGCATGTGCTACACCAGCGGCACCACCGGCCACCCCAAGGGGGCGCTCTACAGCCACCGCTCGATGTACCTGCACACCCTGGGCGAGAACCAGGCCAGCGCCCTGGCCCTGACCGAGGAGGACGTGGTCCTGGTCGTGGTGCCGCAGTTTCACGCTATGTCCTGGGGCCTGCCCTACGCCTGCGCTATGGCCGGGGCGGAGATGATTATGCCCGGCCCGCATCTCAAACCCGATGCCCTGGCCGAGATCATCGCCGAGGAACGGGTGACTGTGGCCGCCGGCGTGCCGACCATCTGGACCGGGCTGTACCACGAGCTGAAGGCCAATCCCCGCGACATTTCAAGCGTGCGGGCGTTGGTGGTGGGCGGCTCGGCCATGCCCCGCTCGCTGATCGAAGCCTACGAGAAGGAGCTGGGAGTCAACGTCCTCCACGCCTGGGGGATGACCGAGATGTCGCCGCTGGGCACGGTGTCGAAGTTGCAGAGCCACCATCGCGCTTTGCCCGACCACGAACAGTGGGATGTGAAGGCCAGGCAGGGGTATATGGTGCCCGGCGTCGAGATGCGTATCGCCAATGAGGAGGGCCAGGAGTTGCCCTGGGACGGGGCGACGATGGGCGAGGTCCAGGTGCGCGGCCCGTGGATCATCAAGAGTTACTACAAGCTGGACCCCGGCCCGGATCACTTCACCGCCGACGGCTGGTTCCGCACCGGCGACGTGGCTACGATCAGCGAGGACGGCTATATGAACATCACCGACCGCACCAAGGACCTGGTCAAGAGCGGCGGCGAGTGGATTTCGAGCGTGGCCCTGGAAAACGCGCTGATGGCCCATCCCAAGGTCCTGGAAGCGGCGGTCATCGCCATCCCCGATGAGAAGTGGGCCGAGCGCCCGATGGCCGTCATCGTCCCGGCCCCGGATGCGGAGGCGCCCACCTTCGAGGAGGTGATCGATTATCTGGCCCCGAACTTTGCCAAATTCTGGCTGCCCGATAAGGTGGCCTTGATCGACGAGATTCCGAAAACCAGCGTCGGCAAGTTCGATAAAAAGGTCCTCCGCCAGCGTTACGCCGAGGGGGAGTTGGGGTGAGGACCGGCCCTTTGTCGTCGCTGAGAATCCTCGATTTTACCACCCTCCTGCCCGGCCCCTATGCCTCGATGATGCTGGCCGATCTGGGGGCGGAGGTGCTGCGGGTCGAGGCCCCCCACCGCCCGGATATGATTCGCCTCTCGCCGCCCTTCGACGGCGATACCTCGGCCTGGCACGCCCTGCTCAACCGCTCCAAGCGCTCCATCGCCCTCGACCTGAAGCGGCCCGGCGCGGTGGAGGTGGTCCGGCGTCTGGTCCAAACCTATGACATCGTCCTGGAGCAGTTTCGACCGGGGGTGATGGACCGCCTGGGCGTCGGCTACGAGGCGCTGCGGGCGGCCAACCCGGCCTTGATTTACTGCGCCATCACCGGCTATGGCCAGGATGGCCCTTACCGCGACCGGGCCGGGCACGACATCAATTACCTGTCCCTGGCCGGGGTGATGAGCCACACCGGCCGCCGGGAAACCGGCCCGATCCCCCTCGGCGTGCAGGTGGCCGACGTCGGCGGCGGCTCATTCGGGGCGGTGGTTGGCGTTTTGGCGGCAGTGGTTCATCGCCAGAACACCGGCGAAGGACAGTTTGTGGACATCAGTATGTTCGATGCCTCGCTGGCCTGGAACGCCCTGGCCGCCAGCGAGTTCCTGGTCGGCGGCCAGAACCCGGGCTGGGAGCAAGGCTGGCTCAACGGCGGCGGTTTCTACGATTTCTACCGCACCCGCGACGGGCGCTACCTGTCGGTCGGTAGCCTGGAGCCGAAGTTCTGGCAGGGCTTTTGCCGGGCCATTGGCCGGCCCGATTTGATCGAGCGGGGCTACGAGCGCGATCTCGACGTGCAACGGGCGTTGAAAGCGGAGGTTCAGGCGACCATCGCCGGGCGCAGCCTGGCCGAGTGGCTGGAGGTTTTCGCGGCGGTGGACGTCTGCGTCGAGCCGGTCTTGACGGTCGAGGAGATGCTGGACCATCCCCAGACCCGGGCCCGGGGCATGGTGGTGGACGTGTCCAGGCCAGACGGCACGGCGCAGCGGCAGATCGGCAGCCCCTACAAGTTTTCGCGTAGCCAGCCCGACTACAAGCATATTGGAGCTGCGGTCGGGGCGCATACAGACGAGGCGTTGGGTGAGGTAGGCTACAGTTCGGAAGAAATCGAAGCGCTGCGGGCGGCGGGGGTGTTTGGGGATTAGGGATTGGGAGATTAGGAGATTGGGTGTGAACATAGAGGGCCCCGGCTATGACCAGACGGTGCAGGACCTCTTTGATCAGGCGGCTTTTGTGGCCGACCTGGGGATCAAGCTGCATAGCATCGGTTTGGGCTGGTGCGAGACCCGCTTGGAGATACTGCCCAGGCATTTGCAGCAGGACCGGTTCATCCACGCCGGGGTGCAGGCCACGATGGCCGATCACACCGCCGGGGCCGCCGCCGGGACGTTGATGCAGGAGGGGCAGATTGTCCTGACCGTGGAGTTCAAGATCAACCTGCTCCGTCCGGCGGTCGGCGAATCGTTACGCTGCCGGGGGACCGTCCTCAAACCGGGCAGGACCTTGACCGTCGCCGAGTCGGAGGTTTGGGCCAGCAGGCAGGGTCAGGAAAAACTGGTGGCCAAGGCCACCGTCACCCTGGCGTTAGTCACTCAGGCGTGAATTGGGCCAAAAGCCATTTTGAAGTATAATCCCCTTGTGGGGGGTTGTTCGATACCTCACTTCCACGAAACTACCCAGGCCCGATCTGGGCGTTGATTGTAAAGATTCTTGGCTCTGTGAGGAATTGTGTGGCAATGTAGGACACGCGGAGCGTGTTAGTTTGTCCCGCACAAGCTAACAGCTTGTGCTACAAAACCCCATAAAAGCTCAAAGAGCCAGATTCTTTTCGTCATTCGTCACGGTCATCCAGAGAACCCGTGATGAGAGATGGAAGGCTCTCGACCTACCCCATAGCCATCAGGAGGCAAAATCATGCGTGAAGCAGTGGTTCTCGAAGCGGTGCGGACGCCGATTGGCAAGAAGGGCAAGGCCCTGAAGGACGTCCACGCCGTCGATCTGCTGGGCGGACTGCTGTCCGGGCTGCTGGAACGGACCGGCGTCGAGCCGGAGCGGATCGACGACGTCATCGCCGGTTGTGTGGACCAGATCGGCGAGCAGTCGTTCAACGTGGCCCGCAACGCCTGGCTGTCGGAGGGGTTGCCGGAGTCGGTGCCGGCGACCACGGTGGACCGGCAGTGCGGCTCCAGCCTGCAGGCCATCCATTTCGCCGCCCAGGGGATCATGGCCGGCGTCTACGACCTGGTCATCGCCGCCGGCGTTGAATCGATGACGCGGGTGCCGATGGGAGCTCCTCTTTTCAGCGGGCACGGCACGCCCTTGACCAGGGGGCTGACCGAACGCTACAACCTGGAGCAGGGTTTCTTCAACCAGGCCATCGGGGCGCAGATGATCGCCGATCGCTGGGAACTCAGCCGGGAGGACCTGGACCGCTTCAGCCACGAAAGCCATAGGCGGGCGGCGGCGGCCCGCGAGAGCTGCCACTTCAGCCGCGAGATCATCCCGGTGCCCGTCTCCAACGGGGATGGGGAGGCCACCTTCTTCAGCCAGGATGAGGGCATCCGGCCCGAAACCACCCTGGAACAAATCTCGGCCCTGGAGCCGGCCTTCGAGGGCCTGCCCCTGATCACCGCCGCCAACGCCAGCCAGATTTCGGACGGGGCCAGCGCCACGTTGATCGCCTCGCGGGAGATGGCCGAGAAACTGGGCCTGCGACCTCGCGCCCGCTTCGTGTCCTTCTCCGTCGTCGGCGTCGATCCGGTGACGATGCTGACCGGCCCCATCCCGGCCACGCAGAAAGCCCTGGAACGGGCCGGGCTGACCGTGGATGACATCGACCTGTTCGAGATCAACGAGGCATTTGCCCCGGTGGTCCTGGCCTGGCAGAAGGAGATCGGCGCGCCGCTGGACCGGGTCAACGTCAACGGCGGGGCGATTGCCCTGGGCCATCCGCTGGGGGCGACCGGCGCTCGCCTGATGGCTACCCTGCTGCACGAGCTGGAGCGCCGCGAAGGGCGCTACGGCCTGGTGGCTATTTGCGAGGGCGGCGGCCTGGCCAACGGCACGATCATCGAGCGGCTGGCGGCGTGAGGTCGCTCCTCTGAAAATAGGAGTGCAAACCTTGGTTTGCCTGGGCAGAGCAAGCTCTGCACTCCATTTTCATTGTCGGTGTCGCCCCAAAGGGACTGTCACACTCCTTGCCAATTGCAAGGACCGATGACGAATGACCAATGATGAACGACCAACTTTCTATCTACCAACATCCGGTCAGGTTGTTGCAGGACCTCATCCGTTTTGATACCACCAATCCGCCCGGCAACGAGGCGGCCTGCATCGCCTACGTCGATGATCTGCTAACCGGGGCCGGAATCGAAACCACGCTCCTGGCCCGCGACCCTGAACGGCCCAACCTGGTGGCCCGCCTTCCGGGGCGCGGCGATGCGCCGCCGCTGTTGCTTCAGGGCCACGTCGATGTGGTCACGACCGAGAATCAGGATTGGCGCTACCCGCCCTTCGAGGGCAGGCTGGTCGATGGCTACGTCTGGGGGCGGGGGGCGCTGGATATGAAGGGTGGCCTGGCTATGATGCTGGCGGCCCTGCTGCGGGCCCGGGCCGAGGGCCGGTCCCTGCCCGGCGACGTGGTGCTGGCCGTCCTCAGCGACGAAGAAACCGGCGGGGCGCTGGGGGCCCGGTTCCTGGTCGAAGAGCATCCCCATCTGTTCGAAGGCGTGCGTTACGCCCTGGGCGAGGTCGGCGGGTTTTCGCTGCACCTGGGCGGGCGACGCTTCTACCCCATCCAGGTGGCCGAGAAGATTATGAGCGCCTGGCAAACGACGCTGCGCGGCCCGGGCGGGCACGGTTCCCAGCCGCTGCGCGGCGGCGCGATGGCCCGCCTGGGGCGCATTTTGACTCGCCTGGAAGAGCAGCCCCTGCCCTTGCACGTGACGCCCGTAGTCCGGCAGATGATCGAAACGATGGCCCCGGCGGTCCCGGGGCCAACCCGGACGCTGCTCAACCAACTGCTCGATCCGGCCACGGCGGATGGAGCGATTCACGAGCTAGGGCCGGTGGGCGGGTTCTTCGAGTCGATGCTGCGCAACGTGGTCAACCCGACCATCGTCCGGGGCGGGCACAAGATCAACGTCATCCCCAGCGAAATCCGCCTGCAATTGGACACGCGCCTGCTGCCCGGCTATACCGCCGATGATATGATGGCCGAGGTGCGCCAGGTCGTCGGCGAAGACCTTGAGTACGAGTCGGTTATGTACGACCCCCACCCCGTTGAAATCGATATGGGCCTGTTTGAGACGTTGGCCGGCGTGTTGCGCCAGGCCGATCCGGAGGGCGTGCCGCTGCCGTTCCTGATGCCGGCCGGCACGGACGGCCGCCTCTTCGCCCGGCTGGGCATCCAACCCTACGGCTTTTTGCCGATGAAGCTGCCCCCGGAGATCAACCTCTTGCAAGCCATCCACGCCGCCGACGAGCGCATCCCGGTCGAGGCTCTGGATTTCGGGACGGAGGCTATCTACCAGGTCCTGCAACGGATTGGGGGCTGATTGGGTACTGGTTGATCAGGTACTGGTTAACGGGTTGATTGGTTGACGAATGGCCTCTCCATTTACTAGTAACCAGTTAACCGGTAACCGGTAAACCAATAACACCCAACCCCACAGGAGGAACGCATGAGATTGGGCATTATGGCCGGCTATTCCGGCGCGACCATCAATTTACCCCTCGATATGATCCAGGAGGCCGACCGTATGGGCGTCTACGCCGTCTGGACGGCGGAGGCCTACGGCTCCGATTGCGTCACGCCCCTGGCCTGGATCGGGGCGCAGACGGAGCAAATTCACCTGGGCACGGCCATTATGCAGATGCCGGCCCGTACCCCGGCCAACACGGCTATGACCGCTATGACCCTGGACCAACTTTCCGGCGGGCGGTTTCTGCTGGGGCTGGGTCTGTCGGGGCCGCAGGTGGTGGAGGGCTGGCACGGCCAGCCGTACGGCAAGCCGCTGGCCAAAACCCGGGAGTACGTGGGCATCGTGCGGGCCATTTTCGAGCGGGAGCAGCCCCTGGTTCACGAGGGCGAACATTACCACATCCCCTATCAAGGCCCGGATGCGACCGGCCTGGGCAAGCCGCTGAAGAGCATCCTGCACGGGCGGCCCGACATCCCCATCTACCTGGCGGCCATCGGGCCGAAGAACGTCGAGCTAACCGCCGAGATCGCCGACGGCTGGCTGCCGATATTCTTCTCGCCGCGCCATTACGATCAGGTCTACCAGGCGCGGGTCGAGGCCGGCCTGGCCAGGGCGGGCAACGGCAAGGGCCTGGATACCTTCGACATTGCCCCCTCCGTTTCCGTGGTGGTCGGGGACGACGTGGACGCCTGCCGGGGCTTCGTCAAGCCGATGCTGGCCCTCTACATCGGCGGCATGGGCGCCCGGGGCAGGAATTTCTACTTCGACCTGGCCTGCCGCTACGGCTACGAAGCGGCGGCCAACGCCATTCAAGACCACTACCTGGACGGCCAGAAGCGCGAAGCCGCCGCCGCCGTGCCCGATGAGCTGGTGGATGACGTCGCCCTGTGCGGGCCCAAGGAGCGCATCGAGGAGCGGCTGGAGCTGTGGCGAAACAGCCCAATTACAACCCTGAACATTATGACCTTCGCCATCGATGGCCTGCGGGTGATGGCGGAGTTGGTTCTTTGAAGGCTCGGTAGATCCAATTTTTGGGCCTCTGCGGGCGGCATAGGGATGCCCGCCCTACGGCAAATTTGGATCTACTGAGGTTCAGTTTCAGGACTGGTACAGCCGGGCATAAATCCTTCACCGGTTATCTGCGAGCGAAGAAAGCACCCTGAGCCTGTCGAAGGGTGCGAGTCAAGCGGGAAATCTGTGTAAAGCAGCCTCCTTCGACAGGCTCAGGATGCTGCGTATCAGGGCTGGTGCGCAGGGTGTCCGGCCCTGAGACAACTATATCCTAAATTCAGCAAAGAGAGGAGAGAGTAAAAATGAAGAGATTGCTGTTGCTAATGAT
>JBHHXL010000124.1:0-12154 GCA_046757065.1 Anaerolineae bacterium
CTTTTTAGCTTTTACTGAGACGGAGAACGCTTCTTATGGAAGGAATCATTACCTGGATAACCAGTTTGGGCCTGGATAGCAACATCGCCCGCCTGCTGGTGCTGGTCGCCTACGGCGCAATCCTGGCCCTGGTCGTCGCCCCGATGACCGTGGTCGTTTTCACCTATATGGAGCGCAAAGTGATAGCCCGCATCCAGGACCGCATCGGCCCCAATCGAGCGGGGCCGTTTGGGGTGCTGCAGGCTCTGGCCGATGCCGTCAAAATGATCTCCAAGGAAGACATCACCCCCCTGGGCGCCGACCGGATCGTCTACAACATCGCCCCGGCGCTGGCCATCGCCTCCTCGATTATGATCTACGCCGTCATCCCCCTGGGGCCGGGCATTGTGGGCGCAGACCTGGACATCGGCGTCCTGTACATCGTAGCCGTGGGCACGCTGGGCACCTTCGCCATTTTGATGGGCGGTTGGGCCAGCAACAATAAGTACGCCTTGTTGGGCGCGTTTCGGGTCATCGCCCAGTTGATCGCCTACGAGATCCCAATGGTCGTGGCCCTGATCACCGTGGCCCTGGCCGCCGGCTCGATGTCTTTGGGCGACATCGTGGCCCGGCAGGATGTGTGGTACATCATCCAGTTGCCGCTGGTGTTTGCCATTTTCTTCGTGGCCAGCGTGGCCGAGACCGGACGTTCTCCCTTTGACCTGACTGAGGGCGAGAGCGAAATCATCGCCGGTTACCACGTGGAGTACAGCGGCTTTAAGTTTGCCCTGTTTATGCTCGGCGAGTACGCCCACATGTTCGCCGTGGCTGCCCTGTCCACCACCCTCTTTATGGGCGGCTGGCGCGGGCCGGGGGCCGGCCCCGATACCTGGTGGGGGGTCGTCCTGGGCATCATCTATTTCCTGATCAAAAGCCTGATCTGGGTGTTTGTGATGATGTGGTGGCGCGGCACGCTGCCCCGCTTCCGGATCGACCAGTTGCTTGATTTCGGCTGGAAGTTCCTGGTGCCGGTCAGCCTGGTGATTTTGATGGTCGTCGCCGTTCTGCTCAAGGTGGTGGAGCCGCTGGGCACGATCCCGGCAGCTCTGATTTTGCTGGTCGGTAATATTATGACCGCGGCCGTCTGCCTGGGGGTGCTTCGTCTGGCGGCCCGATCCAGCCGGGACCGGGCCTTGCGGGGCATCGCGGCGGTCGATACCTAGAACCACGCGGCCTGGGCTCAACTGCCACTGGCCCGGGCCGGACTTCCACACGATCCCGGGCCAAAAGGGGGAGAGCATCGAATTCACACAAACGCTTGCCGGACTCTTTGCGAATTTTCACCCCTCTGAACGCGTGTAAAGATTGAGGTAAATTGTTTATGACTGTACAACAAGTTCTCTTCGTTGTTCTCAGCATCGGCACGTTGGGGGGCGCGCTCGGCGTGGTGACCAGCCGGAATTTGTTCCACGCCGGTTTGTTCCTGGCCCTGTCATTCAGCGGCGTGACCGGCTACTACGTTCTGTTGAACGCCGGGTTTCTGGCCGCCGTGCAGTTGATGGTATACGTCGGGGCCATCGCCATCCTGATTTTATTCGCCATTATGGTTTCGCAGCGGGTGATGTCGGCCAGACAACGCGCCAGCAACGAGCAGGTCTGGGCCGCCGCTCTGGTGGCCCTGTTGCTGCTGGCCGTTCTGGTGGCGATTATTTTGCAGATTGGGCCGTGGCAAAACGCCTCCCTCGGCCCGGCGCCGGCTGGCACCATCGCCGAGATTGGGCAGTTGTTCCTGGGCAGCTACGTCTTGCCGTTTGAAGTGGCCTCAATATTGTTGCTGGTGGCCCTGGTGGGGGCCATCATCCTGGCCAGGGAGGGGGAGTAAGATGGTTCCGTTAAGTTGGTGGTTGTACGCCTCGGCGGTGTTGTTTTGTTTGGGGTTCTACGGCGCGCTCTCCCGCCGCAACGCCATCGCCATTCTGATGGGCATCGAGCTGATGCTGAACGCCGTCAATATCAATCTGGTGGCCTTCTGGCGCTACCAGGCCACCTCTGCGCCCATCGGCCAGATTTTCGCTATCATCGTCATCACCGTCGCCGCCGCCGAGGCCGCGGTCGGTCTGGCCATCATCATTGCTATGTTCCGCAAGCGCCGGACGGCCATCGTTGAAGAGATGGATACTATGCGCTACTAGCGTCAATGACCAATCAGGAATCGTGCGTAAATAATTTTCCCATTTGGGTGATGGGTCGATTGGTTAACCGGTAACCAGGTAACCAATCCCCCAATCTCCGATCTCTAATCTCCAGATGAATTGGGCAAGTTATTTAAATCTCATTCCTTAGCAATCGCTGATTGCCGCGAGGTTGTTTATGAGCCTGTATTCCCTGACACCTTTGATACCTCTCTTTCCGCTCCTGGCCTTTGCCATCATTATCCTGGGAGCCAATCGCAATAATCGATTGAGCGCCGGTTTGGCCGTCGGCGCGATGGGCCTGTCCACGCTGGTGGCCTGGCTGATCGTCTTCGCCGGGGCCATCTTCGGCGCGGGCGCGCACGAAGTCCAACTGGAGGGCCTGGCTCACGGCCTGCACCTGAACACCGCCATTCCCTGGCTGCCCGTCGGCGATAGCCTGGCGGATTGGTTCCGCCTGGGCTACGAGATCGATGGCTTTGGGGCGGCCATGCTGTTTATGGTGCCCTTCGTCTGCCTGATGATCTTCATTTACGCCTCGGAGTATATGGAAGGCTACAACGAGGAGTACCCGCGCTACGCCCGCTTCTTCGCTTACGTCTCCCTCTTCGGGGCGGCTATGCTGGCCCTGGTCATCGCCGATAACCTGTTGCTGCTGTTCATCGCCTGGGAGATCATGGGCCTCTGCTCGTACCTGTTGATCGGCTTCTGGTACGAGAAGACCTACCCCGATCCCAGGCAGATTACGCCCAAGCGGGCGGCTTTGAAAGCCTTCCTGACCACCCGCGTCGGCGATGTGCTGCTCTTCGCCGGGATGCTGTTCCTCTTTGTCCACACCGGCACGCTGACCTTCCGCGAGATATTCGAGCCGGAGGTGCTGGACCGGCTGGCCCACGAGGTGACGATCTGGGGCATCCCCGCCGCCACGCTCATTGCCCTGTTGATCTTCGGCGGCGCGGTGGGCAAGAGCGCCCAGTTCCCGCTGCACGTCTGGCTGCCCGATGCGATGGAAGGCCCGACGCCCGTGTCCGCCCTCATCCACGCGGCGACGATGGTCTCGGCCGGCGTTTATCTGGTGGCCCGTATGCTGCCCCTGTTCGCCGTCTCCGAGGGCAGCGCCGCCTTGCAGTGGGTGGCGATCATCGGGGCTATCACCGCCTTCGGCGGGGCCACGATTGGCCTGGCCCAAAACGACATCAAGCGCGTCCTGGCTTACTCGACGGTCAGCCAGTTGGGTTATATGATGATGGCCCTCGGTCTGGGTGCGTTCGTGGCCGGGATTTTCCACCTGCTGACCCACGCCTTCTTCAAGGCCCTGCTCTTCCTGGGCTCCGGCTCGGTCATCCACGCTATGGAGCACGGCGCCCACCACGTCCACGACCACCACACCGACCCGCAGGATATGGCCAATATGGGCGGTCTGGCGAGCAAGATGCGGCGCAGTTTTTGGGCCTATATGGCCGGGACGCTGGCCCTGGTGGGCATCTTCCCCCTGGCCGGCTTCTGGTCGAAAGATGAAATCCTGGCCGAGTCCTGGAAGCTGTGGCAGGAACACGGCGCGATCAACATCGCCTTTTGGGTCTGGCTGGCCGGTACGGCGGGCGCCTTCCTGACGGCCCTGTACATGGGCCGCCAGATCGGGATGGTCTTCTGGGGCAAGCCCCGCACCGAACTGGCCGCCCACGCCGAGGAGCCCGGCAACCGCATGACCGTGCCCCTGCTCATCCTGGCCGTGTTCGCCGTCCTCCTGGGCTTCATCAACATCCCCGACAACGTACCGGGCATCGGCAACGGCTGGTTCCACGGCTTCGCCGGCGAGGTTCACGAGTTCTCGCACGCGGCGGGCATTCACTTTGAACCCGGCGCGTTCAACATAACCGTGGCCCTCATCTCCACCGTGGTGGCCGTCGCCGGATTTGCCATCGGCGCTGTGATGTATCGCGGCCTGGAAGCGGGCCAGACCGATCCCTTGCAACGGATCCTGGGGCCGGTCTTCACCTTGTTGAAAAACAAGTACTACGTCGATGAGCTGTATCATTTCATCGTCATCCGGCCCGTCGTCTGGCTGGCCCGCATCGCGGCCAAGTTTGACTACGATTGGATCATCAACGCCTTCGTCGATCTGGTGGGCCGGTTCGGGATCGAGTGCGGAGAGGCCAGCGCGGAAATCGACCGGGTCTGGGTTGACCGCACCTTTGTCGAGGGCACGGCCAAGACCTTCAACTGGTTTGGCAGCCAGTTGCGCTTCACCCAGACGGGGCGCGCCCAAAACTACCTGTTGGTCATCGCCCTGACGGTGCTGCTGTTGATCGGGCTGTACCTGGCGTTCTGGATTAACAATATTTCGCTGGTGGCATTTGTCGGTAGATAACCCCTCCCCCCAGCGGGGGAAGTTGTTAAAATTTTAGGAGGCTTCAACGGTATGAATATACCCTTTATCCTCACCGCTATCACCTTTGTTCCCCTGTTGGGGGCGATCATTATCATGTTTATTCCCAAGGAAAACGAGGGAGGTATCAAACTCATCGCCCAATTGTTTAGCCTGCCGTCGCTGGTTTTGTCTGTGCTGTTATGGGCGGGCTACAACTCGGCGCAGAGCGGCTACCAGTTCGTGGAGCGATACGATTGGATCCCCAGCCTGAAGGTGCAATATCTGATGGCCGTCGATGGCTTGAGCATCCCCCTGATCTTCCTGACGACCTTGCTGATCACCCTGTCGCTATGGTATTCGGCCCGGGTGGTCAACAAGCGGGTCAAGGAGTTCTTCGCCCTGTTTCTGATGCTGGAGATGGGTATGCTGGGCGTCTTTGTGGCTCTGGACCTGGTGCTGTTCTACTTCTTCTGGGAGATCGGCCTGGTGCCGATGTTCCTGCTGATCGGTATTTGGGGGCAGGCGAAGGACCGGCCCCAATATTCGGCCATCAAGTTCTTCCTGTACACCCTGGTCGGCTCGGTGGCGATGCTGCTGGCCTTCATCGGCATCTTCCTGGACACGGGCACCTGGGACGTGACCGCCATCCCGGCCCTGTCGCCGCTGGCCAACGCCCCGGTGCTGGCCACGGTGGCCTTCTTCGCCATTTTCCTGGCCTTCGCCATTAAGGTCCCGTTGTGGCCCTTCCACACCTGGTTGCCCGACGCCCACACCGCCGCCCCAACGGCCGGCTCGGTCATCCTGGCCGGGGTGCTGTTAAAGCTGGGCGGCTACGGCATGATCAGGATGCTGATCCCCTTCTTCCCGGAGGTCTTCCAATTCAACGCCAACCTGATCGCCACGCTGGGCATCATCAGTATGATTTACGGCGCGCTGGTGACGATGGCCCAAACCGATTTGAAGCGGCTCATTGCCTACTCTTCGGTGAGCCATATGGGTTACTTTATGCTGGGCCTGGCGGCCAGCATGGCCACCCTGGATGCCTCGTCGCTCGACAGCCGGACGCACGCTCTCAACGGGGCGGTGCTGCAAATGTTCAACCACGGCATCATCACCGGCGGCCTCTTCTTCCTGGTCGGCGTGATTTACGAGCGGACCCACACCCGCGACCTGCGCGACTTCGGGGGGCTGTCGGGCCGCATCCCGGTTTACTACCTGATTATGATGATCACCGCCTTTGCCTCGCTGGGGCTGCCCGGCCTGGCCGGCTTCATCAGCGAGTTCCTGGTCTTCCGGGGCGCGTTCGCCACGATGCCGGTTATGGCCATCATTGGCATCATCGCCATCGTCCTGACGGCGGCCTACATCCTGTGGAAGATCATCCAAAACGTCTTCCTGGGCGAGTTCGACGAGGGCAAGTGGAAACGAATCTTCGATGCCGAGCACTGGTCCTTCGGGGAGGATATGGCCCCCTTCGAGCGCTGGACGATGGCCCCCCTGGTGGTGGGCATGATCCTGATCGGCGTCTACCCCCCGGTCATCCTGAGTATCATCAACGAGGCTTCGCGGGCAATATTGGGTGGCTGATGGATCGAGGAGATTGGAGATCAGATATTAGGAAATAGAGATTTTTTATCCCCATATTAATTACTGATCTCCGATCCCCAATCTCCAAATATTGGAGGCGTACTTTGACCGGACAAGACTTACTTTTGCTTTTACCTGAAATCGTGCTGACCGTGGCCGCCTTCCTGGTGTTCACCCTCGACATTATCTGGCGGCGGGGCGAGCGCAAAGCCGACTGGCTGCCCTGGCTGGCTGTGTTGGGCGCGGCAGGGGCGTTTGTGGCGACGTTGTTCATCTGGCCCCTGGCCGGTCCGGGCGCGGTCATCGCCACCGATTTGGGCGGCACGGAGACGCCGATGCTGGCCGTCGACAGGATGGCCCTCTTTTTCAAGCTGGTGATCGCCCTGGTGGTGGCCCTGGTTGGCT
Source organism: Anaerolineae bacterium (assembly GCA_046757065.1). Classification (GTDB taxonomy): domain Bacteria; phylum Chloroflexota; class Anaerolineae; order 4572-78; family JBHHXL01; genus JBHHXL01. The sequence continues at coordinate 6,535 of JBHHXL010000124.1, forward strand.
TGAGCGCGATCAGTTACGTGCCTTCCAGAACGCCCTATCGAGGCGAGTTCTATGCCTTGATGATGCTGGCCGGTTTGAGCGCCATGCTGGTTTCTTCATCGACCAACCTGGTGATGATCTACCTGGCCTTCGAGTTCCTGTCGATCACCAGCTACGTGCTGACCGGCTATCTGCGCCAGGACGAGCGCTCGACCGAGGCCGCGCTCAAGTATTTCCTCTACGGCGCGGTGGCCAGCGCGGTCATGCTCTACGGCTTCTCGCTGCTGTACGGCGCCACCGGCACGGTCGATCTGACCCAGATTGCGCGGGGGCTGGGTTCCCTGGGGGCGGCGGATCGCAGCATCGACATCTTCCTGGCCGTGCCGGCCATCATCATGGTTTTGGCCGGTCTCGGCTTCAAGGTGGCTCTGGTCCCCTTCCACCAGTGGACGCCGGAAGCCTACGAAGGCGCGCCGACCCCCATCGCCGCTTTCCTGTCGGTCGGGTCGAAAGCGGCCGGCTTCGGGGTTCTGATCCGCATCCTGGTGGTGGCCCTGCCCGCTTACGAATTGAACTGGGTGGCCATCCTCATCGGCATCTCGATCATCACGATGACGCTGGGGAATCTGGTGGCCCTGTGGCAGACCGACATCAAGCGCCTTTTGGCCTATTCCAGCATCTCCAACGCCGGCTTCATCCTGATCGGTCTGGCGGCCCTGAACCCCAACGCGGCCAGCGAGTGGGCGATGGGGCTGAACGGCTTGCTGCTCTTCCTGTTTGCCTATCTGTTCACCAACCTGGGCGCGTTTGCCGTGGTCATCGCCGTGGAGAACGCCACCGGCTCCACCCGGATCGCGGAGTACGCCGGGCTGATCCGGCGCTCGCCGTTCCTGGCCATCGCTATGTTCATCTTCCTGCTGTCCCTGATCGGCATTCCGCCCACCGGCGGCTTCGTGGGCAAGCTCTTCGTGTTCGGGGCGGCCATCGGGCGGGCCGAGCCCCGGTTCTATTTGCTGGCCGGGGTGGGCATCGTCAACAGCGTGATCTCCGTTTACTATTATTTCAAGATCGCCCGCAATATGTTCTTTGAGGACGCCGGGGATGCAGCACCGTTGAGGGCCGGCGGCCCGCTGGCGGCGGTGGTTACGATCAGTATGGTCATGACTCTGCTCATCGCCATCTTTATGCAGCCCTTTATCGATCTGGCCACCGATTCGGTCCAGATTCTGGCCTCGATTTTTTGATAAGGACGAAAGACGAAGGACGAATGAGCGATTCAGTAACGGGGCCTTCGTCCTTGGTCAACAACCTGGAGGAGCGTGGATGGACCCGGCAGTTTTTGAGGTCATAACCGAGCTGGAGATGCGCGACGAGGGGGAACGCCGGCGCGAGCTGCCTCCCGAACAGCGCATCCTGGCCGTACACCCGGACGCCGCCCGGCTGTTGCACATCCTGGCCGTTGGAGCCAAAGCCAGGTCGATTGTGGAGATTGGCACCGGGCACGGGTACGCCACGCTGTGGCTGGCGATGGCCGCGCGCAAATACGGGGGCAAGGTGTTGACTTGCGAGATCGATCCAACCAAAGCCGGGGAGGCCCGCCGCAACTTTGCGCGGGCGGGTCTGGATGGCAGCATCGAGCTGTTGGTGGGAGATGCCCGCGAGTTGTTGCGCGGGCGGGATACCCCGGTCGATTTCGTGTTCATCGACGCGGCAAAGGACCAGTACGAAATGTACTTCGACGTCCTTTACAAGCAAACCGGCCTGGGCTCGATGATCGTGGCCGACAACGTCGTCTCTCACGAAGATGAGCTGGCCGATTACGTGACCTACGTCCAGAACCACCCCAACCTGGAAAGCGCCACCGTACCCATCGGGCGAGGGCTGGAGATCAGCGTCAAGATCAGCTAAGTAGTTGTCCAGAAATAACTTGGCGTTTTTGCAGGGTGTTTCTTGGGGAAAAGTGAAAAGTTATTTACGGACAGTTACTAAGCGATTGTCCAACAATAACTTTTCGGTTTTGGCAGATGTTCCCTGAGAAAAGTGAACAGCTATTCGCGGACAGTTGCTAAGCGAACATAATTCGCCCCTCGATTCTGGTCAACACCAAAAGAGTGAGTATAATAGAAAAGATAATCCCACGACCCTGGAGGGAAAAACATGGAAATCGAACAGCGTTCCCTGGCGGATGATGTTCATGTTGTCGAGTTGAACGGGGCCCTGAACGCTCGGTCGGCGGAGGACACCAAGCAAGTCTTTCGCGATCTGGCCGATAAGGGAGCTAAGCAGATCATCGTCGATCTATCGGGGGTGCCGTTCATCGACAGTTCCGGCCTGGCAGCCCTGGTATCGGGCCTGAAGACGCTGGGGGGCGATGCCAACAATCTCAAGCTGGCTGCGCCGCAATCCCAGGCCCGGCTGTTGTTTGAGCTGACGATGTTCGACCGCGTTTTCCAAATCTACGACAGCATTGAGGACGCCCAGGCCTCAAATACCGCAGAAGCGTCGTAGTTCAATGAAAGCTCAGGTCGAGGTTTTAGAGGATGATATTCGCCTGGTCAGGCTTGAAGGGCGCCTGGATGCCGCCGGTAGTCCGGAGGTGCGGGATAAACTGCGGAGCCTGGCGGCTCAGGAGCAGCCAAAGCTGATCATCGACTTGAGCCAGGTGTCATTCATTGATAGCTCTGGCCTGGGCGCTCTGGTGTCTGGCTTGAAGGCCGCCCGCCAGCAAAACGGGGATATTCTGCTGGCCGGGGCGCAACAACAGGCCCAGACCCTGTTCAAGCTGACGATGCTCGACCAAATCTTTAAGGTCTACGACTCGCCGGAGGAAGCGTTGGCCCACTGGACGGCCTGATGGCGAGACGTATTATACTTATAAAGGTTGAGAATCTGCGTTCTTTGGCCGACCGGTTGCCATAGCAACGGTACCCGGACTGCGTGTCCTTTAGTATCCCCCGTGGCTGAGGCGCTTGTGTCTCACACCGTGTTGATCGTCGACGACGAAGTCCATATCCGCAAGCTGATCTGCCGCATGCTGGAGATCGCCGGCTTTGAGGTTCTGGAGGCCAGCAGTGGGCGGCAGGCGCTGCAGATGATCGCCGAAACCCCGCCGGACATCGTCACCTGCGACATCACGATGCCGGACATCGACGGCTTTGCCGTGTTGAAGGAACTGCGAGAAAACCCCTTGACTAAGGATATTCCGGTGGTGGTGATTACGGCCCAGGGCCAGCAGCGCGAGGCGCAACGAGCCACCGAGATGGGGGCTAACGACTACATTACCAAGCCGTTCAGCCATGTCAGCCTGATCGAGACGCTGCAAAGGCAGGTCGAGCAGGCTGACGGGAAGTAGCCGCCTTTACTCCGAACGACTCACCGCAAAACCATCCCCTGCATCTACAGTCAAATCAACCAGAATCGACTGGCCGCCGTAACCGTGCTGGTTGCATTTGGCGCGCACCAGAACATACCGGGTTGCCGGAGGAATCTGGATGTTGCTCTACTCCTGTTTTCACGCTCTGAAAATTGCACCCTTACTGGTCCGGCGGCAGCCCCAGGTCCTGCCGGATCCATTCGTCCACCAGGCGGCGGGCGATGTCGGCGGGAATGGCGAAGCCGATGCCCTCGGCAATGCCCTGGCCCCGGCTTTCCCGAATGATGAAGGTGTTGATGCCGATCACTTCGCCGTAGTGGTTGACCAGGGGGCCGCCGGAGTTGCCACGATTGATGGCGGCGTCTGTCTGGATTAAGTGATCGACGACGAAGTCTTCCAGATCGAGGGCGCGGTCCAACCCGCTGACCACCCCCAGCGTGACCGAGCTGGGAAAATCGCCCAGCGCGCTGCCGATGGCCATAACCATCTGGCCGGGACGGACATCGCCGGAGTCCCCCCAGCGAACGACGGCCAGGCCGGATTGTTGAATCTTCAGCAAGGCCAGGTCCTCGGCCCGGTCGGCGGCAACGAGCTCGGCCGAAATCTGGCTGCCATCGGCCAGGATGACGCTCAGCGTCTCTGCGTCCTCGATGACGTGGTAGTTGGTCAAGATGTAGCCGCGCCGGTCAACCACGATGCCGGAGCCCTTGATTCGATTGTCCCGCACCGACCCGAAGAAGAAGGCCGACGCAGGGCGCTCGTTGACGATAGTCACCACGGCCGGGATGACGGCATCGACCGCCTCGGCGAAGGAGCGCGTTGGGCTGGGGGTGGGCCGGACCGGGGTTGGGGTGGACGGGCGGCGAGTGGGGGTCGCGGTCAGGAGCGCCGTGGGCGAGGCGGCTGCCGCCCCCTGGGCGACCGGGCCGGGGTTAATGGCCCAAAACATCAGGCCGCCTCCGACCATCCCCCCCAGCAAGCCACCGATGAAAAAAGCGGCAAAGAGCAGAACGATAACCAGGCAGGCCGTAAAGCCGCCGGCGCTATTGAGGCGGGACCGTTTGCCTTTGAAGCCGGCCATTCAGGCCGCCACCTCGATCCTCTGTCCGGCCAGGACCTGGCCGATAATCCAGGTGGGCTGCCGGTGCGCTGCGCAGGCTTCCCGGAAAGCCGCCAGCCGGTCCGGAGGGATGGCCAGCAGCAAGCCGCCCGAGGTTTGGGCATCCCATAACAACATCTGTTGCGCCTCGCTTACCTCCGGGGCAAACGTCACGTGCTGTTCGAAATAGAGCTTGTTGTTGCCCGTCCCGCCGGGGAAGATCGACCTGGTGGCGTATTCGGCGGCGCCATCCAGCAACGGAATCTGGCCGGAGACGAAGCGCAGCCGCACCCCGCCGGCCTCGGCCATCTCCCAGGCGTGCCCCAGCAGGCCGAAGCCGGTGATGTCGGTTACGGCCCGGATGCCGCCCGCCTGCTGCGCCGCCTGGGCCGGGCAGCGGTTGAGCCGCTTCATCGACTCGACCATCGAGGCCACGTGGGCCGGGTCCGCCAAACCTCGCTTCAGGGCCGTGCTGATCGTGCCCGTGCCCAGCGGCTTGGTCAAGACCAGGGCGTCGCCCGGCTGGGCGCCGCCTTTGGTGAAAATGCGATCGGGGTGGACCAGCCCGGTCACGGCCAGGCCGTATTTCGGCTCTTCGTCCTGGATGGTGTGCCCCCCGGCGATGACCGCCCCGGCCTCGATCACCTTCTCCGCGCCGCCGCGTAAAATCTCGCTGATGACGGCCGGGTCCAGTTTGGCCGGGAAGCCGGCCACGTTCAGGGCAAAGAGGACCTCGCCGCCCATAGCGTAGACATCGCTCATCGAATTGGCGGCGGCAATCGCCCCAAAGTCGTAAGGGTCATCGACGACAGGTGTGAAGAAATCGGTGGTATTGATGATGGCCTGCTCGTCGTTTAGCCTGTAGACGGCGGCGTCATCGGCAACCCCCAGGCCAACCAGCAAGTTATGGTGGTCATTCGTCGCAAACAGGTCTTGTAATGGGCGCAGAACCTGCGCCAGGGCCTCCGGGGCCAGCTTGCTGGCTCAGCCAGCGCAACTGGCCATCGCCGTGAGGCGGATCTCTTCACGGGCCATACTTTTACCTCCTGATTGGCTGACAAATCTCAAATTTGGACGCAGATAAACGCAGATAAACGCTGATTTCTCTGTTTTATCTGTTTTATCTGCGAAAATCTGTGTGAATCTGCGTCCGATTTTACGATTTTACG
>JBHHXL010000125.1:0-12129 GCA_046757065.1 Anaerolineae bacterium
TGTAGGCCGTGGAAGCAATCGCTTCTGGATAGGTCAGCGGGTTGGTGGAGATGGCATTCAGGTTGCCGATGGCATTCAGGTTGCCGATGGCATTCAGGTTGCCGATGGCGTTCAGGTTGCCGATGGCGTTCAGGTTGCCGATTTCGTCCACGTCCAGCATATCCTGGAACTCGCCCAAAACGTCTTTGTTGTCGTAGGTGTCGGAGGTGAAGGGCGCGATCAGGTACATATCGAGGTCAATGTCCAGGTCGGTCAGGGTGGCGGTGATGTTGGAAACGCGGTCGATGTCGAAGCTGTACCAGTCCGTATCGGAGATTTTGCTGATATAGGAAACGTAGGTGGTGTTGGTGTAAATGGGATAGGCGTCGGTGTAATCGTCGTTGGGTTCGTAGGTGTCGAGAATTGGAGGTCCAACCGTGGCCGTCAGCACCTCCTGGACGACGACCGACAACGGATCGGAGCCGTTGGGAAAGACGACCGCCGAGCCGGTGAAGCCGGGGCACAGGCCCTCGTCCGGCAGCCGGATGATGTCCAGCATGCCGGGCAGCAGTGCCGGGTTTAAGGTGCGCTGGTACACCAGGTTCCCGCCGGGATCGTAGAAGTTGACGGTTCCCCCGCCGAAGGTGGCAGGTCCGTTGTTGCGGACCACAATTTGCGAGGCGACGTCGGCCTGGCAGTGCAAGGTCGGCAGGTAGATGAACGAGGCGAAGTTGGCTTCCTGCCCCACATAGCCGAAACTGGCCCCGTTGCTGCTGCGCTGCTCGACGAAGAGCAGCGCGTTTTTGCCGCCGGGAGTCAGGTAGCCGCTGCCGTCCCAGGCCGGAGCCAGGGCCGTGGCATCGATGGGGAATTTGTGATGAGCCCCGTAACCTTCACCCCCTAAATACGCCTGCCGGACCGTGTTCGGCGTGCCCGTGTCGAAGGCGTGATAACTGAGCGTGTAGGTGATTTCCGTTGCGTGCAGGCCGATGAGATAGACATCGGAGGTCATATCCGGGATATCTTTGACCAGGTAGGGGGCGACGATATTACCGCCGCTGTACCGGGTTAAGGGCCAGCCGGTCACGCTGAAGGCCCCGCTGTCCCCCTTGGTGGTGTTGACCACAACGGCCAGGTTGGCCACGGAGGAAAACTCGACGTAGCCGTTAAAACTGGCGGGCAGGGAGATGATGTCCGATACTTTTAGCATATAGCTGGCGTTAACCGGGATGGTCGGGGTAGTGCCGGCGTCGAGGATGTTGCCGTCCCGGTCGTAAAAAGTATAGAAGGCGTCGTAGGCGAAGGGGCCGGCGTTTTGCACAGCGATGATCGTTTGCCAGCCCATCAGCTTTGTTCTGGGGATCGGCGCGCCGACCAGGGTGCCAACCGTGGTCGAGGCCGGCGCGGTGTACAGCATCAGGCCGTCGCCCGTCGCGGTTAGGGGCAGCGTTGAGCGGACGACGCAGGCGATAGGTTGATCGGCGCTCACAACGGCGCTGCCGACGAAGTTGGACCCCACCCCGGAGATGCCGGGGATGGTCGCCCGCCAGTTCCCTTTCGGGGGGATGAGGCGGTTGTCGCTGCCCACGGCCGCCGCGTTGCTGGCCGAAAACACCTGGACGGTGACGTTGGCCGGACTCGAGCCGTTGGTGTTTTGGATTTCCACCTCGCTGGACCAGCCGTTATCGTCCACGCCAACGTATGGCAGAAAACATTGTGTGCCGGCGGCAGCGATGGGCACGCCTTCATAAGCCCCGCCGGTGCTCGGCGGATCCAGAATGAAAGTGGCCGGTGAATGGGTCGATGTTGCCCCAGGTGAGGCCGGCCGGGCCGCGCCAAACACGATTTGCGTCCCCAAAAACAGGCTGAACGCCGGTAACAAGATCACAACGAGTTGTCCCAGTCTACGAAACATGCTATTTCTCCATCATCGCAATGCTAAATACGGTTGAAGGCCCCCTACTCCAGGATGTGTCCAAAATCTAGGCGGATCAGGTGCGACGCACTTAACGAGTTGTAGGACAAGCTGTCAGCTTGTCCCTACCAAACAAACTAACAGCAATGATCTGTTGGAAGTGCGTCGCACCTAAGTTTCGGGACAGGCCCCCTACGCCACCCGTGGTAGTTTCTGCTCCAATTTTTGGGCCTCTGCCAGATCGGCCTTGGCGCCCAGCTTTTCAAAGATTCGGCGGGCCCGCGCCAGTTGAGCCCCGGCCCGCGCCGGTTCCTCGTCCTCAACGGCCAACTGCACCAGGTTGAGCATCGTCCGGGCGGCCTCATATTCGCTGTTCAGATCGTTCAGGGTTTTCAAACTCTTGCGCAGAGCGATTTCGGCCGGCCCGCGTTCGCCGCGCGCCAGGTGGACCAGACCCAACAGGCGGCACGAGACACCCTCCTCCAGGCGGGCCTCGTGGGCCACGGCCAGCTCAATCGAGCGGCGGGTGTGGACCAGGGCTTCGTCTAAGGCGCCGGTTTTGAGATAATACTCTCCCCAGCGGCGCTCCAGCTCCGGCAGATAGTCCTCGGAGCCAATCTCGGTGAAGATGGCCTGGCTGCGGCTCAGGCAACGTTCGGCCTCCGGCCAGGCTGCCTGATAAATATGGACCTGGGCCAGGTTGCTGAGGGTCACCCCCTCCGGCAGGGCCGCCGCCACCTGCTTCCAGATGGCAATGCTTTGCTCGAAGAGTTTGGCCGCTCGATCCCACTCGCCCCGGTACAGATAGATGTTGCCCAGATTATTGCTGATGAAGCCCTGGTGCAGAATATCACCGATCTCCTGCTTCATCTTCAGGCTACGGTTGAGGGCCTGGCTGGCCTGTTCCCAGTCCCCCTGGTCGCTGTAGGCGTTGGCCAGGTTGATGTAGGCCTGCGACAGGCCAACGATGTCGTCGATTCCCTGGTAAACCTGCACGCTCTGCCGGCAAAAGCCGACGGCCCGGCGCAAATCTCCGCGCCGGATGTAGATGCCGCCCAGGTTGTAATAGGCCTGGGCAACCGTTTGCTGGCCTTCTCGGGTTTTAATTTGCGAGGCGCTGGCCAGGCTCTTCTGGCACCAGGCAATGGCTTCCTCGTTGTTGCCCTGGCGCTGGTAAACCCCGGCCCCCAGCAGGTAGATGCGGGCCGCTTCGATGGTCGGTTCGTCCTCGTCCAGAAAGTTCAGCCCCTTTTCCAACCATTCGAAGGCCCGGTCGTACTCGCTGCGCCGCTCGTACACGTCGGCGGTTTTCCGGCACAACTCGGCCAGGTGACGCAGCTGATCGATGGAGCGGGGTTCGGACTCGACCAGCTTGCGGGCCGCCGCGTAGTGTTCCAGGGCCTCCTCGTAGCGGCCCGACAGGGTCAGGACATCGCCCAGCGATTCGTGGGCCAGCAGTCGTTCGACGGTAGCATCTGTCTCCACCCTGGCGGCCACGTCCAGGGTGCGCTGGTAGGCGGCCACAGCGGTGTCGTTGGCGAACTCGCGTTGGGCGCGACGCGCGGCGCGCAGGTTGAATTCCATCGCCTTGGCCCAAACCTGCCCCTCAAAATAATGGTAAGCCAGCAGGTCGGTCTGCTCGTTGATCCGGTCGGCAAACTCGCGTTCGATGAACTGGGCGATGCGCCGGTGCAAATTACGGCGCTGTCCAAAGGATTGGCTTTCGTAAACAACTTCCTGGGTGGTCAGGTGCTTGAAGCGATGCAGTTCTTCTTCAATCGATTGTATCTCGGTCAGCCCCAGTTGGCCCAGGTAATCCAGCCGGCGTTGGATGGTTCCTTCCAGATCGCCGTATTGGTAGACGCCGCTCAAAATGCGCTGTTGAAAAACGCGCCCAATGACCGAAGCCACCTGCAAAATACGCCGGTCGGCCTCCAGCAGGCGGTCAACGCGGCTGATGATGATGCCGTGAATGGTGTCGGGCAGCTCGACCGTGCCCTGCTCGCGGGTGACCTGCCATTTTCCCGGCTCTTCTTCCCGCAGGGCCCCGGCGTCAATCAAGGCCCGCACCACCTCTTCCAGGAAAAAGGGATTGCCCGCGCCCTTGCTCAAGATCAGGTCGCGCAGCCGCTCAGGCAATTCCAGCGGGCCGAGCATGCCCTGCACGATTTCCAGGGATGCTTCTTCCGATAGATCGCCCAACGGCAGATGGATGGCATGGGCATAACTGTTCCAGGCCGGCAGGTCATCGTCGGGGCGGTGGGGCAGGATGAACAAGATGGGGCAGGCGGCGATGTTGCGGGCGATGTAGGTGATCAAATCCATCGAGGCCGGATCGGCCCAGTGCGCGTCCTCAACAACGACCATCAACGGCTGATCCTGGGCGCGAGTTTGCAACAGCTCCAGGGTCAGGTCGAACAGGCGCTGTCGTCGTAATTTGGCCTCGAGAGCGCCGGTCAGATCGTTATCGGGGATGGGCAGACCCAGAGCCTCGCCGATGATTGGCGCCCAGACCCCCAGGTTCATTCGTTCCAGGCCGCGCCGCACGGACTCAAGACGCACGTTAATATCGTCGGTCTGCTGAATACCAAAATAAGCGCGTAAGATGTCGGCCCAGGGATGGTAGGTCATCGTCTTGCCATAGGAGAGGCAGGTCCCGACCAGCAGTTCCATCCCGGCGGACTGGCCGTAGCCCACAATCTCCTCGGCCAGGCGCGTTTTGCCGATACCGGAGGGGCCGCTGATAGCCAGCAGGCAGCCGTCGCCGGTTCGCGCCCGCTCCACGGCGGCATAGCCGATTTCCAGCTCCTGGTCGCGGCCAACCACCCGGCCGGTGACCACGTTCGCCCAGCGCAGCGGGCGGTCGCGCACCCCGGTCACGGCGAAGTTGCGCACCGGATGCGTTTTGCCCTTGACCTTGACCGGCTGGCCCTCGTTGAGGGTGAATTCGTCGCCGACGTGGCGGGCCGTGCTGTGGCTGATGAGGACCTGTCCCTCCTGAGCCACGCCCATCAGCCGCGCGGTCAGGTTGACCTCATCGCCCATCACCGAGTACTCGCGGCGCGCGTCCGAACCGACGTTGCCGGCGAAAACAAAGCCGCTGTTGAGGCCGATTCGCTGCTTGAGCGGCGCCGGCCCAAAATCCAGGTCAAGGCCGGGGATGCCGGCCAGGATGTCGCGGGTGCGCTCGTTGACCTCGTCGAGGGCCTGGTTCATGTCCAGGGCGGCCCGCACCGCGTGTTGCGGGTCGTCCTCGTGAGCTCGCAGCGCGCCGAAGAGGGCCATGATCCGGTGGCCGACGGCGTAGGTGTCCACCTTGTTGACGATCCCTTCGTAACGGGCCAGGATGCGGCTCATCGTGCTGAAGTGCGCGTTCAAAATCTCGGTGATTTCCGCTTCATGTTCCTGGCCCAGGGCTTCGATAATCTCGTCGATCCCGTAGAAGTTGGCGAACATGACCGTCACCGGCCGGTGCGAGCCAGGCAGGGCCGGTTGCTGCGGATCGGCGATCAACCGCGAAAGCAATTCGTCGGCCACGAAGGGGCGCAGGGCCTCGATGATCGTAATGTGCTCCTGGCATTGGTTAAGCAGGTCGGAGGCGTCGTCTCCCATCACCAGCAGAGGTGGCTCAAAGTCCGGGTTGGGGGCGGCAGAGGAAGCCTCCTCCAGGAGGTGGCCGTTGAGCAGCCAGAAGTCATCGCCCGCCGGGTCGAAGGCGGCTACATCTCCGGCCGCCTCGCGGGTGGCTCGATCAACCATTACCTGACCGGCGGTGGCTCGGTCTTCCGCTTGCGCCATATTGGCCAGGGTGCGGCCCATAACGGCGTATTCCATATTCTGGGCCGAGCCCAGGCTGGCCAGGAAGATCGGGCCGCTGCCCATACCGATGCTCATCCGCAGGGGGAACACGCCTTGCGAGGTTTCCACCTGGGCGAAGCGGCTCATCGCCCCTTGCATAGCCTGCCCGGTGGCCACGGCCCGGCGGGGACCATCTGCCCCCTCGAAAAAGAGCAGCAGCGCGTCGCCGCCAAACTTGAGCAAATCGCCGCCGTACCCATCGCTGATCTCCAGCATCGTGTCGAAATAATCGTTGACGATGCCGGTGATCTCCTCTGCGCCTTCCTTGCCCAGGGCCGATAGTTTCTCCGACATGGCCGTGAAGCCGGACACGTCGGCAAACATCACGGTCCCGCGTCGAAAACTGCCCGTTACCTGGCCGGGAGTAGGGTCTTCGACGATCAACTTTACCAGGTAGCGAGGTAGATAGGTGGAGAGCGTGTAGCGCAGGGAGGTGATATGGATCAGGATGGTCAGCGCATCATCCACGTCGATCGTGGGAGAGAGACGGCTGCCCAGATGTGGGGGAAGATAAGCCTTAAGTTTGTCCAACTGCATCGGTTGACCAACACCATCATTCTGGATTGAACGGACTGCCTGATCACCCTTCAATTATAACTGATGGTATTGTCAGGGGCTATAGGTAGACACTCCTAGCGATGGAGGTTGAAAGTTGGACGCTTGACCTTCGTTCTCATCGCCCAGGCCGCGACGATCACCGCCGACAACAACGAAATCCCCAACCCGATCCGGAACGACAGCGGTTCGTAGCGAAATTCTACGACGTGCTGCCCCGGACCCACCTCGACCGCCCGGAACAGGTAGTTGGCCCGGTAGATGGGCGTCTGCTGGCCGTCCGCGTAGGCCCGCCAACCCGGATAATAGACGTCGGACAGGAAGACCAGGCCCGTCTCTGCCAGGTCAACGTTCATCGTGACCCGGTTGTGGGCGTGCCTGACGATGCGAACCGCCGGGGGGGCTGCCGGCGAGCCGGACGGCAGCGGCTTGGCCGGGGGCTCCTCCAGGATCACCGCCTGGGCCGGATCGAACGATGGCTCGGCCAGGCGCTGCAAGATCGCCTCCGGGTTGGAAAGCACCTCGGCCCGATGCACGGCGAAGGCTCGCGGTAAGGCCAGCCGGTTTTGAAAAATCTTCTGCCGCTTCCCCTCAAAGACCAGGGTTAAGTTGGGGTCGCCCTCCAGGTCCCATTCGGTGACGATGTAGCGGGTATTGGCGATCCCCAGCAGCTTCAGCCCCCCCTCAGACCCGGCCGGGCCGATGGCGTAGTTCATATAGGCCGTATGCCGCTTGAGCGGCAAGGTTGCCCCGCCGGTGATCGATTCGATTCCGTACAGCGAGGGGAAGTTGTAATTCAGGGTCGAGAGGACGTAGCCGGTGTTGTCCGGGCCGGGAACCCAATCGATGGTTGGGAAAATGCGCTGCGGTTCGGTCGATTTGGCCTGGCGCAGGAAGCGGACGGTATCGGGCGGAGCCAGAAAATACGAGGCGTCGGTGGTGGGATTGAGCGAGACGCCGCCGTAGCTGAACAGGTCGAGCAGCACGGCCATAGCGGCCAGCCCGGCGAAAGCCCGCCCGCCTAGCCAGCCCTGGCGGCGGGCGATGACCAGCCCCAGCCCCAGCGACAGCATCAGGCCGAACCGCAGGGCCGAGCGCTGCATGTCGGCGTAGGCCAGGGCGATGCGTTCCTGAAAGGCCGCCGCCTCCCGCTCTCGCGCCGCCGCGAAGCTTTGGCCGGCCACCGGCTCAACCACCTCGTAATCGCGCTCCTCCGGCTTGTGCTCCATCAGCGCCGAGTAGGCGGCGTACACTTGAGGCTTGCCAAAGAAAGACTGGTGCCAGCAAAGGGTGCAGGCGTCGGGGCCGTTTCTCATATCCCAGGCCAGCAGGCCACCCCCGCCGGCCATCAGAGCGGGCAGCAGGATCGCAAACAGGCCGGCGGCGGCAGGCCATTTTCCGCGTTGCGGGGCCGGTTTTATCGTCCAGCGCCCTTCGATGAGCGCCTGCGCCCCGTAAGCGGCCAGGATCGCCAGGCTAAAGGTTACCAGCAGGAGCCAGCGCGACGGCACGCGAAAAAAGTTGAAGAGGGGCACATACTGTAGGACCTCATAAAGCGGGGTGAACCGTCCGAAGCTGAACAGGACGCTGAGGCCCAGCAGGACGGTGAAGAACCCAACCCGCCGGTCTGGGGAACGGCGCCAGGCAATGACCGTCAAGATCAAGGGCAAGATGCCGGCGTAGGCGTGCATTTCGGGGAAATTGCCGTTGCCGGCGTAATTTTGAAACGAGCCGAAGAAGTTGGGGATCAGGAACTTGATCAGGTAAAACGGGGGGTAAGACAGAATCGTCATCACCTCGTAGGTGATGCCCCCCGCCCGGTCGGACCGTTGCACCAGCTCCAGGCTGTAAAGCAACTGGTAGGCCGACAGCCCGGCTCCCACCAGCAAGGTGATCGTCAGGGCCTTGAATGGGGCCAGGGCCTTGAGGCTCTGCCCCTCGCGAAAACCCCGGACGGCAACAAAGAGGGCGTACAGGGCCAGAATTCCCGCCGTGTACAGCACCATCTGCGGGTGCGATTTGGAGATTTGCACGGCCAGGGCCAGGCCGCCCCCGATGGCGTAGCTCGTTTTGCCTTCATCGACGGCGCGCAGGTAGAGCAGCAGGATCAGCGGCATCCAGGCCAGGGTGGTGACCAGGGTGAAGTTGGTCAGTTCGGCCACCATCGTGCCGCTCAGGGCAAAGACCGCCCCGGCGATGAAGGATGGCTTCGCCTCCAGGCCCAGCCCCCGGCGCGCCAGCAGGTAGGTGAACACCCCCGCCAGCGCGTAATGAACGACGATGTACCCGGCGTGGCGGGTTGTAATTGGCAGCGGCAGGAGCAAGATCAGGTTTAGCGGGTAAAGGGGGGCGGATTCGGGCTGCCCGGCGAAGGGAAAGCCGCCGTTCAGGTAGGGATTCCAGAGGGGCAGTTCCCCCTGGCGCAGCGTTTGCGTGTTGAAGGCGTTCAGCGGCACGTAGTCAATCGAGATGTCGTGGAAGTAGAAGGTTTGCCCAAAAAAGATGACCGGGGCGAAAAAGGCCAGCGGGAGCAGGCACAATACGAGGATCGCCAGCCGGTCGAGTCGATTCCAGTTCATAGCAGCCGTCTCCGGTGGTGCCCTGGCGCGGAATGGCAGCAGGGCGGGGATTGATTATATGCGAAACGCGGCAAAACGGAAAGCGAAATGGTTTGGGAGTTACGTTTGACATCTCCATATGGCTGGCGTACACTCAGCCCACCATTCTGGCCTGGCGTTGCTGGCTCGATAATCCAATACCCAATCTCCCGCCGTAAATCATTGCCAACTGCCCAGGTTGAGTAGTTACGCCTTAGAGACGGTCTGAAAAGTCAGGTTTCAGGTGACCGGCACTTAAAAACATTCAAACCCGGGATAGCATAGGGCCGGAAATCCCGAAATTCACCGCAAAAGTGCCGGTCACCTGCCCTGTCACAATCGCGCGCGCTTCAGCGTACTTTCACCTATCTTAGCCCGGAGTCTTGCGAAGCACCCCGGAACGTCGCGCAGTGGGCCGCTCTGGGCGGCCTGGCCGAATAGTTACATAAATCGTAGGTCACGTTTTTAACGTGACTGTCACGCTAGAGAGTGGGGGATTTGCCCCCTAATCTCCAATCTCCCAATCGCTAATCTCTGGCTATCGGAGACCACAACGGTTGAAATCTCACCGGCTTGCGCTGCTTCTTGTCCTGTTGCCGGCCTTTTTCTTTCGCTTTTACCGGCTGGCCGATCACCCCCTGGGGACGTTCTTCGACCCGGCCATCAACGGCCTGGATGCCGTCCGGTTGATGCAACGCGGCGGCCACACCCTCTTTTTCCCGACCAACGGCGGCAGGGAATCGCTCTTCATCTACCTGCTGATCCCCTTCATCGGCCTGTTTGGCACGACCCCCTTCAGCCTGCGGCTCCTGACCGCGATCAGCGGCCTGCTGAACGTGGCCCTGCTCTTTGGCTTCCTTTATGACTGGCCGGCGCTGGCCTCAGTAGCAGGCCGGCCCGCAAAGCCGGCGCAACACCGCCGCCTCTGGCTGGCAACGCTCGGTGGCCTGGTGCTGGCCGTGACCTACTGGCCCATCGTCATCAGTCGATTGGGGCAGCGGCCCGTGCTGGTACCGTTGATTTCTGTGCCCCTATTTTGGTTCTTTCTCAAGGGCTGGGCCGGCGGCCAAAAACGATGGTTCATCCTCTCCGGGCTCCTGATGGGGCTGGAAGGCTACACCTATTCCGCCGCCCGCCTGCTGCCGGTCATCCTGGCCCTGGCCCTGCTGCCGGAGTTCCTGCCGGGGATGAGACAGGCTGGCAGCCTGTCTTACAGAAGCCGGATGACCCATAGCTTCGTTTTTATCGCCGTGGCCCTGGCCGTCTACCTGCCGATGGCCTGGTATCTGGTCGTTCATCCGGCCCAGTTCAGCGAACGAGCTTTTTCGGTGATGATCTGGAACTTCCTCGACACGCCGGCCGGCATCGTCGCCGAGATGGGCCGCAACCTGTTGCGCGTCCTGGGTTTCTTCTGCTGCGCCGGCAGCCAGACTCCGATCTTCGGCCTGCCCGGCCATCCGGGGCTGCATCCCTGGCTGGCGCCGTTCCTGCTGATCGGGCTCATCGGCGCGCTGGCGAACTGGCGGCACCTCTTTCACCGCCTGATCGCCCTGTGGTGGTTGATCGGGGTTCTCCCTTCGGTCATCAGCATCGAAGCCCCCCACCCCTTGCGGATGATCGTCGCCGTTGTGCCCACCGCTATCCTGATCGCCCTGTCACCTGTCTATCTTTCACAATTCACAATTCACAATTCAAAATTTAGAGCCCGTCTGGATTTCGCCGGCAAGTTTTTGCACGCCCGGTGGTTGCGTTGGCTGCTGGCTGCGGCGATTTTGGGCTCCATCCCCGGCACGTACCGGGCCTACTTCGTTGAGTGGGCCAACCTGCCGGAAACATCGGTCACTTACGATTATGAGGCTATCGCCATCCGGGACGAGATTCTGGCCCGCGCCGGGGAGGAGGATGCGCCGATCTATTTGCCGCTGGCCCGGTTCAACGATACGCCGTTGCTTTTTTACCTGAGCGGCGCTTTCCAGCGCCAGGCCGCTCTGACTGCGCCGCCCGCGGATACCGCCGTGGTTATTGCCCCGGACGCGCAGCGCAACGACACCACCTGGGTGCGCCTGCAAGGGGGATCGGCCACAATTCTCCCCCCCTTGACGGATGAAGGGCAGGCGGTAGTTGGGTCTGCCTGGGTCGCCAATCGCGAGATTGCGCCGGGCGTGCGTCTGGGCC
This sequence comes from Anaerolineae bacterium, assembly GCA_046757065.1. GTDB lineage: Bacteria > Chloroflexota > Anaerolineae > 4572-78 > JBHHXL01 > JBHHXL01. The sequence goes on from JBHHXL010000125.1 coordinate 11,080, forward strand.
GGCTTGCCACCGATCCGGTGCGCTACCTCCAGCGGCCGGCGCAGCCGGCGTCGGCTTCGTTTGGCCCCCTGCAACTGAGCGGGGCGAGCTATCCGGCCGTCATCGGCGATGGGCCGGGTTTTCCAGTCACCCTGTTCTGGCGGGCCACGGCTTCGATGAAGGACGAGTACGAAATCATCGTCCATCTGGTCGATGACGACCGGCGGGCCTGGGGGGTTGGCGATGCCCGCCCAACCGGTTGGGCCTATCCCACCAGCTTCTGGCGGCCCGGCCTGGATGTGGTGGCCGCGCAGCACAATGTTGTCCTGGTATCAGACGAACTGGCCCCGGGTCGCTATTGGCTGGCCGTCTCGGTCTTTGACCCGGCCAGCGGCCGTCGCCTGCCTTTGACCGGCGGCCAAAGTAGCGCCCCGGACACTTTCTTTATCGGCCCCCTGAAGGTCCCCTTGCCGCCGCCATCCACGCCCGTCGAGCCGGTTATCACCCAGCCGGCCACTTTCGGCGAAACGATCCGCCTGGCCGGCTTCGCCCTCGAGAGCGATACCCTTGCGGCCCACGAAGCGGTGCGGTTGGCCCTGCTGTGGGATGCCTTAGCCGCGCCCGGCGCGGATTACACCGTTTTTGTGCATTTGCTTGACTCTGATGATAATAGGCTGGCCGGCCACGACAGCCAGCCGGTTGGCGGTTTGTACCCGACAGGCATCTGGTCGCCGGCGGAGCGCATCATCGACCGGCACACCTTGCTGCCCGTCACCGATCAGGGGGACCCCCTGCCGCCGGGCCAATATCGCCTGGCGATTGGCCTGTATGACCCGGCGACCGGCGAGCGGTTGCCCGTCGTTCTGCCGGATGGCCGCCAGGACCCGCAGCGGCGGTTGATACTAGGACAAACGGTAAGGGTGAAGGTAAACTGATGACGGTGTCGTCAAAACCGACAGATCCGGGTCAGCCCATTGACGCCAGCCGGCCGAGGCGTTGCTCGTTCCCCTCGGTTTATAAGGATCATCCCGGCTGAAAAACTGAGCCGCTTTGGGGAGTAAACGGTGTGCG
>JBHHXL010000126.1:0-12127 GCA_046757065.1 Anaerolineae bacterium
GGAGAATCGTTCTGTCAGGCGGTGGCCAACCCCATCCTCAGGGCGTAAACGGCCGCTTCGGCCCGGGAGGAGACGTTGAGCTTGGAGAAGATGTTCCCCATGTGGGATTTGACGGTGCTCTCGGAGATGGACAGAATACGGCCAATCTGGCGGTTGCTGAGGCCGGCAGGCAGGAGCTGGAGCACTTCCTGCTCCCGCCGGGACAGGTCGTGGACGGCGGTGCCTTGATCCAGGGGTTGCGGCGCTGTTGGGTACAGAACCAGACAACCCGCCTGCTTATCGAAAACCAGCATGCCGATGGTTTGCTGCGGCACGACAGCGGAGAGGGGCGGCTGGCGGTGGCCCGCCGGCTCATCCGATTCGCACAGGGCCGCCAGCGCCGGGGGCAGGCAATAAAACCCGGAGTCGCTCTTGATTTTGATAGGAATGGACGAGGAACTTACTTCGTTGGTCAGGCTTAGGGTTAACTCTGCGCTTTGCATCAGTTCTACCTCCCAGGCGGGCAGATAAATCGCTTTCCCAGTTTTAACTACTTCACCAAAATTCGACTCTAGTTTACAAAATCCGACTTAAGTAGAACTTAAACAGCACTTAACCAGAACTTAATGGGAAAAAATTGGGAGGAAAGTACTATGCTTCCAGGAGTTTTTGGCGGGTGTTGTCCAGCAGCCGCCGCCACCATTCTCGCTCCGCCTCCAGGCTGCTGTTTCGAGCGAAGTCGATGTCGGCCATAAAATCTCCGTGGGTGCTCTCCAGCGAGCGCCGTCGCAGCTCGCGCGCCCGGTCGATGTCTCCGGTCTGTTCCAGGCGGTCGGCTTGCTCCAGCCAACTTTTGACCTCGGTTATGTCTAATTGATGGGGGGCGTCAAAGGCGAAGCGATAACGGTTGGCGCTATACAAAATATATCGAGAATCCTTGCCCCGCTTCAGATCAGGCTCTAAGGCCCGTCGCAGGTTATAGAGGGTGACGTGAAAGACGTTGGCTGCGGAGTCCAGACTCTTATCCGGCCACAGGGCTTCGATGATCTGGTCGCGGGTAGCTCCGCCCGCCCCGCGCCATAACAGGAAAGCCAGCAGCGTCTTGGCCTTCTCCGATCCCCAGGCATCTTCGGGGATGAGTTTACCATTTCGATAGACCAAAAGGGGGCCGAAAAGCTGAATGGTTAGCTCGGCCTGCGCCGGCCGCAGCGACGAATCTGCATCCAGCCGTTCCACAACCCGTTGGGCCGCCTGTTCGAGCTGGTTCTGCAACTGCTGGATCTCCGCGCTCTTGGCCTGGGTTTCCCTGACCAGTCGCGCCTGAAACCGCCGCAAATGCATCATTTCAATGGCTACGGCCAACTGGGAGGCCAACTCGCTGCACAGAGCGATTTCCTCACCGGAATAGGCGGCGGCATTCCGCTTCTCGCCCAGGACAAGCAACCCGTTAACCCGGTCGCCGTACAGCAAGGGATAGACCAGGCCCGCCTCGCCGAGGGCAGCCAGGGGCGGCGGCAGCTCCTGATCCGGTTTTTGATGCTCAGATCGGAACAAAGGGGTATCGGGCAGAGGTTGCGGTAAGGCAAATTGGGAGTTCTTTTGCGGGGAAATTTTGCCCCGCGAGACATAAACCTTGAAGCCTGCGCCCTCCTGTGGAGAACCGGTTTGATCGCGAACGGCAACGAAGCCGCCGGTCACCTCCAGCAGGCGGTAGAGCAGGTCAAGCATTTCAATCAGAGTCCTGTTCAAATTAGCGCCTGCGCCCAGGCCCTGGCTCAACTGGCCGATGGTCAGGCGCTGCTCGTAACGCTCCTTAAAGAAGAGTTTTTCCAGGGTGGGCAACACGTGGCTTTGGGTGACAAACAGCATAGTTGTGATCGAAACGGCGGCGATGATGGTGACAAACGGCAGAGGCACCAGGAAATTCCCGGCCAATTGCTGATCCAGGAGAAAGGAAAGCCAGAGCACGGCCACGCTCAGGGAGACAAGCAGGGCCAGGTAGATAAAATCCCGGCGCGGAAGCGGCTGCTCGACGATAGCGCCGTGTTGGGCGATGGCCCAGGCGTAGCCGAAAGCCATCATCACCAGCAACAAATCCGCGAATTGGTGGGGGACCGGTTCGGGAAAACTGGCAGAGGTAACGTTGAGCACCAGCGTAGCCGCCAACCCGGCGAAAGTCGGCAGCAGAATGCGCACCAGTTGGCGCTTGACGACGGGCCGCTGCGCGTAGCGGTAGCCCAACACCAGCCCGTTGAGGCTGAAGAGATACACCACCAGGATCGTGAAATGGTAGAGCGGAGCCAGGTCGCCCGGCACATATTTCATGACGAGGCCGGGGTGATCCTCAGCGCTGGCCACAATCAAGGTCGAGGTCAGGCTCAAGGCCGCCAACCAGACGCTGATGACATAAATCAAAATCAGCGTAACCCGGCGGATACCCTGAATAGCGGGCGGGAAGTAATAGCTTGAAAAGTGGAAGAGGGCCGGCATCACCAGAGCAACCGCCGCCCAACGCAACCGGAACCAGAACAAGGTGGCCGAGGTGATCGGTTGGGGCGAGAAGAGCGCCAGGCGCGTGACGTAATAGACCACCCAGCACCCGCAGAACATGGCAAAAACCCAATTGAGCCTGCGTCGGGGATTCTGGCTGACAACATACACCCCCAGGCTCAAGAAGAGCGCCAGCGATGTGAGGGCGATGATCGTATCCCACAGTTGGGCCGTCACATTCGTAACCCTTTCGCGGAGTCTTCCAAACAGCCTTTCCGAGGTTATTAGGTAACTACTCAGCCATAGCTGTATCCAATATCTCCCTTGGATGTCAGGTATTGGTTACTGGTAATTATGGCTAATAACCAATATCTAATACCCGATTACCTAACCTGGGCCTCTGGCCTGAGTAGTTACGATTATAGTAATCGTTTCTGGCGATTTTGGCTACTCTACTATGGTCATGGGGGGTGTTGTGGGATGGGGAGATGAAACCGCGTTTTTGAACCGTGCCTGGCGTTGGGGTGTTACCACCAGGGCGATCCAATCCCCGTCGCTTTCCCGTTCGGTGATGGCGAGCCGCTGGGCCTGGACGGCGGCCACCACTTCCGCTTCGTGGCTGGCAATAATACCCGACAGGAGCAGCCGCCCATCGAAAGCCAGCGCCCGGGCCAGATCGGCCATGAGGTCGATTAAGATGTGCGGCAGGATGTTGGCCACCACGATTTGCCACTGCCGCCCGCCGTTATCGGCAGCGGAACCGACGGCGCTGTCTACGGATACCCGGTTGCGCTCGAAATTCTCCCGGGCCACGCGCAGGGCGACATCGTCCACATCGACGGCGCGAACGGGGCCAGCCCCCATTTTGACCGCGGCGATGGCCAGGATGCCCGACCCCGCGCCCACGTCGAACAGGGCCAGGCCCGGCAGCGACCAGCTTTCCAGGATGCGCAGGCAAAGTTGGGTCGAGGGGTGCAGGCCGCTGCCAAAAGCCAGGCCGGGGTCCAGTTCGATAACGATGTCCTCCGGCTCCGGATGGTAATCGCGCCAGCTTGGCTTGACGACCAGGTTCCGGCCGATGCGCACCGTATGGAAATGCACTTTCCAGGCTTCCGCCCAATCGTGTTCACCGACGAAACGCAGCTCAGGTTCGGGCAGGCCGGCGGGCAGGGCCTTATCCATCAAGGCCAGAACGACCTCGATTTCACGCAGCACGGCGTCCTCTTCGGCGGGGACGACCGTGCGCACGGTCACCCGCCGAAAATCGGGGGCTATCGCTTCGACGACCGCCCCTCCATAGCCGAGTTGATTGAAGAGGTTGCTGACGGCTTCAGCCGCTTCCCCTTGAATGTTGCAGACAGAGATTTCTACAAAATCCATGATCAGAGGGCAGAATACGGACAGCAGAGTACAGATGACAGAATGACGGTTGGCGATCCAATGTCTCGTGTCTGCTGTCTGCCGTCTGTTGTCTGTTATCTGTATTCTGCTGTCTGAAACCTACACGCCGAAGGCGTCACGGACCCGTTCGAAGAAGCTTTTTTCGCGTTGGGGGACGACCTCGCGGTCCAGGGTTTTGCCCAATTCGTGCAGAAGTTGGCGTTGATCCTGGGTCAGGTTGGTGGGCGTGCGCACCTGGAAGGTTACAATTTGCTGGCCCCGGCCCGCGCTGGAGCCATCGCGCCGCAGCCGGGGGACGCCGTAATTGCGCAGGCGGACTGTATCGCCGGTTTGGGTGCCAGCCGGCACGGTGACGGTCTGCGTGCCATCGAGCGTCGGAACTTCCACCTCGTCGCCCAGCGCCGCCTGGGTAACGTTAATTGCCAGCTCGACGTGAATGTCATTTTCGATGCGATGGAAGTAGGGATGGGGTTTGACCCGAACCACGACATACAGGTTGCCGGGCGGGCCGCCACCAACGCCGCTCTCACCTTCGCCGGCCAGGCGGATTTGCATCCCATCGTCCACCCCCGCCGGGATTCTGACCGAAAGCTTGCGCGTGTTGACCACCCGCTTGCGCCCCCGGCATTCGGTGCAGGGGCTGGTTACAATTTCGCCGGCACCCCGGCAGCGGGGGCAGGTGGTGATGTTGATAAAGAAGCCCGCCTGGCGCCGCACCTCGCCGGTGCCGTTGCAATCGGGGCAGCGGATGGGGCTGGTGCCCGGCTCGGCCCCGTTGCCGTTGCAGCGGGGGCACGTTTCCTGGCGGGGCACTTCAATTTCCTTCTCGGTTCCAAAAACGGCCTCGGTAAACTCCAGGGTCAGGTCGTAGCGCAAATCCCGGCCCTTGCGAGCCGTCGTGCGCCGCTGGCGAGTGCTGAAACCGAAGCTGCCAAAGAGTTCCTCAAAAATCTCGAAGGGGTCGCGGAAATCGGCGAAGCCCCCGCCCATGTTGCCCAGACCACTATGCCCAAAACGGTCGTAGACGGCCCGTTTCTCGTCGTCGGATAGCACTTCGTAGGCTTCGTTGACTTCCTTGAATTTCGTCTCGGCGTCGGGTTCCTGGCTGACGTCAGGGTGATATTTGCGGGCCAGGGAGCGATACGCTTTTTTCAGCTCGTCTTTACCGGCGCTGCGCGACACGCCAAGAACTTCGTAGTAATCCCGTTTGTTGCTCATTTAAGTTCCACGTCCCGTACCTCATTTGATTACCACCGCTACCCAACCACGCCAGGTCTTGAACGGGTGTGTCCAACATTTTATGAAGTTTCCTCGAATTCCCCTTCGATCACATCTTCATCCGGCGCGCCATCATCTGTCTCCGGCGCTTCGGCATCCGGCGCTGCGCCGGGTTGCTCGTACATCTGGGCGCCCACCTGCTGTATGGCCTGCCCCAAATCAGTCATCGCCTGTTGGAGGCGGTCCACGTCGGAGGTGTTGAGGGCGTCCCGGGTCGCCTGAATCTTGCTCTCAACGTCGCTTTTTGTCTTGGCGTCGATCTTGTCGCCGTGCTCCTGCAACGTCTTCTCGGCAGAGTGGACCAGGTGCTCGGCCTGATTGCGGGTTTCCACCTGAGCTTTACGCGTTGCGTCCTCTTCTCGATGCTGCTCCGCCTCTTCGACCATACGCTCGATCTCGTCATCGCTCAGTCCACTGGAGGGGATGATCTGCATGCTTTGCTCGCGGCCTGTGGCCTTATCCAGGGCTTTGACGTGCAAGATGCCGTCGGCGTCAATATCGAAGGTAACCTCAATTTGCGGCACGCCACGTGGGGCCGGAGGGATGCCATCCAGAATGAACTTGCCCAGGCTCTTGTTATCGGGGGCCATCGGCCGCTCGCCTTGAACGACGTGGATTTCGACCTGGGTCTGGTTGTCGGCGGCGGTGGAGAAAATCTGGCTCTTCTTGGTCGGAATCGTCGTGTTGCGCTCGATCAAGGGGGTCGCCACCTGCCCCAACGTCTCGATGCTGAGGGTCAGGGGCGTCACATCCAATAGCAAAACATTCTTGACCTCTCCGCCTAACACCCCGGCCTGAATAGCCGCGCCGATAGCCACCACCTCATCAGGGTTGACGCCTTTGTGCGGGTCTTTCTCAAACACCTTCTTGACCGCCTCCTGCACCGCCGGCATACGGGTCTGCCCCCCGACCAGCACCACTTCATCGATGGAGCCGGCGCTGGCTTTGGCGTCCTTCAGGGCGGCTTGCACCGGGCCGATGGAGCGCTGGACAAGCGCTTCCGTTAATTGCTCCAGTTTAGCCCGGGTCAGGGTCATAATCAGGTGCTTCGGGCCGGAGACGTCAGCCGTGATGTAGGGCAGGTTGATCTCGGTTTGCAAAGTGGTGGAAAGCTCGATCTTGGCCTTTTCCGCTGCCTCCCGCAACCGCTGCAGAGCCTGATCGTCCTGGCGCAGATCGATGCCCTGGTCCTTCCGAAACTCGTCGGCCAGATGCTGGATGATGGCCTGGTCGAAATCGTCGCCGCCCAGGAAGGTATCGCCGTTGGTCGATTTGACCTCGAAGACGCCATCGCCCACATCCAGGATCGAGATGTCGAACGTTCCGCCGCCCAGGTCGTAAACGGCAATTTCCTCATCGCCCTTCTTGTCCAGGCCGTAGGCCAGAGAGGCCGCCGTCGGCTCGTTGATGATGCGCAACACCTCCAGCCCGGCGATGCGGCCGGCATCTTTCGTGGCCTGGCGCTGGCTATCGTTAAAATAGGCCGGGACGGTGATCACCGCCTGGGTGACCGGTTCGCCCAGGTAAGATTCGGCATCGGTCTTAAGCTTCTGTAAAATCAAGGCGCTGATCTCGGGGGGGGAGTATTCCTTGTCGCCCATCACCACCCGCACGTCTCCGTTCGGAGCCTCTTTTACCTCATAGGGCACATATTCAAGGGCGTGCTGCACTTCGGCGTCCTTGTACTTGCGCCCCATAAAGCGTTTGATGGAAAAAATGGTGTTTTCAGAGTTGACCACCGCCTGACGTTTGGCTACCTGGCCGACCATACGTTCGCCGTTTTTGGGGTTAACGGCCACGATGGAGGGGGTAATACGGCTGCCTTCGGCGTTGGGGATGACCGTCGGCTCGCCGCCTTCCATTACGGCCACCACAGAATTCGTTGTTCCCAGATCAATACCTATAATCCTGCCCATAATAATGGCTGCTCCTTAAGGTAAAATTACGGCGATAGAGGTTATTTAGCTACGCGCACCATCGCTGGGCGCAAGACGCGATCCCCCATTCGGTAGCCCTTGCGGACTTCGGCGATGATCTGGCCCTCCTCGTGGTCATCGCTCTCTTCGTGAGTGATGGCGTCGTGCAACGTCGGATCGAATTGGCCGTCCGTGTCAATGACCTGCACGCCCTGGTTTTCCAGGAGTTTGTTGAGTTTGCGCCCGATCAGTTGGAAGCCATCAACCCAGTTTTGCTCCTGATCGCCCAAGGTTTCCGGCACATTTTGAAAAGCCAGATCGAAGTCATCCAGTACAGGCAGCAACTGCTCAAGGATACTCGCTTTCGCATCTGCCCGGCGGCGGCTGGCCTGCTCCTCTTGCCGCCGTTTGTAATTGGCCAGTTCGGCGGCAGCCCGCTGCCAGCCATCGAGGTTTTTGGCGGCTTCCGCCTGGGCCGCTTCCAGGGCAGCCTGTAAATCCTCCGGGCTTTGAGGCTTGGCAGATGCCTCTTCAGCTCCGGTCGATGTTTCTTCTTGATCTGCCAGTGCCTCTTCTTGAATCTCCGCTTCAGCAAGTTTGTCCCTGGTATTATTTGCCATATTGTGATCACCCGATCTAATTTATATTCTCACTGCGTCCATACAGGTCACTGAGCAAATCGCTCATCAATTCCGACATATAACGAACAACCGATACAGCGCGACCGTAGGGCATACGCAACGGCCCCAACACGCCCAACGCCCCGCTGATACCGTCAGCCGCGCCATACCGGGCCAGAACGATGCTTATGTCAGACAGTTCGTCCCACCGCCCTTCGCCGCCGATGATGATCTGCACCCCGCCGTGCCTGAGCACGCCGGCCACCAACTGGTCGATGAGGCGACGCTCTTCCAGGGCCTGAATCACCTGCTGCAAATTCAGGCTTTCCAGGAACTCAGGTTCTTGCAAGATGTTGAGCAGCCCGTCGTGATAGACATCGCTGCTCACCCGCGAGTCGACCCGGCGCATGGTGTCGATGACAATTTGCCCGACCTCTGCGGCAAGCCCCGACATCGTGGAAGCCACGGCCACGACATCGTTGGCATCCAATCCGGCTAACTGCTCGGTTAGCCGATTGGCCAGGGGGCGCAGCTCGTCTTGGGTGAGGGGAATGGGCAGGTTTAAGATTTGTTGTTTTAGGGTCCCCCCTTGCAGGACGACGATCAGCAACGCCACATCGTCGCGGATGGAAACCAGGTCTAGCTGTTTCAGATGGCAGCGCTGAGTTTTGGGCGCTGTGACCAACGAAGCGCCTTTCATGGTGTGGGCCAGAACCGCCGCGCTCAGCCGCATCCATTGATCGAGTTCCAGGCGGGCCTGGTGAAACTGATGCTGAATCATCCGCTGCTCGTGCAGGGGCAGGTCGGCCTCCTCCATCAGCTTTTCCACGAAGTAACGGTAGCCGCGCTCCGTGGGCAGGCGACCCGCCGAGGTGTAAGGATGGGTGAGATAGCCTAGCTCCTCTAACACCGCCATCTCATTGCGGATGGTGGCCGGGCTGACGTTGAGTCCATAAGTCTCAACCAATGCCTTTGAGCCGACCGGCGCTGCCGTGCGGATGTATTCACGGATAATTATTCGTAAAACCAGTTGTTGTCGATCTGTTAAAGCCGCTTCCACCTGCTTACACCGTTCACGCCTCAGATTCATGGTTAGCACTCTCTCCGGTTGAGTGCTAAAGCGGACAAAAATGATAATACCACGAACAACTTATACTGTCAAACAATCTCCTCAGGAAACTTCACCGGTAGTCATCAAAAAACGTAGCCCCTACCGCCCTGCCCCCGATCATCCCTGGCGGCATTCACCCATCGGCCAGGCCAGGTACCAGCCTTTCCGTCCCTACTCCCCAGATAAGTTCTCAAAAAACTGAACCGCACCCCACTTTTAAGGGTGCGTCCAAATTTTTTGGAAAGCACAGGGGGGAATTGGGGGGACACACTCCCTTCGGTCGCACACCCCCCGGTCCGCCTAAAATGTTGGACACACCCCCCCAGGCAGGGTGCATTTCACATTTTTGGCCGCAGTAGGTCACGCTTTGAGCGTGACAGGGATGCAGCCAAAATCAGCCTGACTTCCGGACCAAAAGCGTCACGCTGCAAGCGTGACCTACCCAATCTGACCGCAGCTTAGTCCGGACTTGGTCAATCCAAGCCTGGCGTTGGTCTTGATGGCTGAAAGCGGCCTGGGCGACGGGGGTGATATATTCGGTGGCGTGAAACCCATCAACGATTTGCACGGCTTGGGGATAATGTTCTTGGACCAGGTTCCAAATCCACTCGGCCCCATCGCCCAGAAAGATGAGTTCCTGGGCCAATTGGGCTTGACGTTGACAGCCGGTGGCCCACAACTGGCCAAATTGTCGCGCTTGTTGGATATCACCATAATAGCTAAGGTCGGTCGCTTGAATGTCCCACTCGTCATCGGGGCTTTGGGGCGGTTGAGCGGTCGTTGTAAACCAACAACCCACCTTCAAATCACGCCAGGGATGCTCTGTTTCACCGCGAAGATGGACTTTGGCCGCATCCAGAGAGCCGTACAGCCGCTCTGGACGCTCAGCCAGCCGTTGTTGCTCTTGTGGGCCAGCCATTCTGCTTCGAGCCTTCGCACTGCTGCGCCCATAGTCTGGGTCGCTTTGGCCAGGCTGTGGTCACTCAAGGAGACCAAAGTCAAAGCTTCAAACAGGTTGCTCCCTTGGCCAAAGGGCAGTTGGGCCCCGGTCATCCCGCTCAGGCTTTCCAATTCCGCAGGTACATATGCTTCAGCCAGACTTGAAAAAAACTGACCTGCCCTTGCCTCTGCCAAAACGTTTGAATAAAAGCTGACTATCTGGAGTCCCGACGTGCGGAGTAGGGCAGGCAACTCTCGCATAATATATGGATTGGCGACAACGCCAGCCAGGATGGCCTGCACCATCTCTGCATCAAACTCGTGATTGCTTGCCGCATAGGTCAACGAAGCGTAATCTCCATCAAATATCGCAACCAGTCCGCCGGGTTTCAAAACACGAGCCGTCTCTGATACAACCGCAACAGGGTCAGGTACATGACTGACAACCGTATGAAGAATGACTGCATCGTAACTTTCGTCTCCATCTTAAGGCAATTTTCCTAATTCACCAACAGATCGTTCATGCACCCTGCAAACCGAATGTGTTGACAAAAAGCACACATTGTGATATTTTACCTGTATGAAATACTTCTCCTGGAACAACGAAAAGAATCAGTTATTGAAAGCGGAACGGAATATTTCATTTGAAGAAGTTGTATTCCATATCGAGAAGAAAGAGGTTTTGGATATTGTTGAACATCCCAATCAGGAGAAGTATAAAGGGCAGAAAATGTTTATCATCAACATCAATAATTATGCCTATCTCGTACCTTTTGTCGAGAGTGAAGAAGGAATATTTCTCAAAACGATAATACCCAGTCGGAAAGCGACGAAAAAGTATTTGGGAGGCAAGAAAAATGAGTGAGATGAAGTTAGAGGCTGAAGAAAAAGAATTGTTGGAATCCTATGAAGCCGATGAGTGGCAATCGGTTGATAATCTGAATGAAGCCAAAGAAGCGTACAGCGAATATGCCCGTGCCACGTTCAAGAAAGATAAGCGGGTCAATATCAGGATTTCGAGCAAGGATCTGGAAGCCATCCAAAAACGCGCGTTGGAAGAAGGGTTGCCTTATCAAACCTTGATCTCCAGCGTGTTGCACAAATTCGTGAGTGGGCGTTTAGTTGAGCGTAGTTGAGAGGTGTTTTCCAAACAACCGGCAGCCAACAATGCAAATGTAGCCGACCGCCACAGCAGCGCTTTTCATTGATGGTTGTATTGCTTGTGGCGTTGGTTTCACCTCAAAGTTGGTTGCGCTACTGATGTAGCCTTTGGCTTGAGGGGGTGTTACAATCGTACATCACTTTTGATTGAAGGGTGCGTCGGGATCTTTCCCCCAAAATTTGGACCAGAAGGTATTGTGAAATTTGACCTCCTCAAGGACGTGAATAAGAATAAGACGAGGAGGAAAGATGGCAACAAGATATTCACCCAAACTGAAGTTTCAAGTCGTTTTGGGAGAGGGAAAGACAAAACATAAAGTGAGGAATTGAAGTGGAACAGAACATAAGGGACAGGTTAGGTGGGGGTCGGCCTGGTTAGGCGCGGAAGATGAGGGCCTAGCAGGGCCAGGGCGGAGAAAAACTCAGGTTGAGGAACCATAGTGGGGCCGGAAAAAGTCGGTCCGGGTCCGGGGCTGGGGTTCAAAGCGAAAAAAGGCGCAGGTGGAACAAACCGAACGCGTCCCGTTCTCACCTTCGGTTAAGTCAAGGTGGCTGAACCTGGCTGGCAGGGCCCCGGCCCGATGTCTCGCCGGTGCTCAACCCACCCCACCGCCGGCTGGTATTTGTCAGAGGGTGGCGAGGTCAACCGGGCCGGGGCAGTTTAGCTTTTGGGCGAGGTGGCCTCCTGCTTCAGGGTGCGGATGCGTTTGAGAGCGCGCAGGTTAATCAGGACATAGATGAGGGTGTTGAGGTTGGTGATGGCCTGGCGGTTGCGCGGCTTGGGGCGTTCGATGCCCAAGTTTTTGGCCTGGGAGTTGATGCGCTCGGTGGCAGTGCGCTGGTTGTAGACTTGTTTGTAAGCGTGGCTGTCGCGGTCGAGTTGATAGCGGAGGCGTGCCCCCTGGGTGAGGGCCATAGTGGTCAGACAACCGCCCTGGGGCCAGTTCTGGTGGCCTATGGGGCAGGTTTGGCCGGTTGGCTCAGGCCAGAGGAGGGGACAAGCGTAGCGGCCCTTGCGATGGGGGACCTCGGTGGTGCGGCAGTTGAAGCTGGACTTCAAAGGCATCGCCAGGCCAGCCTGACAGAGAGGTAGGCCGGCTTCATCAAAGGTGAAGCGAAAGCCGCCCCGTTGGGCGAAGAGGACGGCGGCGAAGCCCCCGACCTCATCAAAGAAGTCGGGCTCTGTGAGGAATTGTGTGGTAATGTAGGACACGCGGAGCGTGTTAGTTTGT
>JBHHXL010000127.1:0-12035 GCA_046757065.1 Anaerolineae bacterium
CCCTTAAAGTCTCCGGGTTGGACAAAGCCAGGATACCTGTTGTATACTGGGCGCTGGCACAGGAACGTCTGTGGATATGGTTAAAAGCGGCGGGGATAAGCGTACAAAGGTTTGCCAACCGGCTTATCCCCGTCGTATGCGTTAAGGCACTGGCCGTTGGGGGAGAGAAACGACAATGACCGATATAGACGAACATACAGCCGACCATCTGGTGATCTATCACCCCGATGGCCGCATGGATCGCAAAGAGATGTCGGCCGAAGTCGGAGCAGTGGTGCGCCTGGGGCGGGAGATGGACAACGACATCGCGCTGCCCGATCCTCGCGTTTCGCGGCACCACGCCCAAATCCGGCGCGGCGAGCACGGGTTAGAAATTCGCGATGTCGGCAGCGCCAATGGCACGATGATCGGCACAACGCTGTTGACCGACGAGCTGTGGCATCCCCTGGCGGCGGGGCAGGCGATTGCCCTGGCCGACACCCGCATCTTTTGGGAGCCGGCTGCCGCCTCGCGGGCGACGCTGGGCATGCCCCCCGTTGGCGGCCCCCCTCCAACGCCCGCCGCCGGTGAAGGCCGCCGTTCCCTACCCCTGCTGGTCTTGGGGGCAGCGATTGTGCTGGCTTTGCTGCTGGTCGGGGGCGCGCTGTTTCTCTTCAACCGGCCCGGCCCGGAGGAGGCGGCCACCCCCGGCTCCGGATCGACCGGTCTGCCCAGCCTGGCCCAGCAAACGCCCAGCGACGAGGAAGCCGCCGCCGACACGCCCACCCCCGCAGAGCCGTTGATCCCCATCCCCAGCGTCACCCTTGAAAGCGTGGAGGTGGCCCCGATTATCCTGGGGGCCCTGCCCGACACCGGGCGAGCCTGGCTGTACGTCCGGGTGCGGGTCGAGAACCTGGGCAACGCCCCCTTCACCGTCTCCACCGGCCAGTTCAGCCTGGTCGACGCTGAGGGGGCAACTTTGACCGAGGCCGGGGGGGGCTTTAGCGCCGGCGGTCTGCGCCGGTTGGGCCTGGCCGATCGTTTTGAGGACCTGCGCTTGCAGGCCGGCGGCAGCGTGCCCGAAAGCCTGATCTTCGCCCTCGACGCAACCAGCTATGAATTGAACCTGACCTACGCTCCGCAGGGTTTACCGCCCGTCACGCTTGAGTTGGGGCAGATCGACGCCGGTCGAGAGCTGGCCCTGGCCCTGGGCACGCCCGTGGCCGAAGATACGCCAACCGCCGAGGCCGTGGCCGCCGTCACCGCCTCGCCAACGCCGGCGGCTGCCGGGCCGACCCCCACCGCCACCCGCCCCCCGATCAGCGCGCCGCGCACCGTGCCCCAGGCCTCGCTGCAAGGCACCATCGCCTACCCCGCCTTTCAGGGCACAACTTACGACCTTTACCTTGGCGACGTCGCCAGCGGCGAGAGCCGGTTGTATCGCAACGAGGCCAGCCAGCCCGCCTTCAGCCCGGATGGGGCGCGCATCGCCTTCCATTCCTGGTCGGGCAGCTCGCGGGGACTGGTCACGGCCAGCAGCGGCGGCGGCCAGGAGTTCCTGATCACCAATTTCCTGGAAGACCAGTTGCCCACCTGGAGCCCGGATGGCAGCACGATCCTGTTCCTCTCGCGGCGCACCGGCGGTCGCCAGTCCGAACTGTACCGCACGCAGGCCGCCGTCGATTTCCTGAACAGCGAGGCCCAAATGCTGATCGAGGGCGAGTATCCCGCCTGGGGCGCGAACGGCCAGATCGCTTTCAAGGGCTGGGGCAACACCGCCTTCGGCTTGCGCCTGGCCTCGGCCGACCTGGCGAACATCGATAACCTCACCCTGGCCGATGAGGACACTGCCCCGGCCCTGTCGCCCGATGGCAAACAGGTGGCCTTTATGGCCCGGCGCGAGGACAACTGGGATGTTTACCTGGTCAACGTCGATGGCTCCGGTCTCAAACGCCTGACCACCGACCCGGCGATGGACGGCCTGCCCGCCTGGAGCCCCGATGGCAACGTCATCGCCTTTGTCAGCAATCGGGGCGGGCCCTGGGCCATCTGGGCCATGACCCCGGAGGGCACCGGCACGCGCCAGCTCATCACGATGGTCGGCTCACCCGACGGCTTCGTCAACAGCGACACCTCCAACTTCGAAACGCGGGGTTGGGCCGAGGAGCGCATCAGTTGGACGCGTTGATTTTTTCCAATATTCACTATAAAAATTGACAGGTCGGGGCTGATGTTCTATAATCTGCAAGCTTTTGAAGGAAGAAACTTCACTTTTCGCAACCAAGGGGGGTCTTGGTATGACCAAAGTGCTTTGGGTTGAAAAACAAATCGACTACGAGCCGCAGGGCATTATGTCGATGTCGGCCGTGCTGAAGGAGGCCGGGCACGATGTGGCCCTGGCCATCGCCGCCCAGGAAGACCCGGTCGAATTTGCCCGCGCCTACCGGCCGGACATCATCGGCTACAGTATGATGACCGGTTCCCAGTATTACTACTTCAAACTGAACCGGGCCATCAAAGCGGCGTTGAACGGCAGGCCACCCCTGTCGGTCTTCGGGGGCCCGCACCCGACCTTTTTCCCCGAAATGATCCAGGAGGACGGCGTCGATGGCGTTTGCGTTGGCGAGGGTGAGGGGCCCATCGTCGATCTGGCCGATGCCCTGGCCGGCGGGGGGGGGCTGGCCAGGGTTGATATCCCCAACTGGTGGTTCAAGATCGACGGGGAGATCATCAAGAACCCCGTCCGGCCCCTGATCCGCAGCCTGGGCGACCTGCCGATGCCGGACCGCGAGTTAATCTACCACAAGCATCACTCAACCCGCGTCAGCCCTATCAAACACTTTATGGCCTCGCGCGGCTGCCCCTACAACTGCACCTATTGCTTCAACCACGCCTGGTACAAGATTTACACGCGGGAGAAACGCGGCTACCAGCGCAGCGTAGACTCGGTCATCGAAGAGGTCAATTGGGTCCGCGAGCGTTACCCGCTGGAGCAGGTCGTTTTCCTGGACGACCTGTTCATCATCTTCGTCGACTGGCTGGAGGAGTTCGCCGAGCGCTTCCCCAAGGAGGTGGGCCTGCCCTTCTTCTGCAACGTGCGCTCCAACCTGATCACGCCGGAGAAGGTGGCTCTGCTTAAAAAAGGCGGAGCCAACACGGTCAGTATGGGCATCGAGGCCGGCAACGACGAGCTGCGCAACGGCCTGCTCAAGCGCAAGATGTCTAAAGAGTCGATCATTGAGGCCGGGCGGATGCTGGACGAGGCCGGCATCAACCTGACCGCGACCAACATCCTGGCCCTGCCCACGGCCACCGTCGACGATGACTTCTCCACGATGCGCCTGAACGCGGAGGCCAGGGTCAAGTACGCCCACGCCTTCCTCTTCCAACCGTATCCGGCCACCGAGCTGGGCGAGTTCACCGAGGACAACGGCCATATAGCCGGCAGCTTCGAGGACATCGGGGCCATCGCCTGGGATAGTTCCATTCTGGTGCGCGACACGGTGGAGAAGAACCAGATGGAGAACCTGCAACGCTGGTTCGCCCTCGGCGTGGAGTTCCCCTGGCTGGAGCCGCTGATCCGGTTGCTGATCAAAGCGCCGCGCATGAGGCTGATCGATACGGTCTACTGGTGGGTGCACAAGCTGTGGAAGGGCTGGGCCATCACCCGCCGGGTTCACCCCATCCGGTTGAATCCCAAGGTGATCTTTGAAAACGCCCGCCACTTCCTGAAGATGGAAGCCTGACGGCCCTTTCTTTACCGGCCCCCCGTCTCCGGCAGCAGAGCCGGCCAGCCGGGCGGCGGCTCCGGCGCGGGCATCGGCCAGGCGATGATGTCCGAGTGGTAGCGGGGCTGCAGGCGGTAGCCGTCCCAGGCCGGTTCGCTGTCCGAACTCTGGCCGACGATGCCGACGACGGTCAGCGGCTGGCCGGGTTCCAGGCCCCGGCGTCTGAGGCCGGTCCGCCGGTAGATGTGGACATAGGCCCGGCCGGTGCCGTCGTCTAGCCAGAAGCTCTGGCCGCCGCGCTTGAACTCCACCATCTGAGCCTCCAACTGGACCAGATACCCCTCGTACGGCTCGACCATCACCCCGCTGTTGATGGGCAGCGGGGGTCGCGGCTCGCCGTCCCGGAGATAGCGCACGTCGCCCCGCGATTCGACGACGAGCCGCCACTCGTTGTGGAAGTGATCCAGTTCGCCGATTACCTCTACCACATCCCCCACTTTCAGCGATAAGCGGTGGTCTTGCGGCAGACGAACCTGAATGCCAGAGTGGTCGTCCTGAATGTACATCACCCGCGAGCGCAGCAGATCGGGCGGCGCGGTGACGCTGCCGCGCACCCGAACCTGGGCCCCTTCGGTCAGGTGCCTGGCCTCGAAGATGCCCACCTTCAGCGGGCCGTCGGGGGGCAGGACGGCGTTGGCCGCGCCCGGCGTGGGCAAACAGCGGTCGCTCAAGTCGCTCTCGCCGGGGGGCAGGCACCAGGCCAGATCATCGCCGGGATCGTGATCGTAGGCCAGGGTGTCGGCCTGGCTCAGGTCCAGGCGGCGCAGCGTGAGCTGGTCGCCGTCGTTGTTGAGCGACAGCCCCAGCGGGCGCGGAAACAACACGAAGAACCCGCCCGGCGGAACGACGGCCCCCAGCGGAAAGTCGTAGGTCGCCCCGCCGGCATCGACCAGTTGCCAGCCGCCCAGACCGATGGTTTCCTCTCCGGGGTTGTAGAACTCCAGCCACTCGTCGTCGGCGTTGGCCGCGCCGTCCCCGTTCCAATCGACGCCGTCCGGCGCGGGCAGGACCTCGTTGATGCGCAGCGCCTGCGGCGGGGCGTCGCCTTCAATCCACAGGGGCGCGCTGGTGGCGGTGTCGCCGTCGGCTTGAACGGCCTTGAGCCAGTAGTGATGCCCGGCCAGCCCGGTCGCCTCGACGGTCCAGGTTGCCGGCGTTGTCTGGAAGGTCTGGCTTACCAGCGGTGCGTTGCGGTCGAACAGAGTCAGAGTTACCCCTTCGCCGTCGCCGTCGATGGCGTAGACTTCCAGGGCAAGCTGTTCCGGCGCGGGCAGGCTGCCGCCCATCCAGACGCCGTTGGCCCGCAAGGCCAGGGCCAGGTTGCGATCCTCGCTGGCAAAGACGCGGTGGGAGCGCAGGGCAGCCAGCAGGTCGGCTTCGGTCAGAGCCGGGGCCACGACCCCGGTCCGGTGCGGCGTGTCCGCGCCCCAGTTGGCCTCACGGCTGCCGGCGTTGTTGGTCGGCCCAACCCGCCAGCCGAGGGCCAGGGCGCGCAGCCAGGGCAGCTCAAAAGTCGTATAGCTATCAACGCCGTTTCCCACCTCGAACAGGCCGAACCGGGCCGCTCCTTGCGGGGCATCAGCGAAGTTCAGGAAGTCGTTCTCCTGATAGGGAGGGCTAAACTGGGCAATGGCCTGTGGCCGGGCGGCCAGCCAGTTGAAAAACTCCTGCAGGGCATCGCCGCTTGAATCGCCAGAGGCGATGTAGTCGTCAGCGCCGAAGACGCTTGCGCTGCCCGCCGCCCCCTGGGGCCAGGACTGCCCGCGCAGGCCGACGAACCCGCCGGGAACGGTCGCGCTCAACGCCTGCTGGCCGGTGTCCAGCCATTCGCGGCCGGTCAAATCCGGGCCGGGGTCGGTCAGGGCCAGAAAATGGAGGCCGTTGGCCCGCGCCCGGCCAAAAGCCAGGGCCGGCGGACCTCCGCCGGCGGCAAACGAGGAACGGCTGTTGAGGACCCCCCAGTAGGCGCGCATCCCGCCGGGCAGCGCGGGCGCGGGCGGAACCGGCGGCGGAGCCGGGAGGGGGGCCGGCAGGCCGGGCGTCGGCGCGTCGCGGAAGAAATCGGCGGCCATCCAGTCCCGGTCGACCGGCCACAGGCGTTGCAGGCTGAACGGTGCGGGGGCGTCGGCCTCGGGGGTCAGGCTAAGGCCGGTGTAATCGCCGTCGCCGTAGGCGATGCTGTCCACAATCTGGTCGGCCGGGCCGAGGACGAGCGCCTCGTCCCCCGTGTTTGCCAGGGCCAGGCCGCCGCTCCCCCAAGCCCCGTATTTCGATAAATTGGGCACGGCCGGGGTATCGGTATAGCTGCTGCCCGAAACGACGGCCTCGAACGTCGGCGTCAGGCCGAAGCGGGTCGTAAACTGCCCCGCGTTTTTGGCGATAACCAGACATTCGTCGGGGGCCAGGGTCCAGCCGTCGGGCAAACGGTACATCCCCTCGCCCCCGCCGGGCGTCTCCTCATCTCCCACCTTGTAGCCGGTCAAATCGAGGGTCACCGTCAAAGGATTGCAAAGTTCAATGAACTCATCGCCAGAGGTGGAAGGCGTTTGGGCCTCGTACAAGACTTCGCTGATACGCAGGGGCAGGGCGGGCGGCGGGGGGATAGTCGTGGAATTGGTCTGGCCGGGCGTGCCCAGAATCGGGCTGGTCCCATCGGCGGCCAGGCCGTTGGTATGAACCCCGTCGTTGGAGGCCCAGTTGCCGTCCGCGTCCGGGGCCAGGGGGTTGATGCGCTCCAGCGAGCGATAGTCCGGCGAGCCGCTACCGCCCGGCCAGCCGCCGCCGTCGGCGTTGGCCGCATCGATTAAGGTGGGGCCGTCGCGCAGAAAGAGGCCGTCGCCGCTATTAAGCAGGCTGTTGCCGCTGTAAATCTGATCCGCCGGGATGTCGAAAACGGTGTCGTCGCCATCGCGTTCAAGCAGGTAGAAGCCACCGGCGGTGACGACGCCGTTCAGGGCGATGCTGAGGCCGTTGGTGCTGGTCAGAACCCAGCCGGTGAGGGCAATCGTTTGCGAGGAAACGTTGAGCAGTTCGATCCACTCGTCGTTGGCCGAGGCTGCCGTCCCGCCCCAGGCGACCTCGTTGATGACCAGAGAAGGGCTACCGCCAGACGGTAACGCCGGAGCCGGCGACTCGGCCGGCGTCGAGGTTGGCGGAGGAGGAAGGTAGCCGGGCGGGGCAGGGGTTGGTTCGGGGCTGCCCTGGGCCGTAGCCGGCGGCAGGGCGTTCAAGGTGGTCAGGATCAGCCCGGTCAGGCCGGCGGCCAGGATCGGGGCCGGTAGAATTCGCCAGATATTTCGCCGCATATCCTTCTCTGATAATATGTGTCAGGTGTCAGGTGTCACGTACCAGGGCATGCTTCTCACGCTTCCTTGAATAGTACCCTGGTCCTTACCTGATGGGATAAACGCGGCCAGAGGCGTTATTCGGCCATCGCTCCGGCGAAATCAAGGGGGCAAGCAAAAAACCGGCCATTCAGCCGGTTTCTGTCTTTGATAGTCACGCGTGAAAACGAGCAAGGCGGCTAATGATCTTTCAACAGCCGGGCGACGATCTGGTAAAGCTCCGTCGGTGCAAAGGGTTTACGCAGGTGGGCCTCGACCTGGCGCATCTCGTCCCGGTATTCCTCCAGGGCCTTGTCCATCCAGGCGGTGATGATGACCACCGGGATGCCGGCCAGATTGGAATTGGCCTTCATTTTCTGGTGCAGGTCCAGGCCGTGGACGTCGGGCAGTTGCAGATCCAGCAAGACCAGGTCTGGTTTCTGCCGTTGCATCGTAGCCAGGCCCTCCGCGCCGGTGGAGGCAGCCAAGACCTGGTAATTGCGTTGCTCCAGCATTGTTTTCACCAGGCCCACAATTTCCGGATCATCCTCGATGTAGAGGATACACGCCTTATCGGTCATTCAATTCTCCCAACTAATGCGCGGTAGGTTTTTGGCCCTCTCTACAACCATTGTATCACAAAACTGAGGAATGTGGTAAAGAAATCGAGGGTTTGTGTCATTGGGTCAGGGCCAGCAACCAGGCCGGCACCCAAAAGTCACCGTAGCCCAGGAGATTGAGCACGGTTGATCCCAACAACAGGGCCAGGCTGAAGAAGATCAGCGCATAATCCCGAGGGGCATAGCGCAGCTCCTCCAACCAGGTGCGCGGTCCGGTACCAAAGGCGCGCAGGTCCATCGCATCGATGATCTCCTCGCTGCGCACGATGGAACCGACGATGAGCGGGATCAGCAGGGGGGCCATATTACGGACTTGCTGGATGAGACCCCCGCCGATGCGCTCCAATTCGTATCCTCGCGCTCTCTGGGCGTCCAGGGTCATCTGAAAATCCTGGCCCAGAGAAGGGATGAAGCGAAAGGCCAGGTCCGTGGCGAACGCAAACTTATCCGGCACGCCCAGCCGCCGAAAAGCGATTCCGTAGCGAGCGGGATGGATGGTGTAGGGAATGACCACGGCCAGGGCGGCAAAGCTGAAAAAACGCGCCATCTGGGTGGCCAGGAAAGTCAGGCGCTCGGCGCTAATGGCCGGAGTAAACGTCCCGCCGAACAAATTGAACTCGCCCTGCCACAGGGGATGCTCCTCGGTATAGATATTCACCCCGCCCCGGCCGGTCAGCGCCGTCATCAGTGACAGGACGGTGACGATGATGAGGATAATGAACCAGAAGCGCCGCGTCTCCTGCCAGGACAGACGAGCCAGGGCCATTTGAACCAGGGCCAGAACCAGGAACCCTAAAACATAGCGCAGGTCCCAGAACTGGATGATGGAAAAAAAGGCGCACAGCAGAAAGATGATCCGCGCTCGCGGGTCGAGGCTCTGGATCAGGGTATCTCGTTCGCGGTATCGCCAACTGACCAGCATCGTTATCGTTTACCTTTACATCTCAATATATCCAATTTCCGAGGAGCGAGGCACGCCTACGTGCCGAGCGGAGCCGCATCTACGCGCAAGCGTGCTGGCTCCTCAGATTTGGATCTGCTGGGTCTCGCCCCCGAAGACGTGCAGACAGCCGCCTTGTGGCCGGAACACAAGGCGGGTATCACCTACCGGGTGCCTGCGCTGGCTTGAACAGCGGGAACCCGGGTTCCGGGAGCCGCTAACGCCCTGTCTGGGCCTGGGTTTGCCGCCAGGCCCCGTACAGCAGCGGCGTTAACAAGATAGCAAAAAGGATGTTGGGGCCAGCCGCCGGAACGAACTCCCCGACGAAGGCCACGAAGAAGGTGTAACCGTTGATGAAAATGTCGGCCAGGGCGGCGAAGCCGATGCCGACGATAACCCCAAGCGTGCCCCAAATGCAGATGGTCTTCGTATCCTCGTCTGACAGGGCCTCGGCGATGGCCTCGCGCCGGCGGAAGAGGTACCAGGCCAGCGCGGCGGCAACGATAGCCAGCAGGAAGAGGACGAGCACCCCACCGCTAAACCCATCGGTCACCAGGCTGGCCACGGCCCGCACGACCACGCCGATAACCAGCAGCCCCATCAGCACCGGCCAGGAGCGAGGGGCGAAGTTGGTTACCAGCAACAGCACCACGCCTGCCGCCGGCACCCACCACCAACCGCCAAAGTTGGCGGGGTCGCCGCTAAAGGGGTCGTTGATGTTTGGGCTGATCAAGGGCAGGGCCGCAGCGATGGCCAGCAGGGCCACGGTCACCCAAAAGAGGACGTTCCAGGCCCGGTCTCGATCCTTGAAGGCCAGCACCAGGCCGGGGATCAGCCCCATCAGCCCGTTGCCGATGTCCCACACCGGGAACACCCCCCAGCCGGTCAGGGCATCGCCCAGGATGTTGCCCATAAAGCCGGTGAAAAAGCCCACCACCGGGCCGAAGGCAAATCCGAAGAAGATGGGGATAACCACCGTCGGTCGCAGGGAGACCAGACTTACGGACGGGACGGGGATGGTGTTGAAAACCCACGACAACAGCCCGTATAGAGCCGCGCCCAGGGCCATATACACCACCTCACGAGTGCCCACACCCCAAATCGGCCGGTCGGCCACAAAGACGTAGAGAACGTAGACGATGATGGCCCCAATGATCAACCAGGTGGCCCAACCACCGGCCCCAAAGGCCGATTGGGCGGCCAGCCCAAATGCGTTCTCGTCTCGCGCGGCGGCGATCAGGCTGCCGACATACAGCAAGATTGCACCCGCCACCAGGCCGATGATCAGCAGTGGCAGCGGTTTCAAATACCGGTTTTCAATAGCCAGCATGTTCTTTCCCTCCTTGGCAAACAACTCATCGTGCAAATGAACAATCAATTGTCACGCTGGCCCGCGCTCTTCATCCGGCTCGACTGCCGCCGGTCCGGGGGCGGCAGCGTGAAGATAGGGGGCCAGTAGTTCAGCTCGCAGGAACCGGCCCGTTTTAGGCAGCAAGGCCAGGTTCAACTCCAACAACGAGGTGGGCATCAGGCGGCAGCGCGCCAGTAATTCCTCGTCGGCCAAAACTTCGTGCGGAGGACCGTCGGCAGCCAGGTGGCCGTCGGCGATCAATAGCACCCGATTCGCGTAGCTAATGGCCAGGTCCAGGTCATGGGTGATGAATATCACCGTCTCGAAAGCAACGCTCCGTTGGGTCCCCTCCCCGTTCGTTTCGTTCTTTCCACCGAGGTTGAAGATGGCATCCATAAAAGCGGTGTAGTGGCGAAAATCCTGGCCGGCCGTCGGCTCGTCCATCACCAGGATGCTGGATTGCATGGCTACCACGGCCGCGATCGTCACCCGCTTTTGCTGCCCGAAGCTGAGGGCCAGCGGCGGGTCCCCGGCGTAGGCTACCAGCTCAACCAGGGCCAGGGCCGACTCCACATTTGCGGCCATCGTGGCCGGGTCGTAGCCCAGGTTCCGGGGGCCGAATTCCAACTCCTCGCGGACCGTGGGCGCAAAGAGCATATGGTTGGGGCTTTGAAAGACGTAGCCCAACGTCCGGGCTACCTGGGCCACGCTCATGGTCCGGGTGTCCCGGCCCCGGACCCGGACCTGCCCCTGCCGCGCTTTGAGCAGGCCGATGGCGTGCTTGACCAGGGTGGTCTTGCCGGCCCCGTTGGGGCCTAAAATCGCGATCAAATCGCCACGCCGGACGGTGAAGCTAATGTTGCGTAGCACCGGTTGGTTCGGGTCGTACCAGAAGGTAACATCCTGGAACTCGATTAAAGGTGGAGCGCCGCTCCCGTCCGCCGGTTCCCGGGGCGCGGACTCCAGACCCTCACCTGCCACCTGAAGCCCGGTCTGCGCCAGGCGCTTGACGACCAGGGGCGCCGGCAGCTTAACCTCTCGCGGGTCGGCCACAGCTTCGAAGCCGTCCACCCCGCCGAAATAACGCTGCTCTCCATCCACCAGAAACAACACCTGATCGGGTTTGATCTTCAGCACATCTTCGACTCGATGCTCGATGATCAAAACCGTCCGGCCTTCGTCGGCCAGACGCCGGATGAGGGCCAGGGCCTCTTGCAAGCTCTTTGGGTCCAGGTTGGCTAAAGGCTCATCCAACAACAGGATAGAGGGTTCCATCACCAGGACGCCGGCAATGGCCACCTTTTGCTTCTCGCCCCCGGACAAGTGAAAGGTCTCTCGATCCCGCAGGTGAGCCAGTTGCAGATTATCCAGAATGGCGTCCACGCGAGCGCGCATTTCGGGGCGAGGAAGGCCCAAGTTCTCAAGTCCAAAAGCGATCTCGTTGGATACGTAACTCCCCACGATCTGCTTCTCGGGGTCTTGCAGGACGGTGCCCACCATCTGGGATATTTGAGGCAAACTGAGAGAGGACGGGTCTTGCCCGAACAGGCGGATCTCGCCCGTTAGCTGGCCGCCTTTATAGCTACGGGGAATAAGCCCGTTGATGCAACGCATCAGGGTCGTCTTGCCGGAGCCGCTGGCGCCCGCGATCAAGATGATCTCTCCCGCCCCGGCCCGAAACGAGATGTTTCGCAGCGCGTATTCCTGCCGCTGGCGGTAACAAAAAGATAGGTCGCGGACGACTAACGGCAACATATGGCCCTGGCTGGATACCATCAATCTGTCTGAGTATTCCTGGCAAACAGCGCCAGCGGAATGAGAGATATACCTATACTGGCAAGCTGGCAGAGTTGAAGAGGCGACTGGAGTGTAACATGGGGGGCAATAAGAGTCAAGAAAATCGGCCCGGCCAGCCGATTTCACTGCCGGGTATCCCATTTGGCCCCAAATCAAAACGCCCCTCGACGCTGAGGGGCGCTGAGTTTTATTCGTTTTTGTCAGGATGCGCTTATTGCGCCTGCGCCGACTTATTTA
>JBHHXL010000128.1:0-11943 GCA_046757065.1 Anaerolineae bacterium
GTTATGAACTTTGAAATAGTTGGCGACTACACGATTCGGGTTGAATTTGATGACGGCTCCGAGCAAGTCATAGATTTCAAGCCGGTGTTGTCGGGTGAAATGTGGGGGGCCTTGCAAGACTTAAGCTTATTCAATCAAGTCGCCCTGGACCCCGTGGCGCATACGTTGACCTGGCCCACTGGGGCGGACTTTGACCCGGAGACGTTGCGGAATTGGCCTGAGTACGTGGATGAGTTGACCGACCGGGCGCGGCAGTGGGCTAAAGTGAAAATCTAGAGGCCATAAGTCAAAATCTTTTCCTGAAAAGCTATACCCCACCCAGGATTCTGCTGTCTGTATTCTGCACTCTGCACTCTGAGGAGCATATGCCGGTTCGAAAAAAACCCGCCTTCCGCCTGGCAACCGTGGTCGGCCTGTGGCTGCTGGTTGGAGCCTGGGCGATGGGAGCCTGTAGCGGCGGGGCGTTGCTGTCCGACGTATCGGTCGCCCCCGAAACGATCTCCCCCAACGCCGATGGCGTGACCGACGTGGCCCGGATCAGCTACCGTCTCTCGCGCAGCGCCAACCTGTCCATTTACCTGCTGGACGAGGACGGGCATCGCTACTATTTCCGGCGAGACCGGCGGCGCTCCAGGGGTGATTATAGCGTAGACTTCGGCGGCGGCGTCGAGGGCGCCGTCCTGCCCGACGGCAGTTATACCTGGGTGGTGGAGGCCACCGACGACGACGGCCAGGTCGCGCGCCGGGAAGGCCGCCTGGTGATCCAGGATGCGGACGTGGAGAAGCCGGAGTTGCAGGGCTTCAGCGTCTATCCGCAGGTGTTTACGCCCAACCGGGACGGCATCGACGACCGAATCGACATCAACTATTTTTTGACCAAAGAGGCCAAAGTCACGGTCTATTTGCTCGCGCCCGGCGGCGAAACGAAGTACCCCATCGCCGAGGTGGAGCGCGACGTTGAGCCGGGCTCGCCCGGCTTTCACACCTACGATTACGAGGGCGGCGTCGATTTGGGCGCGGAACCGCCACCTAACGGGACCTACACCGTTTGGGCCGAAGCCGTCGACCGGGCCGGCAACCACACGGTGGTGACCAGCACCCTGACCATCAAAGAGGGGGGCGTGCCCCGGGCCGACATCGTCCAGGCCAACGTCGATTTTTTCAACCCGGAAACAGGGGACAAGACCGTTCCCCTGGGCGGAACCCTGGCCTTTACGCTCACCGTCGAGAACTTCGGCAACGTGCCCATCCGGACCATTGGCCCGGACTCCGGCACGCACTATACCAGCGATGAGAATTTCAACACCAAAGGCTATTCGCAATCCTCCGGCGTGTGGCGCGTCGGCATCGACTACGAAGGCAATCCCAGCTACGCCTATCCCTATCGTTGGGCGGTGGGCAGTATGGACGAGCTGGAGAGACGCGAGATCAACGGTCGGACCGAGTACTATCTAATGCCGGGGCAGCGGGCGACGGTCGTTGGCTCGATCCAGATTTTGGATGTTCCGGCCGATAAGGACGTGGTCAATTTCTGGGCGGGCCTCATCCACGAAGACGTGCGCATCGATCCCTTCAACGACCACGTTGACCCTCAGCCGATCAACATTGGGTTCTAGGCGATTGGTTAACCAACAATGACCGATCTAGCCATCATCATCGTCAGTTGGAACGTGTGCCGCCTGCTGCGGGCCTGCCTGCGCTCGCTGCGCTCGGCGCTGACCGAAACCGGCGGCCAGGGTCTGGAGGCCAGCATCTGGGTGGTGGACAACGCCTCGACCGATGGCTCGGCCGAGATGGTGCGCCGCGAATTTCCCCAGGTGCGCCTGCTGCCCAGCGAAACGAACCTGGGCTTTGCCGCCGGCAATAACCTGGCCCTGCGCGCCCTGGGGTTCGATAACGGCCGGGGCCGGACGCCGCCCCCGGCGATATTGCTGCTCAACCCCGACACGGAGGTTCTGCCGGGCGCGCTTTCGGCCTTGCTGGCCTGCCTGGAGCGGTATCCACGGGCGGGCATCGCCGGAGCGCGGTTGCAATACGGCGACGGCCGTTTCCAGCACGGCGCGTTCGCCTTTCCCGGCCTGTGGCAGGTAGCCATCGACCTGTTCCCCCGCCTGAGCCGCCTGAGCGAGTCCCGGCTAAACGGGCGCTACCCCCGGAAACTTTACGAGGCCGCCGAGCCGTTCCCCATCGACCATCCCCTGGGGGCGGCCATGCTGGTCCGGCGCGAAGCGATTTTCGAGGTCGGGTTGTTGGACGAAAGCTACCATATGTACGTCGAGGAAGTCGATTGGAGCTGGCGCATCAAGGCCGCCGGCTGGAGGGCCTATTGCGTTCCCGGAGCGCGGATCGTGCACCACGAGGGACAGAGCACCGGCCAGATTCGGGCCGAGTCTTTCATCAACCTCTGGCGCAGCCGCAAACGCTTTTATGATCGCCATTATGGCCGCCTGAAGGTCCGGCTCATCCGCCGCCTGGTTTTGGCCGGGATGCGGGGGCAGACCAGGCTGGCTCAGGCAGAAGCGGCGCGGGGCGAAATCCCCGGCGAGGCGCTGGCCCAGCGCCTGGAGGCCTACCGGCAGGTGGCGGAGGTCTGGCGGGAGTGAGGCCGGTGGCTCAAGTGGCCGTGGTGGTTTTGACCAAAAACGAGGAAGCGCACCTTCGAGCCTGCCTGGAGAGCGCCGCCTGGGCTGACCGGCTCGTCGTCTTCGACTCGTATAGCGACGATGCCACCTTAGACATCGCCGCCGGGATGGGGGCCGAGATATTGCAGCATCCCTGGGAGAATTATGCCACCCAGCGGAACGCGGCCCTGCAGGCGGTCGATACCCCCTGGATTTTCTTCCTGGACGCCGACGAGCAGATCACCCCGCCCCTGGCCGGGGAAATCCGGCAGGCGGTAGCCGCCGGCGGCGGGACCTGCGGCTATTGGGTGCCGAGGCACAATGTTTTTTGGGGACACCGCTTGCAGGGCGGCGGCTGGTACCCGGACCACCAACTGCGCCTGCTGAGACGCGGCGCGGCCAGTTACGACCCGGCCATCGGCGTCGGCGAGGTGGCCGCCGTCAAGGGCCCGACCGGCGTCCTGGCCGGGCATCTCATCCATTTCAACTACGATTCCCCGGCGGAGTTTCGGACGAAACAGCGGGCCTGGTACGTGGAGTACGAGGCCCGGGTTTTGTTGGAGCGGGGCACTCGGCCCAGGCCGTGGACCTATGTTTCCATGCCGCTGCGCGAGTTTTGGCGGCGCTTCGTGACCCTGGGCGGCTATCGCGATGGCTGGCTTGGGGCCTATCTGTGCGGGCTGATGGGCTGGTACGTATTTTTGGCGCACTGGCGTTTGCGAGAGCTGCGCGCTGCGCAACAACAAGACTGGTTCTAAGAGCGTGTTTGAAAAGAGGAGCCAGCCGCAAGCGCCAGGTGCGGCACGCTTCGCAGTCGGCACGTGGGCGTGCCTCATATTATGCCCTTTGGGTACTCCTCACCGAAGGTATATTCTCTGCATAGAATCAGCAACAAGAAAGGGCCGGAGAACTCAATCTCCGGCCCTGTTTTTGTTGCCGCGCCTAAACAGTTCAGGCTAAAACCGGGTCCAGGATGCCGTAGTTGCCGTCCTTGCGGCGATAAACCAGGTTAATGCGTCCCAGGTTGGCGTTGAAAAAGAGGAAGAAATCGTGACCAAGCAACTCCATCTGTTCAATAGCTTCGTCTTCGTTCATATGATCCACAACAAATTGCTTGACCCGGACGACCTGCCGTTGCGATTCCTCGGATAGTTCGTCGTAGAATTCGTCCGGGACGGGTAACATATCCTCGGTTCTGATAGTTTCCGGCGCGTGCCAGCGAGCCTGGCGTTTGCCCTTGAAGCGGGCTATCTGGCGATAAATCTTGTCGAGAACCAGATCGATGGCGGCCAGTATATCGTCGGCCCGTTCTTCGGCCCGCAGGATGGTGCCGTTGGTGCGGACGGTGACCTGCGCAATCTGCCGGTCCTGGCTGCTTTTGGCCTTCTCTCGAGCCAGCTCTACCCTGGTTTCGTCGATGGAGGGCAGGAAACGATCCAATTTGCCCATCTTCTTCTCAACATGCTTTCGCACGTGGTCTGAAACTTGAAAGTTTTTACCTTTCACAACGAGTTGCATTTTTGGTATCCTTTCTGGCGTTCGGCCACGAGATTTATAGGGCGACAGAGGCTTGTTTGCTGTGCCTTCAGAAGTGCAGGCGGCCTTTCAGGGGGCGCGAGCCAGCGTCAGGCTATGCACGGCTCGAGCCCGGCCCTGCTTCAAAGCGTGCGCGCAGGCATCCAGCGTAGCCCCTGTGGTACACACATCATCAATCAACAAAATCGCCTTATCTTGCAGGGTGTTGTCACGGCAGGCAAAGGCATTTTGGACATTCCGAATTCGATCGGCGCTACCCAGCCGGGCTTGAGGCGCGGTCGCTCGCGTGCGCCGCAAAGTTCTCTTATCGACCGGTAAGCGCAAAGCCCGGCTCAGGTGGCGGGCGATCAAATCGCTTTGGTTATAACCCCGCTCCCGCCGGCGTGACGGATGGAGGGGAACCGGTACAATGACTTCGACGTCTGGCAGGTTATCGTTGAGATGCTCAAGAGCTAGATTCACGAGCGCCTGAGCGGCGACTTTATGGTGTTGGTACTTCAGTCGATGGATCGCCGGTGGTAGGGCATCCCCTTCAAAAAGGGCAACCGAGCGAATGGAATCCAGCGCTCGCAGAGGATGGGTTTGACACTGCCGGCAGGGACCTCGTTCCGAAGCCAACGGCGTTCCACAGCGAGAGCAAAAGGGTTCACGGATGTAAACCACTGCCTCCTGACATTCTTGACAAAACCACACGTCACGCCGGCCACAACCTGCACAGCGAGGCGGGTACAGCAAATCGAGAAAAGCCTGGTTTATCCGGTCGAGTAAGGTTAACAGCGACAACGAATCACTACCGATTGTTGGCAGGCGAAGGGTGGCTAATCGATAAGACCCATTCAAGCCATTTGGAAAGAGAGTTGGTCATTTACCACGGTGCGGGAGGCATCAATCGTACCGACGGGCAATTCCAGGATGTAAGCCGCATCGCGGACAAAAGGCCCCAGGCGGTAAGGTCGCATGTCCTTATCAAGGCGAATGACGCGAAGGCGGTCGTTGGCGTAGATAACGTCAATGGAAAAGGTCATAAAGAAGGTGTGAATGGACTTTTCGTTTTTCAGGACTAACCCCTGTCCATTTGTGAGAGGTCTAGACCCCAGCAATCCCCTGAGCCGGGTCCAGAATGTGTCCGCCAGATGGCCCTGCCGTACCAGGACCGTCCCCCGGGTTTGGTTGAGCACCTGCACCGATTATACGTTCCCGACAATACCGGATTCTAAGATGATTAACACAGCAGGACCCAACAAGACAATGAAGAGGGCCGGGAAGATAAGGAAGACCATCGGGAAAAGCATTTTGACCGGCGCTTTGTGGGCCTCTTCTTCCGCGCGTTGGCGGCGGCGGATGCGCATTTGTTCCGATTGGATGCGCATCACCTTGGCCATACTAACCCCCAACTGCTCGGCCTGGATCACGGCGGCAATGAAGCTTTTAATATCTTGAATGCCGGTGCGCCGGTCCATTTCACGCAGGGCTTCGGCCCGCGCTTTGCCCAACCGAATTTCGTGAATGACCCGGCCAAATTCATTACTGAGCTCGTTGTCCCACTTGTCAGCCACTTTGGCCATCGCCCCGTCGAAGCCCATCCCCGCCTCAACGGCGATGGTCAGCAGGTCCAGTGCATCGGGCAGGGTTTTAATCAGCTCTTTTTGCCGTTGCCTGATGCGGCTGCCCAACCAGACGCCCGGCAAAATGTAACCCATCACGCCGGCAATGGCGGCAAACGCAATTCGATTCAAGATCGGCTGTTGGGCCGCCCACAGGAGCAAAAAGATCAGGGCCAGGAGAACGACCGCGGCCAGAGCGCGAAAGCCATAAAATTCCGCCGGGCCCCAATTGTTCGGCCGGCCGGCCTTTTCGAGCTTTTGCCGCGTGGCCTCCATCGTTTGGGCCGGGGTGAATCGGACGGCAAAGTTTGAAGCGCGTTGCAGGATGGGCAGCAGAACGCGCTGGGAAAACGGTTGAGATAGTTCGATCTCTTCCAGTGTAACCGGAGCTTCGCGTCCGGCGAATTCCTCCAACCGGACTTGCAAGTCACTCGCATCGCCGCCGCCACCACCACGAAGCCCAACCACAACCAGGCTAATCGTACCCAACAGGCCAATAGCTACAACCCCAATTATTATGGCTAAAGTCATAGGAATGCTCCTTTGTCTCGCCGCGTGGCCGGCCACAACCGCCGCTAACGTTGGCGAAGACCGTAGTCACTTCTAAACTTCGATCTGGATGATCTTTCTAATGGCAAGAAAACCGATGACAATAATGGTGACGCCAATACCGATCATAATGTAACCGCACGGTTGGGATTCACTCGGTTTGAACATGCGGCCCATATATTCCTGGTTCATCGCGAACAGAACCAGGCCCAGTCCAATCGGCAACAGCGAAATCACGTAACCTGAAATCATTTGCTGTGCGGTCAGCACCCGGATTTCGCCTTTGATGCGCACCCGCTCACGAATGGTGTGGCCGATGGTTTCCAGAATCTCGGCCAGGTTGCCGCCGATTTCGTTCTGGACGCTGATAGCCGTAATCATCAAATCCAGGTCATCGCTCGGCATCCGGCGCAGGAGGTTGTTGAAGGCGCGTTCGGTGGAGATGCCCAGCCCCACCTCCTGCACGACGCGCCGGAACTCGTAGGAAATAGGATCCGACAACTCGGAACTGACCGAATCTATCGCCTGCAGCAGCGAATACCCCGACCGCAGGCCGTTGGCCAGCAGGTTGATGGCATCCCCAAGCTGGTCATTGAAGGTGTTCATGCGCCGGCGTCTTCTAAAGCGAACGTAGAAGCCGGGCAGGAAATAACCCGCTACCGCGCCTCCGAGGGTGAAGATCAGGTTGCCCCGGTAAACGAGAAAGGCGATAGCTCCCAGGCCCAAAATGCTGACGGCAATCAACATAACGTACTCGGCTGCCGTGAACCGCAGATCGGCCTGGGCTAACTGGGTCGAGATGTTTTGAGCAAAGCCTCGCTCTTCCAGGGCCAGGTCCAGATTCTGCGTTAATTTCGAAGGGCCACGATCCGTTGCCTCGTCCTCTACCTCGGCTAAATCTCTGGAGACAAACTGATCGAGGCGGGTCTGGGTGGCTTGATCGCCAGGATTCAGCGATCTGAAACCAAAGAACAAGACAATCCCCGTCGCGACGACTAAAACAACGATCAGGCCAATCAGGAACATAGCGAGACCTCCGTCATTTTACGAGAGGGTTTTCTTAGAAATTACGTCCTCGGACGCCAAAGATGTTGGGCGGCAGATGGATGTTTGCATCTTCAATGCGGTCGATGAACTTGGGGCGAATGCCGGTTGGTTTGAGACGGCCAATCACTTTGCCACCCTCATAGCCCTGTTGCTCGAAAGCGAAGATGTCGGACATAACCACCACATCCCCTTCCATCCCCTGCACTTCGGTGATGTTGGTGATCTTGCGCGACCCGTCCCGCATTCGCTGTTGCTGCACGATCAAATCAATGGCCGAGGCGATCTGCTCGCGAATGGCCCGAACCGGTAACTCCATCCCGGCCATCAGGCACATCGTTTCCAGGCGGGAAATGGTGTCTCGAGGGCTGTTGGCGTGGGCCGTGGTCAGGCTGCCGTCGTGGCCGGTGTTCATCGCCACCAGCATGTCGAGCGCCTCGCCCCCACGGCACTCGCCGACGACGATGCGGTCGGGGCGCATACGGAGGCAGTTGATGACCAGGTCCCGGATAGTCACCTCCCCTTTGCCTTCGATGTTGGGCGGGCGAGATTCGAGGGTAACAACGTGCTCCTGGCGCAACTGCAGCTCGGCTGCGTTTTCGACGGTGATGATGCGCTCATCGCTGGGGATAAAGCCCGACAGGATGTTCAATAGCGTCGTTTTGCCGGACCCCGTCCCGCCGGAGACGATGATGTTCAGGCGGGCGATCACGCACGCCTTTAGAAACTCGATCGCTTCCGGGGTGATGCTTCCAAAGTTGAGCAGATCGTTAATCGTCAGAGGGATCTTGGAAAACTTACGAATGGTCAGCGTGGGGCCGTTGAGGGCCAGGGGGGGGATGATGGCGTTTACGCGGGAGCCGTCAGGCAGGCGGGCGTCTACGTAGGGCGAGCTTTCGTCGATGCGGCGGCCCAGGGGGGAAACGATGCGGTCGATGACGCGCATCAGGTGGTCATCGTTTTCAAAAACTTCGGAAACCTTCGAAATCTTGCCCTTTTTCTCCACGAAAATCTTGCGCGGGCCGTTGACCATAACTTCGGTGATCTCGTCATCGGCCAGGAGCGGCTCAATGGGGCCATACCCCAGAATTTCAGCAACGATTTGCTCAAACAGCCTTTGTTTTTCCGTACGGCTGAGGATGATGCTTTCCTGGGTCAAAATCTGCTCGTACATATCCTCAATCGTGCGACGGACCTCATCGGTTTGGCTGGTATCCATACGGGGATCGAGTTCAGCCACGAGCTTATCTTGAATACGTTCTTTCAAATCAGAAAAGGCGTCTTTGGCCTGAGCGACCGGGGCGCGGCGAACCCGTAACTCTTCCAACCGGGAGGGTTGATCTTCAGGCTGCTGGTTTCGCTCGATCCGCTTAAGTAATGACATCCATTTTGC
Source organism: Anaerolineae bacterium (assembly GCA_046757065.1). Classification (GTDB taxonomy): domain Bacteria; phylum Chloroflexota; class Anaerolineae; order 4572-78; family JBHHXL01; genus JBHHXL01. Next base: position 8,748 of record JBHHXL010000128.1, read on the forward strand.
TCCTTGATTGCCAGAGGCGGTTATTCAGGGACTCTACCGGCTGAACAGACGCCCCAGCGGGGTTTTGCTTTGCTCCTGCTCGGCGGGCGCGGGTTCGGGTTTAGCCAGTTGTTGCACAAGATGATTGGCCAGGCCGAGCATAGCCTGGCTTAACGGGCTGCTGCCATTGGCCATAACAAAGGGTACGCCCTGATTAACAGCCGTAATGACCGTCCGTTCATCAAGAGGTATTTGGCCTTCAACCTTGTATTTTATGCTCGATTCTATGTGCTCAGCCCGAATATTGCTGCGGCGGTCGGCTTTGTTCAAGACGAGTTTGGTTTTGCCGGGAGGATACTCCAGAGCTTCTGTCAGCTCAAAGAAAAGCCGGGCATTCTTAATTGAGGGGATCTCTGGCGTGGTGATCAAGACGATCTGGTCTGCCTCATCAAGCACGTTTAGGACCATATCTTGCAGGATGCTGCTGGTATCGACGACGATGTAATCGAACGCCTTTCGCAACTGGGCCAGCACGCTGCTGATCAGGCCGGGCGTGACCAGGTCGGCCATTTCGGGCCGGGGCGGGGCTAAAAGCGCCTTGATGCCCGAGGGGTGACCCGCCATCACCGAGTCCAGCATATCCCGATCGAGTTCGTCGGCCTGCGACGATAAATCGGCAATGGTGCGCTTGGCTTGCAGATTCAACAGGACGGCCACATCGCCAAATTGCAGGCTGGTATCGACCAGGGCCACTTTCTGCCGGGTGTTCAGTTGCATGGCTATGGCCAGGTTGACGGCTAAGGTGCTACATCCAACCCCCCCCTTTGGGCTAAAAATGGCAAAAACCTTGCCATCTGAGCTTGGTTCGGGCGTTAAGGCGCCCGGTGGCGCCGTGGCTGCCACCGGTACAGCCTGCTCTCGCTGGCTGGCGCTCAACTGGTAGACCCGGCGAATACTGCTGATTAGCTCATCGCTGGAGAAAGGCTTGATGAGGAACTCGCGCGCACCGGCCAACATCGAGCGACGCAAATAGTCCGCTTCGCCCTGAACGGACATCATAATAATTTGAGCATAGGGGACCCTTTGCTTGATGGCTTCAGTAGCGCTGATGCCATCGAGGCCGGGCATATTGATGTCCATCAGAACGATGTGAGGCTTAAGCTCACCCGCCATCTGGACCCCTTCTTCACCATTGGTGGCCGCGCCAACGACTTCGATGTCGGAGTCGAAGAAGAGAAGTTTGCGCAAATTTTCCCGTGTCTCGGGGATGTCATCTACGATGAGGACACGAATTTTCTCAGGCTGTTCCCCCTCTGGTTCAGGGTTTGGAAACGATCCAGACATAAGCGCCTACATTTACTCCTCTACAAAGTTTCTTTCAATGCCTAAACTGAATGATTTGAAACCCCCAGACAAGACGCCATCGGTCTTTGCCTGGCCCACCCGGCTTCAATGGTTAGACCCTGAAAGCCAAACCCTACAAACTGCGCCCCCCAGATTACTGAGACCTCAAGCGACAACAATTTTTTGAAAGGCCCAACGTCTAAAACAGTGGGGTCAACTACGTTCCAGTTTTCGCCCACTGTTTTTGATGCGATCCCTTTGCCCCTGAAAGATCATTGCTGCGGTGTTGGTTCAGGTGTGGGCGTGGGCAAATTGGGGATGGTGGATTTGTCAATCGCAAACTCAATTTTGGGCGGGATCGCAATGTTAAAGCGCGTCAGCATATATTGTAACGTTACAGCCTCGGTGGTATGTTCGGCATTCTCTTCTCCGGCTGCACGTAAGGCCATCTCCATATAAGCCCCGGTTTGTCTGGCCCACAAGAGCACCAGCGCATCCTGAGGGGTAACAGCCAGGGTGACGATGGTGGGCAGGGGGGGCGTTGGCGGAGGCGCGCCTTCCTCAGCTGGCTGGGCCGGCGCAGTTGTATCTATCCAGGGGCCTATTTTCAAAACCTTGGCCTGTTGGACCGTCAATTGCGCCACCAGACGCGGACGCTGGTCCTCTCTGGGAAAGGCAAAGCCAGGGAAATTCTCGTTTTCAATTTGAAGCCGCCCCTCATCAATCGCATCGGTCAGGGTGAAAGTAGTTACGCCGGTATCCGGGTCTTCTTCAAACGATAGGAAGCTAAACAGGTTCGGCTTCTTGGTTTGGAATTCCTCATCCACATCAACAAACGAGACACTGACGAGAATATCGACATTATCCCCTTGTTGTATGGCGTAGGCTACGCTGGATTGCTCTGAAATCGGAAACGCAACCGCTACCCTACCCGCCGGGATGAGAAAAGAAGCCTCGCCTTCTCCCCCGAACTTCGGGGCAAGCAAACTACGCACAATCGGCTGGCCTTGCACAATATCCGTCTTAGCCACCATACCGATCGTTTCATCTTCGTGCGCAATAATTTCCGGCGGGAGGTTATCAGCCGGCCAATCCCGGCGACCGATCGACCCTTCCAGAAATTCACCCCCCTTCGGAATCGGCTGAAGCGCCACAATGATTTGTGTCGTTTGTGTTTCCTCTTGTACCAATGGCCCGATTGGCGTTGGTGTTGCTGCTTCGCCGCCGCCTAAGCCAGAGACACCTCCTGTGATTGCAATAAGCACCGCTGCCAAAGTTACGAGACCGAGGACGATGCCAAGCAGGATCAGCAGTCTGCCGCGTTGCATACCCATTCCTCCATATCGGCATTGGTGCACAGAGAGAGCACTAGCAATATTATAATACCATCTTTGAAGGAATTGTCAAGGTGATTGCCCCTTAAGATTACGTAAAGTAATCGTAAAGAGCAAGGCAGGGGCACGATGCGCCGCGCCCCTACGAGTTACAGGGTTGGACTTATGACCCAGACCTAAACGATTTGGATGTGTTCAATAGATTGGTTCAATCTCGGAGATTGAACCAATCTAATCCCCAAACGATTTTACGAAATGAGACGGACGTAGATGTTCTGCAAGATCACATCGAAGATGGCATTGAGATCGTTGGGCGACGGGGCAAAGAAGAACTGCCCGTTCCGCCCTTCGCCTTCAGCCGCGGCCTGCAACAGGGTCAGATCGGCCCCCTGGCCCAGCCCAATGGCGTAAATCGTGATCCCGGCGGCAGCGGCCTCTCTGGCGTAAAAGATGACGCAGTCGGCAGCCGCATCGAGGTAGCCGGTGCCGGTGTTGGGCTGGTAGATGTCCTGGGCGTCGCAGCCGTTGCCGGGGTTGTC
>JBHHXL010000129.1:0-11932 GCA_046757065.1 Anaerolineae bacterium
TCCTCGTCGTCGTTGCTTGGCCCGCACCAGCCGCCGCACGGTGCTCCCGGCCTCGTCCGCCGGCGCGGCTGGAACGCCGGGGGGCGGGGGGGGGCGCGGCGTCACGCCCGCCGGGCCGGTCGAGACGGGCCGGGGGTCTGGGGGCGGCGGCGGTTCCGGCCCGGGGCGCCGCTCTTTGACCTTCAGCAGCCGCCCGGCGCTGGAGGGTTCCGGCTGGACGGCCCGGCGCTGCGGCAGCCGGGCCCGAATTTTGGCCCAGGCCTCCCGCGCCTCCTCCCGCCCGAAGACCACCCGCCGCAGGCCAACGTCGAGCGGCAGCAGCAGGACGGCCAGGGCCAGCAACCCCGGCCACAGGTCGCTTTGGCCCCGGGCTGGGGGCAGGCTGTGGGCGAAGGCCGCCCCCGGCTCAGCCAGGGATAGCACCTGCCCGCCGCCGATCTCGGCCAGGTCCGGCAGGAGGGCCGCGTCCACCCCGGTCGTCCGGTACTCCGGCGAGTAGGTCAGGACAAAGCCCGTCGTCTGGGCCGCAACCACCTCCTGGCCGGCCTGGGCCGACAGGCGCAGCAGGTAGGTCCCCGTCTGCTCCGGGCGGAAGTCCCCCTCGTACAGACCGGGCGCGGTCTGGCGTAGAGATAGCGCTTGCGGCGCAAGGTCGGGGCCAACCAGGTTCAGGCTGAGGTCGAGGTTGTTCAGGAAGCGGCCCTCTGCGTCCAGGGCCTCGACGGCGATCGTGGCCCGGTCCCCCTCCAGCCGGACCTGGCTCTCCAGGCCGCCGCCCGCCCCCTCGACCAGGGTCCAGCGCACGGCCTGGGACCAGAAGCGGGCGAAATCCGGCCAGCGCACCCAGTCGAGCGCCCACTGGCCCTTGGCGTCCGAGGTCCAGGCCACGGACCGCCCCAGGCCGTACTGCCACTGGGCCAGCAGCGGGTCGCCCTCGCTCCCGCCGCGCAGGACCAGTTGGGCCGTCATTTTGGGCGAGGTGGCCACGTAGCCGCGCAACGGCGGCAGTTCGGCCAGCCCCTGCAAAATGGGGCTGGGGCTGACCACCTCCGGGCTGAACGTCTCCTCAACGATGTAGGAGCGGCTGGCCAGGCTCGTTTCCTGGGCGAAGATTTGGGGGATGACCGTGGCGTCGTCGGCGAAGTGGAAGCGCCCGCCGCCGAGCCGGGCCACCTCCTCCAGGAAGGGGGCATAGCCCTGACCGATGGCCACCACCGACACGGTCACTTCCTGGGCCGCCAGCGACTCGGCCAGCTCCGGGATACCCTCCGGGCTGGCCCCGCCGTCGGTCAGGAGGATGATGTGGCGCAGGCGCGTCTCCTCGCGCAGGATGGCCTCCGCCGCCAGTTGCAGCCCGGCCAGAATGTCGGTCCCGCCGCCGGCCCGGATGGTGCCCACGGCGTTCTTGATGCCCTGCACATTGACCGCCGGCGTCGGCTCCAGCACCCAGCGGGCGGCGTTGTCGAAGGCGATCACCCCCACCCGGTCCCAGGGCACCAGCAAATCGACCGAGCGGTAGATGGCCTCCTTGGCCAGTTCCACCTTGCGCGGCCCGCCCCCGTCCGGCGCGCCCCCCGAAGCCATACTGCCCGATTTGTCGATGACCATCATCATCGTCATCCCCGGCAGGCGCTGCTGGTCGCGGATGGTCATCTCGACCGGCAGGGTCTCCTCCAGCGGCGTCTGGAAATAGCCGCCCGGCGCATAGCTCCGGTCGCCGCCGATGACGATCAGCCCCCCCCCCAGGTCGCGCACATAGCTTTGTAACAGCTCCAATTGGCGCGGGGCCAGGTTGGCGGCGGAGACGTTAACCAGGACTACGGCTGCGGCCTGGCCTAACTGCCCCAAATCCGAGGGCAGCGCCGCCGGGCCGATCTCCGTCACCGCCAGCCCGGCCCCCCGCAGGGCTGCGGCCAGGGGCCGGGCCTCGTCGGCGTCTTCGGTCACCAGCAGCACCGAGAGGGGACCGCGCACCTCGCTGAAGGCGTCCAGGACGTTGTTCTGGGCGAAGGTGTCCAGCGGCGGGACCAGCCGGGCCTGGAAGGTGGTGAAGCCGGGCTCGCCGGCGGCCAGCGGGGCGCGCAGGCTAAAGGCGTTGTCCCCCGGCCGCAAGGTCAGAACCTGCTGGGCGATCAGCCGCCCCTCGCTGAAGATTTGCAAGGGCGCGGTCATCGCCGCCGTGCTGTGGACCTCGACGATCAGATCGAACTGCTCGCCCTGGTGCAGCAACGAGGGCACGCGCAGCTCATCCAGGCGGGCCTCGACGCCCGTCCGCGCCGGCAGCGGCAGCACCGAAACCTGGACCCCGCTGGCCGCGGCCAACTGCGCCGCCTCTCGCGCGTCCCCCAAATTCGCCCCGCCATCGCTCAGGATCACCAGGCGACGGGCGGCGTCATCGGGGAACAGGGTTAACCCCAACTGGATGGCCCCGGCGACGTCGGTGTAGCCGGATCGCGGCACCGAAGCTGGCTCGCCCAGGGTCGGGCTTGATGACACAGGGCGGTCGACCAGCGCCTCCGAGCCGAACAGGACCAGACCCCAGCGGTCGCCCGGCCCCATCGCGGCCAGCGCCCGGCGGATGTAGTCCAGCCCGGCCTGGCGCCCGGCCGGATCGACGCTGTCGGACGCATCCAGCAGAAAAACGGTGACCAGGTCATCGGTCGTCTGCACCTGCTGGGTCCGAGCCAGGGCCAGCACAATCAGCAGGATGATCAGGCCGCGCGCGATCAGACCCGCCGTCTCCCGCACCGGGCGGGTAGGGCTGCGCCGGGGCCAGGCGATCAGCCAGCCGAGGGGCAGGGCCAGCAGCAGGAGCAGGGCCAGCGGGTTGGCGAAGTTCATCGCACCATCCCCCGCCAGTAGACCCACCACTCGACCAGCAGCAGGCCCAGCCCCAACAGCAGCACCGGCCACCACCATTCCTGCCGGCCGGTCACGGCCCCAGCCCCGCCCGCCGGGTCGCCGGCGGCGATCCGGGCCCGCCCCGGTTGGATGTTCGTTTCCCCTTCATCGAGCAGATTGACAGCGAAGGCGGTCAGAAACGCGGGGTCTGCCTGGCCCGCTTCCCCGGCAAAGACGCGGTAGATGCCGGGTTCGAACGTCTGGCCGAAGATGGCGGGCGCTTCCTCCGTGGAGTCCAGGGGCAGCTCGAGCTGCCGCCCGGAGGGGGTTTCAACCCGCAGGGCGCTGGCCGAGGGCGCTGCCGGTAGCTCAAAGCCCTGGCCGGGCTGCAAGGACTGCCCCGGGGTCAGGCCCCCGCCGGGCAGCAACCAGCGGGCCAGGTTGACGATGAGGATGGGGAAATCGATCTGCAAGGGCAGGTCGGACTGGTGCAGATCGAAGGACAGCACGGCTACCCGCCGTCCGCCGACCTGCCCGGCCACCAGCAGCGGCCCGCCCTCGGCCTCGACCAGCGTCTGGCCCCAGGCCGGCGGCTGCACGGCCTGGGCGCGGGCCACGTGCAGGTTATCCAGACTGACGTAGGCCAGCAGGGGGTGATCGGCCTCGACGCGGACCAGGCGGGTTTGGGTGAAGACGCCGTTGACCTGGAAGAGGCCGGTCGAGGCGGGCGGGGCGATGAAGAGCAGGTTGCCGTCGGGCAGGGGAACCTGCGCGCTATCGCCGGGCGCGGCGGGCAGGGCCCGGTCGAAAATCGTCAGATCGAACGGGCTTTGGGGCAGAGGCTGGTCGGGAGCGGCCCGCCGGGGGTTGACGTCCGGCAGAAGGGCCAGGGCGCGCTCCAGGAAGAGGTTGTCTTCTCCGACCAGGAGGACGCTGGCCGGGGCGGCCTGGCGCACGGCCCAGGCCCGGTCATCGACCGGCAGCGCGTCGCCGCCGGCCAGGCGCGCCTCGACCATCCGGGCAGCCAGGGGCAGGTCGCTCAGGACCAGGCCGGCGCTGCCGCGAGCCGGGATGTCCAGCTGGCGGGCGTCGAACAACTGGCCGTCAACCCGGATTTCGACCCGGCGGCGGGCCGGTTGCGGGGCGGCGTTGGCCGCCCGCAGGAAGAGTTCGGGGCCGGCGGGCCCATCGCGCAGGGCCAGGGCCACCAGGCCCTGGTTGTCTCTCCCCTCCCCGACGGTGATGAATTCGACCGGGACCGGGGGCGAGGGCAGGTCTTCGCTTGAGAAAGCTCCGTCGCTGAGGACGGCCACGGTCGAATCGGGCAGGGTGGCGGCGTTGGCCGCGGCCAGGGTCAGGGCGGCCTCCCAATCGACGGGGCCGTTGCCGGGCCGGGCCGAGTCGAGAGCGCGGCGCAGCGCGTCGCGGTCGGTGGTTGCAGAGGCCAGAATGCGGGGCGCGCGCCCAACAGCGATCAGCGTCACGGCATCGTTGGGGCCGAGGCGGTCGATCAGCTCCAAGGCGGCCTGGCGGGCGGCGGCGAAGCGGGTCGGGCTGGCATCGGTGGCCTGCATACTGGCCGAGGCGTCCAGCAGCAGGACCACGTTGCCCTGCACCCGGGCCTGGACGGTGAGGTAGGGCCGGGCCAGGGCCAGCACCAGCAGGGCCAGGATCAGCAGTTGCAACAGCAGCAGCAGGTTGCGCCGCAGCCGCTGCCAGGGCGCGTTCGCCTGCCGGTCCTGGAGGACCTGCTGCCAGAGCAGCAGACTCGAAACGCGAACCGGCTGGCGGCGCAGTTTGAGCATATAGAAGATGATGATGGGTAAGGCCAGGACCGACAGGGCCAGGGCCGAGGGGAGCAGGAAGCCCATTTACATCCGCTCCGGCACCTCGATGCCCAACAGGTCCAGGACCCGCTCCAGCACGGCCACCGAAAAATGGGACAGGCCCAACCACGACGCCTGCCGGGCCGGGTCCGGCTCGCGCAAGATGTGGTGCTTCTGGTAGAAGCGGTTAAACTCCATAGCCAGGCTGTAGGCGTACTCGCACAGGTGGTTTGGCGCGCGGGCCTCGAAGGCCAGGTTGAGGACATCGGGCAACCCGGCCAGCTTGAGCATAACCACCCGCTCGGCCTGGCTGGCCGGGGGCAAGAGCGGGCCGGCCTCCAGGCCCCGGGCCTCCGCCTTGCGCAGGATCGATTTGGTGCGCACCGCCGTGTAGAGCAGGTACGGCCCGGTCCGCCCCTCGAACGAGGAAAAGCGGTCCAGGTCGAAAACGTAATCCTTGGTGCGATGGTTCATCAAATCCGCGAACTTGAGCGCGGCCAGCCCCACCTGGCGGGCGATCCCCGCCTGCTCCGCCGCGTCGTAGCCCTTGGCCACCTCGATCTCGGCCATACGCTCCACAGCTTTGTCGGTGACCATCTGGATGAGGTCTTTGAGCTTCATCACCCCCCCGGCCCGGGTCTTGAAAGGCTTGCCATCTTTGCCGTTCATCGTGCCGAAGCCGGTGTGCTCCAGACCGACCGAGGGGGGGGCGATGCCCGTCTTGTACGCCGCCCGGAAGACCTGCCGGAAGTGGTCGCTCTGCCGGTTATCGACCACATAAAACGTCAGCTCGGTCCCGAATTCTTCAACCCGCTGCTCGATCGTGGCCAGGTCGGTGGTGCCGTACAGCACCGCCCCATCGGATTTGAGCAGGATCAGCGGCGGGATGTCGTGTTTGTCGTCGGGCCGGGAAACGTCGATGATGACCGCCCCCTCGCTCTCGCGGGCGTAGCCCTCGGCCAGCAGGCGCTCAACCATCGGCGGGATGCGGTCGTTGACGTCGCTTTCGCCCAGCCACAGGTCAAACTCGACGTTGAGCCTGGCGTAATCGGCCTTCAGCTCGGCCACGGAGACGTCGAGGAAATGCCGCCACAGGGCGTAATAGCCGGGCCGCTTCCGCTGCAAGTCGAAGGTGGCCTGCCGGGCGGCTTCCATAAACGCCGGGTCGCCGGCTGCCCGTTGGTTGGCGGCGGGGTAAATCTCCTCCAGGTCGGAAATGGTGAGGGGGGACTCGGCGGGATAGGGGCCGTGGTAGTCGGGGTCAAAATACGGCAGGTCGGGCTGGCGGCGCTCCAGCTCGCAGATGATCAGGCCCATCGGCAGGCCCCAGTCGCCCAGATGCACATCGCCCAGCACGTCGTGGCCCAGGAAGCGGGACAGCCGCTTGAGGCTCTCGCCGATGATGCCCGCCCGCAGATGGCCGACGTGCATCGGCTTGGCGATGTTGGCCCCGCCGTAATCGACGATGATTTTGCGTGGATGGGCGGTTGTGGGGCAGCCCAGCCGTTCATCCGCAGTCATCCCCTGCAGGTGAGCCGCCAGAAACTCATCGGCCAGGGTGAGGTTGATGAAGCCCGGCCCGGCCAGCGACACCTCGCGGAACACGTCCGGGCGGGCCAGGGCCTCGACCACGTCCCCGGCGATCTGGCGCGGGTTTCGTCTATGGGCCTTGGCTGCGGCCAGCGCGCCGTTGCATTGAAACTGGCCCAGATCAGGCCGGTCCGAAACCACAACCTCGCCGTATGCGCGCTCAAAGCCGCGCACCGCAAAGGCGTTGGCGACGATGGCCGTTAATTGCGTTCGCAACGATTCCATTAACCTGCTCCCACTACCTGACTACGCCGCTCCAGCAGAACCACATCCCGCCACACGCCCTGCATGTAGCCGATGCGTTCACGAACGCCGACCTCCCGGAAGCCACAGGCCCGGTGGAGGGCAATACTGGCCCGGTTTTCGGGGAAAATCCCCGCCTGCAAGGTCCAGATGCCCGCCCGCTCCGAGGCTTCGATCAGCGTTTGCAGCAGGGCCTTGCCGACCCCCCGGCCGGCCGCCGCGCTCGTAACGTAGATGCTGACCTCGGCCACGCCGGCGTAGACCCGCCGCGCGGAGACGGGGCTGAGCGCCGCCCAGCCCACGACGCGGCCGTTGATCTTAGCCACGAGCCGGGGATCGCGCAAGTGGCCCCGGTCCCATCGCTCCCAGCCGGGCGCATCCATTTCGAAGGTGGCGTCCCCGGTGGCGATGCCCTCGCGGTAGATGGCCTGAACCAGCGGCCAATCGTCGTCCTTCATGTTCTCAAGGCTGAAATCCATTGCGCGCCCGGTGGTTTGTTGAGTTGATTCAGGATATATTGTACCATACCTTGCGTTGACCACAACCGCCCCCCATCCTCTCACCTCGATTGCTTCGTCAGGGGGCTTGTGCTATAATTCGCCCGAAGCCGTTCAATTTTTTACAATTCCATAGATGGAGGAGAAAGATGAAAAAACTCACGAGTGCTGTTCTGGTTTTCTCGCTGCTGGCGCTTCTGTTCGCATTGGCCCCAACAGCCACACACGCCCAGGCAGCGGTCGCTTGCCAGGAGGATGTCACCGTCCAGGCCGACGACTGGCTGTCGAAGTACGCCGACAAGTTCTACGGCGATCCACTGGCCTTCCCGGCTATCTTCGAGGCGACCAACGCCGCTGCCGCCGCCGACAGCAGCTACGCCACGATTGAGAACCCGGACCTGATCGAGATTGGCTGGAAGGTGTGCATCCCCAGCGCCTCCGAGGCCCAGGCCATCCTGGTTCGTCTGGGCGCTGAATCGGCAGCGACCGACGATCTGCTGGCCGAAATTATGGCTCGCGGCACGATCCGCGTCTCCACCGATCCGAACTACGCGCCCCAGTCGTTCCTCGAGGCCGATGGCACCTTTGTCGGGTTCGACATTGACGTGGCCCGGGAAATTGCCAGCCGCCTCGGCGTTGAAGTCGAGTTCGTCACCCCCGATTGGGACCTGATCACCGCCGGCAACTGGGGCGATCAGTGGGACATCAGCGTCGGGTCGATGACCGTGACCTCCGCCCGGCAAAAGGTGCTGTGGTTCGCCCAGCCCTCTTACTACTACACCCCCGCCCAATTTGCGGCGGCCAACGACTCCGGCATTGAGACGCTGGACGACATCGCCGGGCAGACGGTGTGCGTCGGCGTGTCCACCACTTACGAGAGCTGGCTGAACGGGGACCTGGCCGGGCTGGGCCTGCCGCCGGAGAGCTTCTTCGCCGAGATTCCGGCCGACGTGACGGTCTTCCCCCTGTCCACCGACAACGAGTGCGTCCAGTCCATCCAGGCCGGGCGGACCGAGTTCTCGGTGGTGCTGACCTCGAACACAGTGGTTGAAGCGGCTATGGCCGAGGGAGCCCCCATCCACAAGGTTGGCTCGCCGGTCTTCTCCGAGAACCTGGCCGTGTCGGTCGATAAGAACCATTCCAAGGACCCCCTGCGCCTGGTGAGTGAGGTTAGCCGGGTCGTAGGCGAAATGCACGCCGACGGGACTTTAAGCGAGCTGTCGATGAAGTGGTTCGGCGAGGACCTGACCACAGACCCAACCAAGTAAATTGTCTACCCCAAAACGTGGAAGTGGCGCTTTTCATCCGGGCCGCTTCCACGTTTTCTTTTTCAGGAGGTAATATGAGCGCACTTGCCGGACCCGTGGGGAAAACCCAGGCCGAACTGATCTTTGAATTGCAGCAGCGCCGGAAGTTTATGTTCAACCTCGGCGTCAACGTTTCGTGGGTCATCCTCCTGGGCGTTTTGGTGTTTATGTTCAGCGGATTCAACCTCGCCGTCGGGGGCCTGGAGATCAAGACTATCCAGCTTGATTTTGCCTTCGTCCGGAAGTGGGCACCGTTCATTATGGGCGGCATCGGCCAGACGATCCTGATCTGCGTGCTGTCGATCTTGCTGGCTTCTATTCTGGCGCTGTTAGGGGGATTGGGCCGCCTGTCGAAATTCCCCCCCGCTTACGCCCTGGCCACCTTCTACATCTCGTTGATTCGAGGCACACCGCTCTTGTTGCAGATTATCTTCTTCTTCCTGGCCCTGCCCCAGATGGGCATCCGGCTGTCGGGCCTGACGGCGGGGGTGCTGGCCCTGGGGATCAACTACGGCGCGTACATGACCGAGATATTCCGGGCCGGAATCCAATCGGTGGGCATCGGCCAGCGGGAAGCAGCCCAGGCGTTGGGTATGACGCCGCGCCAGATCATGCGCCGCATCATCCTGCCCCAGGCGCTGCGCCTGGTCGTGCCGCCGACCGGCAACGAGTTCATTGCGATGCTCAAGGACTCCGCGCTCATTTCGGTTACCGGCTTTGTACACGAGATTCTGTGGCGGGCGCAAAAGGTCGGACGGGCAAACTTCAAGAGTCTGGAAGCGCTGCTGGTGGCGGCCATTCTCTACTGGATTCTGACGATCATCTTCTCAGCTTTTCAAGCCCGGCTGGAAACTCGCCTGGCCCGAGGTGAACGCCAATGAGCGCCATCGTCCGCGTTTCCCATCTCGACAAGTACTTTGGCCGCCTACACGTCCTCAAAGACCTGTCGCTTGAGGTTCAGGAGGCGGAAGTGGTCTGCATCATCGGACGCAGCGGCTCGGGCAAGAGCACCCTGCTGCGCTGCATCAATTTCCTGGAATACCCCGACCACGGCACCATTGAAGTGGATGGAGTTGTGGCCAGGGCCCACGGCTCGGGCCGCGAATATCGCCGCCAGGTGCACAACCTGCGCCTCAAAACCGGCATGGTCTTCCAGTCGTTCAATTTGTTCCCCCATATGACCGCTCTTGGAAACGTGATCGAAGGGCCGCTCACGGTCAAGGGCTTGCCCAAAGATCAGGCCACCGAGATCGGCCTGAAGAATTTGACCAAGGTCGGCCTGGCCGAGAAGCGCGATCAATACCCTTCCCGGTTGTCGGGCGGGCAACAGCAGCGGGTAGCCATTGCCCGCGCCCTGGCTATGGAACCCCGGGTGATGCTCTTCGACGAGCCAACCTCGGCCCTGGACCCGGAGTTGATCGGCGAGGTGCTGGAGGTAATGCGCGAGCTGGCCGCCGAGGGGATGACGATGCTGGTCGTCACCCACGAGATGGGCTTCGCCCGCGAGGCGGCCGACCGCATCTACTATATGGACGAAGGCGAGTTCGTCGAGATCGGCCCGCCGTCCCAGATTTTTGATAACCCGCAGGACGAGCGCACCCGCACCTTCCTGAGCGCCTTCGCCCGCCTCGAACGCCGGACGACGTGAGGAATATCCCCCGCAGGCCTCTTACTCACATCCCAATCGCTAACGCACGAACCCTCGCCGCCGCAGATGGTCGAGCATCACCGTCTCAAAGGCCAGCGCGGTGTTGAGGGTGACATAGTTGATCCCGCGAGAGAAGCAGTATCGCTCAAGCGCCTCGCGCCAGGCGACGAAGCGTTGGCGATAGAGACGGCGCATGGCCGGGTCGATGGTGATGTCCTGGCTCAGGCCCGTTTCCAAATCGTGCAGGCGCAGGTCGCCGGCCAGGGCCGGATCGACCTCGTCGGGGGAGAGGAGGTGGAGGACGTTGATCTCGTGGCCCGCGCCCAGCAGCGCGGCCAGGCCGCGCTCGTAGCCGTTGGGGGAGAAGAAATCGCTGATCAGAAAGACCAGGCCGGTACGGGCCGCCCGCCCTGAGCCATAGCCGGCAAAGCCGCGCAGGGTCGCGTTGAGATCGGTTGGGCCGGCGGCGGTCTGCTCCGAAAGGCGGTCGAGCAGGAGATGGATGCGGCCCCGGCCTCGATGGGGCCCCCAGCGGCGGTGGCCGGCCCGGCCGAGATAGGCCAGCGTCAGGCGGTCCCCTCCGGCCAGGGCGATGTAGCCCAGGGCAGCCGCCAACTTGCGGCCGTAATTCCACTTGTTGCGCTCCGGGTCAGACTCCGGCCAGTCCATCGAGGCGCTGGCATCGAGGAGGAGATGGACCGCTTGCTCCTCCTCTTCCTCAAAGAGCTTGATGAACGGGCGCTCTAAACGGGCGTAGATGTGCCAATCGAGGTGGCGCAGGTCATCGCCGGGGGCGTAGTTGCGGTAATCGGCGAACTCGACGGAAACTCCGCGCTTGGTGCTGCGCCGCTCCCCCTGGCTGCGCCCGGCCCGCACCCGGCGGGCGATGAGCGACAACCGCTCCAGGCGGCGCATAAAGGCTTCGTCGAACAGGGGCCGGCTCAATCGATTTCCTCCGGCACAGCCTTAACGACCTCGGCAATGATTTCATCGATGTTGATGCCCTCCGCTTCCCCTTCAAAGTTAAGGAGCAGCCGGTGGCGCAGCGCGGGCTTAACCACAGCCTGAATGTCGCTGAAGGCCACGTTGTAACGCCCGTGGAACAGGGCGCTGACCTTGGCCCCCAGGACCATCGCCTGAGCCCCGCGCGGGCTGGCCCCGTAGCGCACGTAGCGTTTGACCGGCTCCGGCGCATCGTCTTTCTCCGGGTGAGTGGTCAGCAGCAGCCGGGCCACGTAGTCGCTGACGTGGCTGGCAACCGGAATCTGGCGGGCCAGGTTGCCCATTTCCAGCAGGTTCGCCCCGTCGAGGACGGTGGCGGCCTGGGGTTGGGTTTCGCGGGTGGTGCGCTCCAGGATTTCGACCAGCTCGGCGGCGTCCGGAAAACCGACGTTGAGCTTGAACAGGAAGCGGTCCAGTTGAGCTTCGGGCAGGGGGTAAGTCCCCTCCATCTCGATGGGGTTTTGGGTGGCCAGCACGAAGAAAGGCTGCTCCAGAGGGCGGCTGTGTCCGGCCACGGTCACGGTCCGCTCCTGCATCGCTTCCAGCAGCGCCGACTGGGTTTTGGGCGTGGCCCGGTTGATCTCATCGGCCATCAGCAGGTTGACGAAGATGGGGCCGGGCCGGAAGCGCAGATGACGCCGGCCGCTTTCGTCCTCCTCCAAAATCTCGGTGCCGACGATGTCAGCCGGCATCAGGTCCGGGGTAAACTGGATGCGGTTGAAGCGCAAGTCGAGCGCTTCGGCCAGGGTGCGGATGAGCAGGGTCTTGCCCAGGCCGGGCACGCCTTCCAGCAAAACGTGCCCGCCGGCGATGATGGCGATCAGCACGTCGCGCACGACCTTGGTCTGGCCGACAATGACCCGCCCGATCTCCCCCTCGAGGGCCTGGGCGTTGGCCTGGAAAGTTTCGAGGCTAAGCGGTGAGGATGGCATAGGTTGCTCCTGAGTGGAGTTGAACTGCGCCTTGATTATACCACAA
>JBHHXL010000130.1:0-11869 GCA_046757065.1 Anaerolineae bacterium
CTTAATACGGTTGATTGTACAGCCGTTAATTCTCACCGTCAATTTGAGATGGCCCCAGGATGCGGCGAACGGAATACTCCTCCTCCGGGCGGAAGGCGAAGTAGCGCAGCATCTCGCCCAGCAGGCCGATGGACACGAGCTGGATGCCCAGCAGCATCGCCAGGACGCCAAAGGTCAGTAGCGGGCGCGTGCCGATGGGGCCGATGCCGGCCACGCCGCCCACCTCGCGCAGGGTCCACAGCCCGGCCAGGTAGAGATTGATCAGGAACCCCAGCCCAAAGATGGCCAGGCCGCTCGCCCCGAACAGGTGCAAGGGCCGCTTGAGGTAGGTGGTCAGAAACAGGACGGTGTTGAAGTCCAGAAAGCCGCGCAGCAGCCGCCGGCCCCCGTATTTGGACACGCCTGCCCGGCGCGGATGGTGCTGCACCGGCAGCTCGGTCACCCGAAAGCCCTGCTGGTGGGCCAGCACGGGGATGAAGCGGTGCAGCTCTCCGTACAGCTTGACCGAGTCGGTCACGGCCCGCCGGTAGGCCTTGAAGCCGCAGTTGAAGTCGTGCAGCTTCACCCCGGTTGAACGGGAGACAACGAAATTGAACAGGCGCGAGGGCAACGTCTTGTCCAGCGGGTCCCGGCGGTCCACGCGCCAGGCGGCCACCAGGTCGTAGCCTTCGTCCAGGCGGGCCAGCAGCGCCGGGATTTCGTCGGGATCGTCTTGCAGGTCGGCGTCGAGGGTGATGACGACCTGGCCGCAAACGTGGGCAAAGCCGGCGCTGAGGGCTGCCGTCTTGCCGAAGTTGCGCCGGAATTGGATGACTCGCACGTGGGCCGGGTCCCGGCGGAACAACTCCTCCAGGATGGCCGGGGAGTCGTCGTGGCTGCCGTCGTCCACGAAGATGATTTCATACGGTTGCCCCACCGCCTGCAACGAGCCGGTCAGCCGGTCGTAGAGGGAGCGCAAATTCCCGGCCTCGTTGAGGAGGGGGATCACGACGGAGAGGCGCACGGCCATACCTTACCTCGGATGATTGGATAGTCCTTTCAGTTGATAGGACTTACGCAGTTTGCCCAAAATCAGGTGACCGGCACTTGTTTTCAGGCAAAACTCGGATGATTTTGGTAATATCCAGCTTGAGAACACCAGTTTCTATGTGCCGGTCACCTTAAGTGTGTAAGTACTGTCAGTTGACAATCAGTTCGCCCAGGATGACGCCGCTTTCGCCGCTGCGGTCGTTGACCACCCCCAGGCGCTCGAACGTTTCGGGGTGGTAAAAACCGGCCAGGACGCGGTACGCGCCGGGGGCGATGTCGGCGGGCAGCAGGATCGTCGCCCCGTCGCGCAGCGCGGTGTCGTTGGCAAGCAGCGAGTGCCAGCGCGACGAGGGTACTTTGCCGTCGTAGATGAAGTGATCGGCCTGGGCCACGGTGTTGTTGTCCGCATCGCGGACGTGGACAAAGACCTTCGCGCCGTAAGGGATCGCCTGGCCCTGCCAGAAAAGGGTCAACTGCACGAACCCGCCGGGGGTCGTTGCCGGGGGGTTGGCAGTGAAGCCGAGCAGGCGCGTGCCGTCCTCGAACTCGGCGTTCAGGATGACCTCGGCTTCGCGGGCCAACGGCCAGGCTCCGGGACGGCTGGCCAGGGCCCACACGCCGCCCTCGCCCCACAGTTTGTCCATCTGCCATAGAATCTGCTGCTGAAGGTAGCCGTCGTAGCTGTTGAACAGCCAGAACTCCTGGGTGACCAGCCACACCCGCCCGGCGGCGGCCAGGGTCTGGTTAAATTCATCGACCGTTTTCAGCCAGCGCGCGCCGGTGTAGCGGTCGCCCGGCGCGCCATCTGGCCGCACGATGAGCTTGGCCGAAGATTGCACCAGGTAGTAATCGTCCCGGTTCAGGTAGAGCAGGCTGGCCGGGGGGTGCATAGTCATCACCTGATCCCCGGCGGCGAGGTTATCCCGCACGTGTTTGAAGGCCAGGTCGTAGCGGTTCCAGCCGGTGCTGCCCACCTTCAGGCTGGCTTGCAGCGGTGGGACAAAGGGGATGAGCAGGGCCAGAGCCAGCGCCGTCGCCAAACCAGCCGACCAGATTGACCGGTGGCGGACGGGGCGGGGGAGCCGGGCTGCCAATTCTCGCCAGCCGTGCGCGCCGAGCAGCAGGAATAGCCCCTGAGCCTGCATCAGCAGGTAGCGCGCTCGCTGCCAGTGAGGGTTGATCACGAAGGTCAGGGCCAGGAGGGTGGTGAGGAAAATGGCCCCCAGGTACAAGGCCCCCAGGTCGCGCCGTTGGCGGCGGCCCCCGGCCAGCCTGGCCAGGCTGAATACCAGGCCCAGCAGGGCCAGGGCCAGGACCGGGCCGTGGGGCAGCGTCAGAAAATAGGAGCCGTAAACCTCCCAGGCGTGACCGACGTCTGACGGCAGGCGCAGGAATTTGTTGAGCAAGACAGCTATTTTTCCGACCAGGCCGCCGTCCGATGCCTGGAATTCGAGGCTGGGCGGCGGCTGGAAGACCGCGCCCGACGAGAGCACCAACCCGAAGACCGTCAGCAGCAGCAGGCCATCGCGCAGCAGCGAGCGCTCGAAACGGACGGCTTTGACGGTCCACAAGGCCGCGGCTGCGACCCACCAGGCGGGCATCAAGACCACGGTCGACAGGTGCGAGAGCAGGGCCAGGCCGTAACTGGCGGCGAACAGAACCCGTCTCCGCGCCGAGGGGACGGTCAGGCCCAGCCACAGCAGGGCCACGGCGAGCAGCACCAGCCATTGCGCCAGGCTGATCATACGGGCGCGACCTCCCCATTCGACCGAGTCCACGCCCAGCGCCAGGCCCAGGGCCGCCAGGACGCCCGCCCCCGGCGAGCGCAGGAGGCGCGCCCCCAGCCAATAGACGACCGCCACGGCCAGGGTGCCGAAGATGACGGCCGGCCAGCGGCCGAGGGCCTCGCTGAAACCCAGGAGCCGGAATAGCGCCCCGTCGATGTAGGAGAAGGGCAAACCCGGGTCGTAAAACAGGCCGGTTGGATAGCGCGGCAGGCCGGTGTCGGCGATGAGCCTGGCCGCGGCCAGGGTGAAAAACTCATCGATGTGGTAAAAGAACAGGCCCAGGTAGTGCAGCCGCAGGTAAAAGGCCAGGGCGATGGTGATCAATGCGGCGCTGTGCCAGCGCCATTTGGGGCCAGGAGCGGTCACGTCATCCTCAATCATGGCAGGCTTATCTGTCCGAGCGGGGCCACGTCATCCGGCGGGTTGTCTCCGGCGGGGTTGGTGATGGGCAGGCGCGCCCCATCGGCGGCGCGGTACAGGCCCGCCAGGAGGGTGTACCTGCCGGGCAGCAGGTCAGGCGGCAGTTCCAGCCGGTGGCGGCTGAGGACCATCTGCCCCGGCTGCCAGGCCGAGGTGGGGTAATACCCCTGGCCGGGCGGAACGTCGCTCTGGGCGGCCAGGGTCCCATCGCCGTTAAGCAGGTGGACAAAGGCGGTGTAGTCGTCCTGCAACGGGGCCAGCGCAGCCCAATAGAGGGTTAGCTCTATCACTTCGCCTGGCGGCGGCGATGTTAGCTCGAAGCCGGAGAGGTGTATGGCCTCGCCGAAGGTGACATCCAGGGGCCGGTCGCCGGAGTAGGCCGGCCAGGCGGCCGGCTCCAGGCGCAGGTGCGTGATTGCGCCGGGGATGTCCTGCCCGGCCAGGTTGCGCACCTGAAGCGGTTGCAGCGTTTCGGGCAGGAACAGGCCCACGTCGAGGCGGACCAGGGCCGGGGCCGGGAGATCGGGGGGCAGAGTCACGGTCCATTCGTCGCGGATGACCTCGCCGGGTCGCCAGGTGCGGGTGGGACGAGCGCCGCCCAGCGGCGGGCCGTTGAGGTGGACCACCCGCTCATCCTGCCCGGCGAAGGCCTGAATCGTGACGTGGGCGTCCCCTTCCAACTGGCGCAGGGCCTGCCAGTAGAGGGCCAGCGCCGCCGACTGGCCCGGCTGCAAGCGGGCCGGAGCCAGTTCGTAGGCCAGCAGGCGCACCCGGTGGGCGTAGGTGTGCTCCAGGGGGGTGGCCGAGGCCGGTACGGCCTCATCGGCCAGGCGAGCGAAGGCGACCTCGGCGGAAACGCGGTTCAGGCTGCCCGCCGGGGTCATTTCCACCGCCGACCAGCCGGCGGCAAACTCGAGCGGGAGCCAGGTGCGATCGGGTTCGCTCAGCCCGACCTGCAGGTCGTACAAACCCGGCGTCAGGCCCTCCGGCGACAACCGGCACTCGCTTTCGACCACCTCGCCCGGCGTATGCGCGGCCTCCTCGAAGCCGGGGGCGGGGGCGCAGGGCAGCCAGTCGCCGTGCAGGTCCGCCGTGGCCCACAGGCGGACGGCCACACCGTCGCCGTCGCCCCCCTGGTTTTCCCAGAACAGGCGCACCACCGGGGCCTCCCAACTGTAGCCGAACAGGGCCAGGCGGCCCTCCGCCCGGTCCCGAAGCGGGTCGGCGGGATAAGCGATTGGGTTTTGGTAGACCCAGGCGTAGTTGATGCCGTCGATCCGGACCACCTTTTCCGGCGATTGCCGCTCCAGGAAGTAGCGGATGACGCCGGGGCTGGGTTCAAGCATACGTTGCACCTGTTGGATGTAGAGGACAACCTTGTCGGCCCGAACCCAGTCGCCGTCCTGGCCGAAATTCATTACCTCCCCCTGAAAGCCGAGCAGGTAGCGGTTGAAGCGAGTGGCCACGGTCAGCGTGTCGCCGTCCTCCCGGCTGCTGAGGTAGCCGGCCACCTGGTCCATCCCCTCGCCCCAGCCAATGCGGGTCAGGCGGGCAGCCACCGGGCCGCCGCCCACCAGCGGGTTGAAGTAGGTGTAGTAGTAGGGGTGAAAGGGCAGCGCCGTGGCCAGTTGGAGGGCAAGCAATGCCCCGCCCGCAGCCAGGGTCCGGCGCGGCGACCAGCCACGACTTCCGGCCAGGCGGTCTATGGCCAGGGCAGCCAGGAGGCCGAAGACGGGAAAGGCGGCCATCAGAAAGCGATCTTGCTTGTGGCTGCCCAGGCTCATGCCACCGACGTAGAGCAGGACGTAGGCCAGCAAGGCCCACACGCCACCGTCGTCCAGCCAGGACCGCCAACTTGCAGCCGTGGGCCGGCCACGCGCCCCAACCCAGCGGATGAGCTGCCACCCGCCCAGCAGCAATCCAAACAAGACCAGGGGGGTGACTCGCAGCAGGAAAATGACCGGGTAAAACAACTGGCCGGGGTCCTCATCGAGCACCGTCCGCCCCAGGAAGAAGAGTTTGACCCCTTCCGCGCCCACCTTGCGGGTGGCATAATCTGCCATCAGGCCGAAGGTGGGGCCGGGCGTGGTCCAGGTGGCGGGCCAGAGCAGGACAAAGGTTGCAGCAACAAGCAGCGTCCAGGCCAGCATCGTTACCAGCCAGCGCCGGAGGCCGGCCGGCGGGTCAGCCTCGGCGCGCAACGACCAGACCAGGCTGATAACGCCGAACATCGGCAGCATCACCAGCGCCTGCGATTTGGTCAGCCAGGCCAGCCCGCCGAAGATGGCCGACGCGATCAATTGCCGCCGGTTTGACCGGCGATAGGCCGCAATCAAGGCCAGCAGGGAGACGGTCATCAGGCCGGTTAGCAGGGCTTCGGCCCGGTTGACGCGGCTGTCGCTCAGGTAAAAGGGGTCGAGGCTGATCAGGACGCCGGCCAGCAGCGCCACTCGACGGCCAAATAAGCGGCGAACGTAGAGGAAGATGACCACGACCAGCAAGGTGTTCGCCAGCACCACCGGCAGGCGTTGCTGGGCCAGGTGCGATTGACGGCCCCACTCGTGGATGAGCAGGTAGACGCCGTCATCGCCGATCCAGCCCCCTTGCAAGGCGGAGCGGTAAAGCGATACCAGCAAGAGCCAGATGGTTTCCAGCCAGGCGGGAAAAATGCCGGGGTAGCCGTCGCCGATGAGGGTGCCGGCCAGGTCGCCGGCCAGCAAGGCCCGGTAAAAATCGACGGCCCAGGCCCAGCGGTCCTCCTCGTCCACGGCCCGGAAGACCCCCAGCGAGGTCAGGCGGACGGAGGCGGCCAGTCCGAAGACGAATAGCGTTTCAAGGTGAGGTTGGTATTTTTGCCACAAAAGTCTCATCAATAGAATTTTCAGCGCAAGGTGACCGGGATCTCAAGATGATCCTGGCCGTCGAATGGCCCGCCGGTCAGGGGCAGGCGCTGGCCGGTTTCGGGCCGGTATAGGGCTACCAGCAGGTGGTGCGGGCCGGACCCGGCGTTAGCCGGGATGGACAGCGAAACGTCATCGCGTATCACCTCGCCGGTGGCCCAGGAGGTGGTGGGCGCGTTGCCGTTTTGCGGCATTTGGTCTTGCTGGGCCTGAACCTGCCCCTGCCCATCGATCAACTGGACGGTGACGGTGTAGTCGGCCGCCGGTAGGCCCGTCGCCCGCCAGATGAGCGCCAGTTGCAAAGCCTGCCCCGGCCCGGCGATGATGGCCGGTCCCTCAAGCGGGGCCTGGATGCCGGCCAGCTCAATGGCGTCGCCGAAACGCGCCCGCTGCGGCAGGTCCAGCGCCGGAAGTTCGAACTGGCGCGGCCTGCCTTCGACGGACACCTGGGCCAGGGTTATGGCTGCTTCCCCGCCGACGCTAACGGTCAGCCGATATTCGCCGGGGGGGACGTGCGGCGGCAGGGTCAGGCGCCACGGGTCGCGCACCACCTCGCCGGGCTGCCAGCGGTCGGTCGGAAAGCGTCCCCCCGCCGGCGAACCCGACCATTCGGCCCGAATGATACCTCCCCGGTCAACCAGGGCCAAATTCACCGCATAGCTGCGGGCGATAGGTTGCTCGGCCAGCCAGTAAAGCACAAGCTCGCGGTCCTGTCCGGGCTTCCAGGGGGCTGCCGGGTCTTCGCCATCGGCCAGGCCGGCCAGAGTCATCCCGGCGGCGAAGAAAGCGCCCACCTCTTGCGACAGCGGCAGGTCCGCCAGGGCCGGCGGAGAGGCAGGGCGCTCCACCGCCAGCCGGGCATCGTCGGCGGCCAGGGGAAAAACGCCGACCACTTCGCCGGTGGCCGGCCGGTCGATCCAGGCCCTGAGATAATACTCGCCCGGCGGCGTGCCGGGAAAGACCACCAGGGCAAAGTCGTCGCGGGCAACCATCCCCGGCTGCCATTCCTCGAAGGGCAGCCGCGCCTGCGTGCCGAGCGGGTTGCCCCAGCCCCAGGCCTGGCCCGTTTCATCGACCAGGCTGAGGCGGATGGGGTCGTCGGGCGACTTGCCCTGCCAATCCCAATAAAGCTGCACGATGGTCGCGCCATTGGAGGGAAGGGCGGTCGCCGGCCGGCCCGCGTCGTTGTGCAGATTATAGCCCAGCAGCCCGGCCTGTCCAACCAACCGGGCGTCGTTGATGAGGGCGTGTTCCATCCCCACCGAGGGGTAAATCCAGGCGTAGTCGATGCCGTTCAAGGTGATGGTGTGGGCCGGCGGCACGGCCCGGAAGAACTGCAACGCCCCCGGCGAGGGTAAATCGCGCTGAACCTGGTTGATGTAGAAGACGACGTAATCGGCGGCCAGGCCCGGCTTTGCGGTGCGCGAGATTTTGTCCTCGCCGATTTTGTAGATGGCGTGCCCCTGGAAGAAGGGTTCAAAGGTGGTGCTGTACCACGAGACGACGTCGGTGTTTTGGGCAGCGGGCAGGCCGTTCAACCACTGCGCAGCCCGGTCCAGCCCCTCGCCCCAACCGACGATCATCGTCCGGGAGACGGTCTGGCCGCCCCCCAGCGCCGGGTTGTAGTAGGTGAAATAATAGGGGTAGTGGGGCAGAACGAGGGCCAGTTGGATGACGAGCAGGGCTGGCAGCAGCCAGGCAAGGATTCTGGAATTCGATTGCGCTTTGCGGGCGAAAGCTCCGGCCAGCCGGATATAGCCCAGCGCGGCCAGGGCGGCCAGGGCGGGGAAGGCGGGCAGGATGTAGCGATCCTGCTTCTTGCCGCCGACGGTCACCAGCAGGCCGTACAAAACAGCGTAGGCCAGCAGGATCAGGGCGACGCGCTGCCAGGTTGTCTGGGAGCCTTGAGGCGAAGCAGGATGCCCGTCCCCCAGTGGCTGTGGGGGGCTGTCCGAGCGCGCTCCTGGCAGTCGGGCCAGGACAGCCAGGGCGATGATCGACAGCCAGCCCAACCACAGCAGCGGCGTGGTCCGAAAGAGGGTCACCAGCGGATAGAAACCGGCGCCGGGGTCCGGCACGGGGCGACCGAGAAAGAAGCTGCCGGCCTGGTGGGGGGCGCTCGAGGCGCGCAGGGCATCCTGAATGATAGCCAGGGTGCGGCCCAGGGGGTCGGTCCACATCGCCGGCCAGAGGGCGACAAAGATCAGGCCCGCTGCCAGGGACCACAGGCCGACATCAATGGCCCACGGGCGCAGGGCCTGCCGGGCCTGGCCTGGCGCCCGAAGGTAGAGAACTAGCATCGTCCCGGCGATAAACGCGCCTAGAAAGAGGGAGGGGTATTTGCTGAGAAAGGCCAGGCCGCCCAACGCGCCGGACAGCAGCAAGTAGCGGCGATCAAACCGGGCGGACGACTGCGCGCCTTCACGTAGTGATTGGCTGCCGGAGCGCAAGAAGGCCAGCAGCGACAGCCACATAAAGACGGTAACCAGCCCGTCGTGGCCCAGGATGCGGGTCAGGGCCAGCAAGAAAGGGTCGAGGGCGATGAACAGAGCGGCCAGGAGGGCCGCCTTCTGGCCGAGCAGCGGCCTGCCCCAGCGGTAGGTCAGGGGCGCGGCAGCGGCAGCGATGACAACAATCGGCAGGCGCACCAGGGGCAGGATGCCGGGATCGAGCGGGTCAAAGGGCAGGGCGGCCAGGAAAGCGGTCAAACTGTCGCCGGGGAAGCCCTGCCGGGCGTACTCCAGCAGCAACCCAATCGCCCCGGCCCACATGGTGGTTACGCCGGGGGCGGGGCTGTCGAAGGTAGCCGCCCAATCGCCCCGGGCCAGCGCATCCAGGAACTGGATGGAGCGACCAAACCAGGATTTCGGTTCGTCGGCGGTCAGGAACACATCCAGCCCCGGCAGGCGCGGAGCCAGGGCCAGGGCGGTGATCAGCCCCAGCAGCAGACCCTCTTTCATTCGCTCCGGCAGGTTTTGCCACCAGGTTACCAGTTTACGCATCTACCCTCCTTGGCAACCCTTAGTAACTGTCCGTAAATAACTTTTCACTTTTCCCCAAGAAACACCCTGCAAAAACGCCTGGTTATTTCTGGACAACTACTTAAGGAACCAGACCGGGCTGGGTTGCGGCGTTTGATCGGCCCGGAGGGTGGTCAGCCAGATGATGCGCTCCTCGCGCAAGCGGCGGGCGACGCGCAGACCGAATTCGGTGGACAGGTCTATTTCAAACATCGAATCCTCCTTCTCTTCAAACCATCAGCTTCAGTTTTGCGCCAGCTATTGAACGGCGACCGAGGTCAAGGCAACGGCCCCTTCCTCGCCATTATCGCCGTTCAGGACCGGCAATCGCTCCCCCGTTTCCCAGTAGTACCAGCCGACCAGCAGCCGATAAGTGCCCGCCGGCAACTCAGGCGGCAGCGATAGCGATACGACATCCGAAATCCACTCTCCGCGTTCCCAGGTGTCGGTTGGCCAGGCGCCGCCTCCGGGGATGAGGTCGGCCTGGGCCACGAGCTTCCCGGCCGGGTCAACCAGGTGCACGAAGGTGGTGTACGAGCGTGCCATACGCTGCCTGGCCTGCCAGTGCAGGGCCAGGGCCAGGGTTTCGCCCGGCTCCGGGCTCGAATCACTCAAGTCAAAGCCGCCCAGGGTGATGAGGTCGTTGAAGTTGGCCTCGAGGGACCCGGCCATTGCCGCCGGGGGCGACAGGCGATGGACCGGCAGCAGGCCGAATCGGGTCCAATCTTCACCATTCCCAACCGCTACCCACAGCTCGTAATCGCCGCGCGGCATATCCGGAGGCAGGGCCAGCGTGTAGTGCCCCTCCACAGCCGAGGGCCCCTCCGGCGCTAGCAGCGGGCCCCGGCCCTCGCTCCAGACCTGGCCGGCGGCATCGCGTACCTGCACCCGGACGGGTGTCGAGCTGGCCGCAGGGGGCGCGCGCCACAAGAGCGTCAGAGTATATTCCCGGCCCGGTTCCGCCATCTTTGCCTCGAGTGTTTGCGCCACCAGCGTGATGTCGCCAAAGGCAACGTCGCGAACCAGCCTGGGCTCGGGCAAGAGGTAAACATAGGCGTAATCGATGCCATCGATGCGGACCGTGTAGTGCGGCTCGCGGGCGCTGAAATAGGCGATATGCTCCGGGGAGGGATGGTTGTTTTGAATCTGGCGGATGTAGTTGACCACAAAGTCGGCGTAGTCGTCCGATTTATGTTCGGACACATTGCCGGCAAAGTAAGGCCGGAAGCTCTCCAGGGCGTAGGAAGCTACTCGCTTGTCCGCGATGTTCGGCTGCGCGTTCAGATAGGTGGCTGCCCGATCCAACCCCACCCCTCCACCGACCTTGACCAGCCTGGGGGCCAGGTATGGCCCCAACGCCAGGGGGTTGAAGTAAGTGACGTAATAGGGGTAGTAGGGGATGAGCAGGGCCAGAGACAGAATCGCGACCACTGCCGGCCTGTTCAGCCCCTTGAGCTGGCTCAGGCCGAAGGCGGCCACGACGATCAGGGCCGGCCAGGCGGGCAGGAAGTAGCGAATATCCCGCGTGCCCAGCGGGGCCAGGGCCAACATCAACAACAGGGCGAACAGGATCAGCCAGACGAAGGAAGACCGGGTCGCCGGGCTGCCGGGCCTTCGCCCCCGCCGCCAGAGGAAGGGCAGGAGCGCCAGGCCGAGCGTGGGTAAAATCCCCCAGCGCAGGAGCCAACTGACCGGATAGTAGAGGAAGCCCAATTCCGGCACCCGGCCGGGGATGAGGGCCGGAATCAAACTGCGCTCATCGCTGCCCTGGGCGGCAGTCGTTGACGTCTCAAGCAGGCGGCTGAACGTGCCGAGCGGATCGCCCCACAAGGCGGGCCAGACCGCCACAAACGCCAACAGGCCAACCCCGGCCCACAGGAAACCCCAGCCGATCAAGCGCCAGCGGCGGGTGCGGTAGATTTTCCAAAGCCACATCAAGCCGATGAAAGGGGCCAGAAATAGGGCCGTAGGCTTGGTCAGCACGGCCAGGCCCAACGCGACTCCCGACAGAACCAGCCACCCCCAGCTTTCGTCCCGCAGCAGGTAGATCAATGCCGGTAACAGGGCCAGGGTGACAAAAACCGTCACCAGCGCATCGTGGTGAATCACGCGAGAGTGGTTGACGAAAAAGGGGTCCAGGGCCAGCAAGATGGCTGCGGTCAGGGCCAGCGGTTCATGATCCAGCAGCTTTCGTAGCAAGAAGTAGAAGGCTACCACGAACAGGGAGGTAATCAATATCGTCGGAAAGCGGGCCCAGGGATAAAAGTCAAGGGGCAGGCGCTCCGAGTGGTCGTAGGGCAGGCGGGCCAGATAGTCGATGAGGGGAACCGGCGCGCCGTCGGCCCGGTATTTGGCCAGCAGGCCAAGGACCCCGGTCCACATCGTGGTCACCGCCGGGGCCAGAACGTCCACGTCGGGGGTGGCTACCTGGCTGGCAGCCAGCCCGAAATCGCCGGTGAGCAACGCGGTCAGAAAATGCGCCGAGCGCAGAATCCACTTGGCCTCATCACCGGCCACGTAAGCCATCAGATAAGCGGCCCGAGGCGCAAAGGCCAGGCCGAATAGGAGCAGGCCGGTCAAAATCTGGCGCTTCGGCGGGGCAAAGACTCTGGTCAAACTTCTCATCCTTCTTCGATGGCGATCCGGACAAAATCCGGTTTACAGTCGTCACAATCAGTTGCGCGGACCGGAATCCAATTCAACCCGGCCCGTA
>JBHHXL010000131.1:0-11852 GCA_046757065.1 Anaerolineae bacterium
AAGGGCTTTAGCCCTGTCAGACTGGCAAGGGCTGAAGCCCTCAATACAATACCCGGCTATCCATCACCAGGCAGACAGCTATTTTCGAGGGAGACGGACTCCGCCCACGCCACGGCAACGGCGCGAAGCGTGAAAATCACGTGACACTTGACACCTGACATTTATTTCAGAGAGGGGACAAAAAATGGCCACCAGCGAGACGCAAATCTACCAGCTCAAGGTCACCTTGCGCGGCCTGCGACCGCCCATCTGGAGACGCATCCAGGTAGCCGGCGACATCACCCTGTACGAGCTGCACCTGGTGCTCCAGGCAACAATGGGCTGGGCCAACTACCACCTCTACCAGTTTACCATCAACGGAATTCACTACGGAGAACCTCACCCCGATGACTGGTACGACATCGTCGATGTGCGGAAGACGCGGCTGAACGCCGTGGCTTCGGAGGCGGGGAGTAAGTTTCTGTACGAGTACGACTTCGGCGACGGTTGGGAGCACGAAATCAAACTCGAAAAGATTCTGCCGCCCGAAGCCGGCCAACGCTATCCCGTTTGCATCACCGGCAGGCGCGCCTGCCCCCCGGAGGATTGCGGCGGGGTCTGGGGTTACGCCGATCTGTTAGAGATCATCCAGGACCCCAAACGCGAAGAGCACGACGAGATGCTGGAATGGCTCGGCGGGGAATTGGACCCCGAAGCGTTCGATCTGGACGAGATCAACCAGGTCTTGCAGCGCAGCCGGTAAAGTGAATGGGCCACAGCCGCTACGGTAATCTGCAAAAACACCTGAACCCCAACCCCCTCCAGCGACGGCTGCTGCGACGATTTCACCGGCGGATCATCCGGCTGGTCCAATCGACCGGCGCGCGTCACCTGCTCGACGCCGGCTGCGGCGAGGGCTTCACGATGCGGGCGCTGGTTGAGGCCGGCCTTCAAATGGAGATGGTCGGCGTCGATTTCAGCCGCGAGGGGCTGGCCTGGCATCAAGCCCGGCAAATGGCCCATTCCCCGCTGCAAGTGGCCGACGTTCACCGGCTGCCCTTCCGCGACGGCAGCTTCGATCTGGCCCTCTGCCTGGAGGTGCTGGAACACCTGCCCGACTCTGCCCTGGGCCTGCGCGAACTGTTACGCATCAGCCGGGATTACGTCCTGGTCAGCGTGCCCCACGAGCCCTTCTTCCGGGGGGCCAATTTTCTGCGCGGCAAGCACCTCAACGCCCTGGGCAACGACCCGGAACACCTGCACAACTACAGCGGGCGCGCCTTCCGCCGCCTGGTGTCGGCCCAGGCCAGCCTGGTCTGGCACGGCTACAGCTTCCCCTGGCAAATTGCCCTGGCTCGTAAGAAATAGTCATCCAGATTGGTTCAATCTCGGAGATTGAACCAATCTGATCCCAGGTTGCCTCCCCAATTCGCTTTCCCTTTTTACAAGAATTTTACAAATTGATAAAATGGTCTTGACAACCCGCCTTTACCCTGGGGGGGAGTTTCCGGAAATTCAGCGTGATGTCACTTCTTTTTTTGTGCTAAACTCTTTTTGGAGGGTAAACCTATGAAAAGCAAATACCTCTCGCCCCTGCACCGTCTGGGGCTGACCCTGCTGCTGGCGTTCGGCCTGATTCTGGCCGCGGTGGCGGTGGTGGCTGCCCAGGGCGGAACCATTAGCGGCACGGTGACCTCGCCGAACGGCTACCCGCTGCCGGGGGGCACGCTGGTCAAGCTGTTTGAGCCGGACGGCGAAACTGTCTTCGGGCAGGCCACGCCGGATAGCAACGACGGCAGCTTCAGCCTCGGCCCGGTCCCCAACGGCCTCTACGTTTTGAAAGCCATCCCCCCCGCCGGTTCGGGGTTAACGCAATCGCTGCCCAAGCTGACCTCGGTCATCAATGGCCCGGTCAATGTGGGGAGCCTGGCCCTGACCACACCCCAGATCACCGGCACGGTAACCGCGCCCGACGGCCTGACGCCGGTCACGGCCACGGTCAAAGTCCTGCTGGGCAACGGGCAAACGTTCCAAAGCGTGCCCGCGCCGGGCGGGGCGTTCCTGGCCGGCGGCCTGCCGGCGGGCAGCTACGGCCTGCGGGCGGAACCGGCCACCAGCGATCCCTACTGGAACTCCGAGCTACAAACCGTGACTATCGGCGGGCCGGGGCAGGCCGTCACCCTGACCCTGACCAACGCCGATCTGTGGGGCGTCACCAAAGACAACCTGGGCAACCCCGTGGCCGATGCGACGGTCCACGCCATTGGCCTGGCCGCCCCGCATCAGCATCAGACGGACCATAGCAACGCCGATGGCTTTTGGGCTATCGGCGGGCTGAATCAGGCCAGCTATCTCGTTGCGGCCGAGCCGCCGGCAGACCAGGGCGGCCTGGTTCCGCCAGCGCCGTTCACCGTCGCCATTTCCGGGGCCACCAATCCCTACACCCTGACCTTCAGCTCGCCGCCCAAGGTCGTCAGCGGGGTGGTCAAGACCAACACCAATCTCCCCGTCGAAAACGCCCTCGTCCTGGCCCGGCGGGTGGATATGCACGGCCAGGCCTCGGCCCTGACGGGGGCCGACGGCGGCTACCAGCTCGATCTCTCGCCCGGCCTGTGGGCGCTGACCGTGGAAGCGATCACAAACACCACCCCCTCAGACTGGGTCAACCCCTTGCCGCCGCAACTGGTCCACTTCCAGCACAACCTGCAGGCCGAACACAAGACGCAGAACTTCACCGTCCTGACCGCCGACTCGACGGTCACCGGCCAGGTTGAGCTGCCCGGCGGGGGCACACCGGCCTTCACCGTGACCGTGGCCCTGCACAACAGCGAGGGCATCGGGCGGCGGACCAACATCGACGCCAGCGGCGCGTTCACCCTGCCCGTTCCCCACGGCGGCTACAAGGTGGCCGTCCTGCCCCACGACCCCGGCTACCTGGGCCCGCCCGTCGAGCCGATCCGGGTGCCGCCCAACAGTACCTTCGACCTGGGCACGCTGACCCTGATTGAAAAAGACGCGGCTATCACCGGCACCGTTCGGGATGAAAGCGGCGCCGGCGTGGAGGGTATCCCTGTGGCCGCCCGGCGGCCCGGCCTGCCCGGCACACTTCACACCGAAACCGGCCCCGACGGCGTTTACCTTCTGGCCGTGACCGGGGGGACCTGGGGGGTGCAGCCCGCGCCCGGCCCGGATGACCCCTACCTCTACACCGGCGGCCCATCCGAGGTGGAGGTGACCGCCGGCCAGACCGTGACCGGTGTCGATTTCAGCCTGACCGACGCCAACGCCATCATCCACGGCCAACTGGTCGATGAGAACAACCAGCCGGTCGGCGATGCCGAGGGTTGGGCCGAGGCAGCCCAGAGCGGCAACCCGGCCCTCCACAACGGCGCGCCCATCCAGGCCGGCACCTTCGACATCTTCGTGCCGGGTGGAACCTACAACGTCGTCGCCCACCTGCCCGCCGGCAGCCCCTATATGTCGTCCGGGGCCAGGTCCGTGACCGTGGCCGATAGCGGGCAAGTCACAATTACCCTGGAGGTGCAGACCAAGGACGCGGCCATCGAGGGCGCGTTATGGGACCCGCGCAGCCAGTCAGTCGTCTCCGGCGTGAGCGGGGTCGTCGGCGCCTGGGCCGATGGCAACTGGGCAGCGACTCACATCGACGCCGGCAACGGCACCTACCACCTGGAAGTTGCACCCAATCTGTGGCATCTGGGCTACCGCATCGACCCGGACTCGGGCTACGTCAAGCTGGTTGAGAACAAAAACGTGCCGGTCCAATCGGGGCAGACGGCGCAGGTGACCCTGCCGGTCCTGCCCAGGGACGGGACCATCCGCGGCGTCGTCCTGGATCCGGCCGGGAGCCCGCTGCCCGGCGCGACGGTCTTCGCCGCCGGGGCGGGCGATACGGTCCAGAACGTCTGGCTGAAAACGTACAGCCGGGAAAACGGGGCCTTCGACCTGGCCGTGCCCCACGGGTTGTACAAACTGGGGGCAACGGCCGGCCTGACGGACGTCATCAAGCCCGCCTTGCAGCCGGTCAACGTCCCGGCCAACGGCGTCTCCGACGGGCACGTCCTGCAATTCCACACGCCGGACGCCACGATCTCGGGCAACCTGACCATCAGCGGCACCAGCACCCTGAACGGCCAGGCCGTGGTTTGGGGCTGGTCGCGAGATGGGGGCACGGTGCGCGGGCGCTTCCCGGTCACCAACAGCGCCGGTCTTTACAGCCTGGACGTCGTCTCGAACACGACCTGGCACCTGGGGGCCGCCTTCGAGACCAGCACCCAGTACTGGTTCGGGCGGGCCACCGTCACCCTGGGCCAGGGCAACGCCACCCAGGACCTGGTGCTAAACGGCCCGCATCCCAAGCCAGCGCCGGTGATCGTCACCTTCGACGCGAACCAGCCACAGCGCATCAACCTGGCCGACGGCACGCACATCTTCATCCCGGGCGGGGCGATGCCGGTCAGCGGCACGGTCACCTTGCAGGTTGTGCCCATCGCCACCCTGCCGCACCAGCAGCACGCCAATGTCTACAAATACGGTTACGCCTTCCTGGCCAGCGATAGCCAGGGGCAGCCCATCGAGCAGAATTTCAACCAGGAGGTGATCATCGGTTTCACCTACAGCGAGGCCGAACTGCTGGCCCTGGGCATCCCGGAGGCCGCTTTGAAACCGGCCTACTTCTCGACCACGACCAACGAATGGACCTTCCCCGAAAGTTACGCGGTGGACACCGAGACCAACGTGGTCACGATGCAGATCGATCACTTCACCGATTTCGCCCTGACCAGCGGCGAGATGGCGCAGGTTTACCTGCCGCTCATCACCCGCTAGCCGGACCGAGGCTTCGCCACAGCAACGACGCGAAGCGTGAAAATTTTACCCCACCCCAACCCCTCCCCGCCAGCGGGGAGGGGCCAGGGGAGGGGTATTTTCAACGAAGACCGTATTGAGGGCTTTAGCCCTTTGAGGCCGGTAAGGGCTGAAGCCCTCAATACAACGCCTGGTTAGCCACCAACAGGCGACAGCTATTTTCAGAAGGAGATAAAAAGGAGTGCAGATTTTAATCTGCCCCTTTTTGCGGAATACACTTGCGCCTGCGCGCAGTGCAGGTGAATTCTGCACTCCAGTCCCTATTTTATACGAGGAGCAAAAAGCCCCCTCCCGTCTGTGTCAGGGGAGGGGGCTTCGGGTTGCCGGCCTGGTCTGCTGTTTGCGTCTACTCCGGCGGCGGCGCTGCCGGCTCAACAAAATCCTGCACCACCCAGCCTTCCGTGCCGTCGGGGTGGCGCACAAACCACCAGATGAAGGATTGCAGGTTTTCATCCTCGCGCGGCCCGTCGATCACCTCCAGCACGGTGTCATCTTCGGCCAGGCCCAGGCGGGCGTTATTGGTGCCGGGGCCGGCCCGCATGCTGAGCCCGGCCCCCTGCGTGCCGACGACCTTGACGAACCCGCCAGGCTGAATCTCACCGGGCGGGGCCGGGGCTTCGGTCGGTTCCTGCCCGGCCACAACCGGGGTGTTGGTTGGCGTTGCCTCCGCCCCCGGCGCGCCGCCCGGAGCCTCAGCGGGGGGCGTCTCCGGGGGAACGACCGGCGTCGTTCCAACCGAGGTCGGCGGCGTGGCCTCGACCGTCTGGGCCAGGCCCGGCAGGCCCGGCGTGGGCGTGATCGACTGCTTGCGGACGATGTTGACAATGCCCAGGCCGATGAGACCAATGGTGATCAACCCGGCCAGACCGCCGATCAGAACCCAGGCAATCGGAAAGCCAACTTCCGTCGACTCCGCTTCTTCCAAACGGCGCGGGCGGCGTTGTTGGGGCGACTGCCACTCGTAATCATCCTGGGGAGGGGTGGGGGGTTGGGACATCGGCAACTCCTCGTACAAAAAATAGGGAGTGTCTGGAGTGCAAAGCTTGCTTTGCCAGATTGTAAACGCAGAGCAAGCTCTGCACTCCAGTCATAACTCTCTCTGAAAATTAGTGTCAGGTGTCAAGTGTCGGGTCGTGATTTTCGCGCATTGACCCATCGACTATCACACAGCTTTTGTCACCAGGACCGTTAAATCGTCCGGCTGCGGGACCTCGCCGCGAAAGGCGTCAACCTCGGCCAGAATCGCCTTAACCAGATGGCCGGCGGCCAGATGGCCGTGGTCCTGGATGGCCGCCTGCAGGCGCTCCAGGCCGAACAAATCCCCGTTGGCATTGGTCGCGTCGGTAACGCCATCGCTGTAACAAACCAGACAATCACCGGGCTCCAGGCTGAACTGGTCCTCCACCACCACCAGGTCGGGCAACAGACCCAGGAAGCGGCCCGGCACATCGAGGAGTGAAACGGACCTATCGGCGGCCCGGAAGAGGACCGGGCGATCGTGGCCGGCGCGGACATAACGGATGCGGCGCATCTGGCAATCGATGACGGCATAAATCATGGTCACAAACATCTCGGCCGTTGAAGCTTTCATCAACAGCTTGTGAACGTGATGCATCGCCTCGGCGGGCGAAAGCTTGGCCGTGGTTTCGCCCAGGAACAGAGCGCGAACAACGGCCATATAAATTGCCGCCTGCACGCTTTTACCCGACACATCGGCCATAACGATCCCATAGTGCCGGTCGTCCAGGCGCAGCACATCGTAATAGTCGCCGCCGATTTCGCGGGCCGGTCTGGCCTGGGCCGCAAATTCAAAACCGGGCACGACCGGGAATTCGGTGGGCAGAATACTGCGCTGGACATCGGCGGCGATCTCAAGATCGCGCTTTATCCGCTCCTGCCGCAGCAACTCGGCCTGGGCCGCCTTCAGGTCGGCCAGCGTCCGGGCTAACTCATCGTTCTTCAGTTGAAGCTCGGCGATGGTAATGCGGTCTGTGTCGCGCAAGTGGCGAATGATGCCGCGCATCAAGGTCCGGGCCAGGGTGGGGCTGCGGGCGACGATGGTATCAAACGTCGGTTCATCGATCTCCAGCAGGCGGGTATCGGTCAGCGTCGTCACCGAGGCCGCGCGCGGCGCGTCTTCCAGCAACCCCAGCTCACCGAAAAACTGGCCCGGCCCCAGCACCCCCAAAACCTGCTCGGCGCCGACCATCTTGTGGGTGACGGCCACCTGCCCTTCTTCGATGATGTAAAAAGTATGCTCAAACTCCCCCTGGCGAATGATAATGGTATCGGGCGGATAGTTACGGCTAATAGCGACGCGAGCTAGTTCATTTAGATCCTCGTTTGAAAGATCGCCCAGCGCCCCTCGGAGAATTGCTACAGAGTCACCCAACGCTTGAGCCCCTTGCTCTTGATACTGAGTAACTGTCCGTAAATAACTTTTCACCTTTTTCCAAGAAACATCCTGCAAAAACGACAAGTTATTTCTGGACAACCGCTGATAGGGTTACAGCCAGGATTACCCAAAACCGGCCCATTCCAGGTATTGCGCTTTGCTTTCGGCGCGCACGGCTTCCACCCCGCGCTGCCGGCATCCTTCCAGGATTTCGCCCACCCGGCTGACCAGCTTATCGGGTGTCAACGGCTTGACCAGATAATCGACCACGGTCGGGCCGCAGCTAAAGCCCCGGTCCACTTCGCGATCAAGTCCTTTGACGCTCAGGAACATCACCGGGATATGCGGCGCTTCAACAGCCAATTTCCGGGCGGCGTCGTAGCCGGTCATCATCGGCATCCGCACGTCCAAAATAATTAAATCCACGTCCTCTTCCCGCACAATCTGGATGGCCTGCGCTCCATTGATTGCCTCGAAAACACGATACTCGTTTTGCCGCAAGACGAAAGCAAACAACTCTCGGCAGTCCCGATCATCCTCGGCGTATAAGATAGTCCGCATAATTACCTGTCTCCCCTGGCTAAAGCCAATAGCCCATCGATAGAACGGGTGTTGGCAATTTGCCCGGCCGTGGCCCAACCACGACGGGCCGTCGCCACGCCAAATCTCAAATTGTTAAACTGATCCGGATGGTGCGCGTCGCAATTGATAATCAAATTAACACCCAGGGTTACTGCGCGCCGGATGTGAACTTCGTCTAAATCCAAGCGCTCGGGCGCAGCGTTGATTTCCAGCATTGTACCCGTTTCTGCCGCCGCGCGCAAGATAGCTTCCATATCAAAATCACCGGCCTCCCGCCGGGTCAGCAACCGCCCGCTGGGATGGCCGATCAGGTGCACCTGCGGGTGGCGGATGGCATTCAGCATGCGCCGGGTCAGCTTCTCCCGGTCCTGGCGCAAGCCGGTGTGAATGGAAGCCACCACAAAATCGAGGCCGGCCAGCACCTCGTCGGGGTAATCGAGGCTGCCGTCGGCCTTGATCTCGACCTCAGCGCCCTGCAACAACCTCAGGCCGGGCACCCTGGCTTGCACCCCGGCGATTTCGGCCCGCTGGGCGCGCAGGCGCTCCGGGGTCAGGCCGCCCGTCACGCCCAGGCTCTGGGAGTGATCGGTGATGGCCAGATACTCGTAGCCACGGGCCAGGGCGGCCCGGGCCATGTCCTCGATGGACCCTCGCCCGTCGCTCCAGGTGGAATGGCAATGCACCTCGCCGCGAATGTCCTCCACCGCCAGCATTTCGGGCAATTGATCGGCCTGGGCGGCCTCGATTTCACCGCGATCTTCGCGCAGTTCCGGCGGGATGTAGGCCAGCCCCAGCGTGGCGTAAACCTCCCCTTCCGTGGGGCAAACGATGGTTGAGCCATCGGCGCGGGTAAAAGCATACTCGTTCAGGCTCAACCCCTGTCTGCGGGCCAGCTCGCGGATTTTGATGTTGTGGGACTGGCTGCCGGTGAAGTATTGCAGGGCCGTGCCCCAGCGGGCCGGTTCAAGGCAGCGCAGATCGACCTGCAAGCCGTTCAGCAACCGGACGGAGGTTTTGGTTTCGCCGCCGAGGAGGACCGTCTCGACCTGGGGCAGGCCCCGGAAGGCGTCCATGACCGGCGCCGGCGCTTCCGTGGCTACCAGCAGGTCCAGATCGCCGATGGTGGGCCGGAAACGGCGCAGGCTGCCGGCGTGCTGGATGCGTTCAACCTCCGGCAGCGGTTCGAGGGCCTCGATCAAGGCCGTCATCGCCGGCCAGGCGACGCCCAGATGGACGCGCCCGTCGGCGGCCCGGCCGGCCGCAGCGGCGATCCCGGCCAGAATCTTGGTCTCGCTCTTTGGGCCCAGGCCGGGCAGTTGGCGCAGCCGGCCCTGCTCCGCGGCGGCTTTCACCTGTTCAACGGTGGTCAGACCCAGTTCCTGCCACATCGCCCGGGCCGTCTTGGGGCCCACGTCGGGGATGGCCAGGACTTCGATCAGGGAGGGGGGGATTTCGGCGCTGAGGTTTTCCCAGAATCCGAGCCGGCCGGTGCGCAGCAGCTCATCGATCTTGTCGTGGATAGCCTGGCCGACCCCGGGCACATTCGCCAGTTCGCCCGCGGCCCAAACGTCGTTGAGGTCGCGATCCAGGCCGGCGAGATTTTCCGCAGCACGGCGATAGGCCAGAATCTTAAAGCGATTCTCGCCTTTAATCTGCAACAGGTCTGCTATGTTGGAAAAAAGTTCGGCGACGTGCCGGTTATTCAGCCGGGCCACGATCACCCCCCAGCATCATACATTGCAGGGGGAGTATAACACACTTCTGTCAAGTTGACAATGGGAAATCAGGTAGCACGTTACGTCTGCAACGTGCTACCTGCCATCTCTACAAGTTTTCAATCAAGGTGCTGGCAAACTCAGAGGTCTTGACTTTGGTCGCGCCCTCCATCTGGCGGGCGAAATCGTAGGTGACGACCTTTTGGGCGACGGTCTTTTCGTAAGCTTTGACGATCATATCCGCCGCCTCGCGCCAGCCGATGTAGCGCAGCATCATCACCCCGGAGAAGAGGAGGCTGCCGGGGTTGACCTTGTCCAGATTGGTGTACTTGGGCGCGGTGCCGTGGGTGGCCTCGAACAAGGCCACGTAATCGCCGATGTTGGCGCCCGGCGCAATGCCCACCCCGCCGACCTGGGCGGCCACGGCGTCGCTCAAGTAGTCGCCATTCAAATTTGTGGTAGCGAGCACTTCGAACTCGGTGGGGCGCAGGAGCATCAACTGGAAAATGATGTCGGCGATGCGGTCTTTGATGACAACTTTCCCCTCCGGTTGCCGGCCGTCGTGCTCGTCCCACAACTCCTGCTCGGTGATGGTCACGTCGCCGAATTCCTCTTTGGCCAGCTCGTAGCCCCATTTGCGGAAAGCGCCCTCGGTATATTTCTGGATGTTGCCCTTGTGGACCAGGGTCACGCTCTTATAGCCCTCGTCGAGAGCGTACTGAATCGCCTTGCGGACCAGGCGCTTGCTGCCGAAGGGGCTGACGGGCTTGATGCCGATGCCGGCGTCCTCGAAGAATTTAGCCCCAAACTCCTCGCGCAGGAGCCGGGCCAGTTTTTTATTCTCCGCGCTGCCGCTCTCGTACTCGATGCCGGCGTACACGTCCTCGGTATTCTCGCGGAAGATGACGACATCCACATCCTGGGGGCGCTTGATGGGGCTGGGCACGCCCTCGTACCAGCGGACGGGGCGGACGCAGGCGTAGAGGTCCAGCACCTGGCGCAGGGTCACGTTCAGGCTGCGGAACCCGCCGCCGACCGGCGTGGTCAACGGCCCTTTGATGCCGACGATGAACTCGCGCAGGGCGTCGAACGTTTCCTCGGGCATATAATCACCGTCGTAGATGCGCGACGCCTTTTCTCCGGCGTAGATCTCCATCCAGGCGATCTTGCGCTGCCCGCCGTAGGCGGCCTGGACGGCCGCATCCCAGATGCGCTTGGAGGCGGTGGTGATGTCGTAGCCGATGCCGTCGCCCTCAATGAAGGCCAGAATAGGGTCATCCGGGACCACCAACTTCCCGCCCTCAACCGTGATCTTCGTGCCGTCTTGCGGTACTTCAATCTTGTCAAATGCCATTCGAAAATAATCCTCCTTGATCAAAAATCTAAAATCAGCGTAATTACTCAGCCGTATCTGTATCCAGGCATTCATCCTTGGATATCAGGTATTGGTTACCGGTAATTATCGCTAATAACCAATATCTAATAACCGATTACCCGGCCTGGGGCCTCTGGCCTGAGTAGTTAAAATCAGCTAAATCCCGGGCCAGCCAGCCCTGGACAGTCTCATCATCAAAGCGCAGGATGGCCCCGTTCTGGCCGGCCCCGAACTGACTGGCCAGCCACAGGACGAGCCGGGCCGGCTCTGAGGGCGGCTGCAACTGCCCGGCGGCCTGGTAGTTCCGAAACTCCTCCACGCGGGGGAAAGCCGCCTTGGTCGCCCGCCGAATCTCGACCTGCATATCGGTATCGACCAGGCCGGGGCTGGCCCCGGCCACAACCAGACCCGTGCCCGCCACCTCGTCGGCCAGCACGCCGGTGAAGCGATCCAGGGCGGCCTTGCTGGCGCAGTAGGCGCTCCAACCGACGATGTTACGGTCCGCCGCGCCGGAGGTGACGTTGATGATCCGGCCCGCCCCGCGATCCAGCATGTGCGGCAGCACGGCCCGGGCGCACAGGTACGGCCCGAGGACGTTGACCTCGATCAGCCGCTGCCACTGGCGGGGGTCTACCTCCCAGGCCCGGCCAATAGGCGCGATCAGGGCCGCGTTGTTGACCAAAATATCGATGCGGCGGAAGGCCCGCATAGTCAACGTGACCAGCGAATCGATGGCCGCCACCGCCGTCACGTCGGTGGGGATGGCCAGGGCGTTGCCGCCCCGCTCCTTGATTTGCCCGGCGGCGTGGTTGAGGTCCGTCTCGCTGCGGGCGGCCAGCACCACCGCCGCCCCGGCCGCGGCCAGGAGTTCGGCGGCGGCCCGCCCCAAACCCCGGCTGGCCCCGGTGACGATGGCGACCTG
>JBHHXL010000132.1:0-11778 GCA_046757065.1 Anaerolineae bacterium
CTATTCTGGGCAGACTTGCTTGTAAAACTCGAACTCGCCGGCGTCGCTGATCTGGACGATGACGGCACACTTGATCGGGTCGCCTTCTTCGGTGAAGGTCATCTGACCGGTGATACCGTCGAAGTTTCGGATCTTGGCCAGAGCGTCGCGAACACACTGGCGGTCCTTGGCGATGTCGCCGGTGATAGTGCCACAATCCTGAATGGCCTTCTGGACAATGAGCATGGTATCCCAGGTCAAAGCGCCCACATCGTCCGGCACGTAGCCGTGCTTGGCGTTGTAGCGATCGATGAACTCCTTGGTCGCACCCGTGGCCCCGGCCGCGGCGTAGTGGGTGCTAAAGAAGAGGCCCTTGCAGTCATCGCCGCACAGGTTCATCAGCTCAGCCGAGCCCCAACTGTCGCTGCCCACAATGGGCGCAGCCCACCCCAATTCGTGCGCCTGCTGGGCGATCAAGGCCACTTCATTGTAGTACTGCGGGGCGAAGATGAACTCGGCCCCCGACTCTTTGATCTTGGTCAACTGCGCACTGAAGTCGGCGTCGCCAGTGGTAAAACTTTCGAAGGCCACCACAGAACCCGAGCCGTGCACATCTTCCCAGCCCTTCTTAAAGAATTCGGCCAATCCCTTGGGATAGTCGCTGGCCACGTCGTAGAGCACTCCTGCCTTGGTGAAGCCGAACTCTTCGGTAACGAAATTAGCGACGACCGGTCCCTGGAAGGGGTCCAGGAATGGGGTGCGGAAGACCCAGGGTCGATCCAGGGTAGTGTTTGGATTCGTCGACCACGGACTAACCATCGGCGTTTGGCTGTCATTGGCCACCCCGCCGGCAGGCACGGCCTGCTTGGAGGACTGAGGTCCAACGATGACCAGCACCTCGTCCTGGGTAATCAACTTGGAGTTGACCGCCGCCGCCGATTCCGCCTTGGCTTCGTTGTCCTCGATGATTAACTCAACCTGGTATTTCTTCCCTCCAACCTCAAGTCCACCGGCTGCTTCGATGTCCTCAAGCCACATCTCGGCTGCGAACTTTGTGCCTTCACCTACCTTGGGGATATCGCCGGTCATAGGGGCGTTAATGCCGATCTTGATGGTATCGGCTCCGGCGGGTCCACAGGCCCCAAGCAGGATTGTCCCGATCAATAGCAGGACAAAGAATTTGAGTAAATCTGTTTTCCTCATAGCTCCCATCTCCTTCGCAAGGGATAATTGGCGTCCCCAGCAAACGCCATATTGTGGTCAGTCCAACTCGTGGCTGACGCCCTTTTTACTACAGACCATTGACGTGGCATCACCTCCTCTTGCTGCCTTACAGGCTATTAAATTGAGAAATCTGAGATGGATTTGTATTGGCACAGCTGAATGTGCTGAAGTGCACAAGGCATCGTTCGCCGTATTGTACAGTAGTTCCGCAAGTTTCACAAAAAATATAGCGGTTCAGAATAGTGACGAATGTCACCAAGTTATAGTGATGATCGTCACTTACGCTGCCGTCTACCCCTTAGTAACTGTCCGTAAATAACTTTTCACTTTTTCCCAAGAAACACCCTGCAAAAACGCCAAGTTATTTCTGGACAACTACTTATGTTTGCCAGGTAGGTGGAATTAATAGATACTAAAGTTGTTGCACAATAAGAATCGTGGGGAATAGAACACAGATTTTCGCAGATACACACAGATAAATGGATTAAATCTGTGAAATCTGTGTGAATCTGTGTCCAATGGTGGGGCCTCAACTGCCCATAATCTTATTGTGCAACGAGTCTACTAAACAAATTAACAGGACTTACGCAGTTGGATTGTAGCATAGGGCCTTGTGCCCGCCCACAAGGGGCTAAACTACTCAACTGCGTAACTTCTAAAATTAACAACTTGTCCTACATCACTGTTTTCACAGCAATATCTTGTCAAGGTATCGAGCTATGCAGAAAACATCGCCGGAGAACCTGTTAACCTGGGCCGAGATTGACCTCGAGGCTATTGCCCACAATGTGAAGGCGGTCAAAGCGCACCTCGGCCCGGAAGTGAGCGTGATGGCTGTTGTTAAGGCCAACGCTTACGGGCACGGGGCTGTCCCCGTGGCGCGAACGGCGCTGGCTGCCGGCGCCGATTGGTTGGCCGTCAACCGGGTTGAGGAAGGAGCCGCCCTGCGCCAGGCCGGCGTCCGGGCGCGTATCCTGGTTTTGGGTTACTGTCCGCCCGCTCAGGCCACCGCCGTAGTTGAGGAGCGGTTGACCCCGGCGGTGACCACGCTGGAAACGGCCACGGCGTTGGCCGACCGGACCAGATTATCGAGCCGTCCCTTGCCCATCCACCTCAAGGTAGACACCGGTATGGGGCGCTTTGGCTTACTGCCGGAGGAGGTGGTAGATTTTGCCCGCGCCCTGCAAAACCTGCCCTCGCTTCAGTTAGAAGGCATATTTTCTCACTTCGCTGTGGCCGACGAAGCGGATACGACGTTTAGCCGGCAGCAAATCCAGAGTTACCGGGAGGTGATTGCCGCCGTCGAAGCGGCTGGTATCAACTTGCCCCTCAAACACCTGGCCAACAGCGCCGCCGCGTTGGTCTTGCCGAATGCTCGCTACCACCTGGTTCGGCTGGGCATTGCGATGTACGGCCTGCCGCCCTCCAATGAGATCAAGTGGCCGGTTGGCCTGCGCCCGGCGATGACTCTCAAAACGCGTATCGCCCGTCTGCGGATTTTACCGGCCGGCGCCTCCATTGGTTATGGGCGCACCTACGTTACTCCGGCGCCAACCCCCATTGCCCTGGCCCCCATTGGCTATGGCGACGGCTATCCCCGGCTCTGTTCCAACCGTGGCGCGATGTTGGTCCGAGGCCAGCGCGCGCCTGTTGTGGGCCGGGTTTCGATGGATCAGACTTCGTTGGATGTAAGCGACATTGATCAGGTGACGCAGGATGACGAGGTGGTTGTGTTTGGTCGCCAGGGTGAGGCGGAAATCACCGCCGACGAAGTGGCGATGTGGGCCGAAACAATCAACTACGAAATCGTCACTCGCCTGGCCGCTCGCGTGCCTCGGATTTATCTGGGGGATGCGGACCATCGACGAGCACAGGCTAGGCTAACGACTTGACCAACGCCTGGATTTTCTCCCCTGCCTCAAACACCAGGGGGCAAGCCTTTTGCAGAAACTCGACTGTATTGGCGCTCTGTTGATAGATTGCCAATAAAGATTCGGCATCCGTATCGTTCAGGGCGTAAAGATAACTGGTCGACAAACGCAGGGACAGCTCTACCGGATCGGCCCCAAAGGAAGTGCCAGGCAAGGTGGCGATGTATTCTTCGTCGAGCAGGAAAGCCGCAAGTTCGTCAGAGGTGGTGACCCCGTGCCGCTGGCGCAAAACCTCGCGCCAGGGATCAAACGAGGGATACAGGTAAAAACCACCCGACGGCTCGGGGCAGGGCAGGCCAACCTCGCGCAAAGCCTGGTATAGGTAGCGCGTGACACCCCCGTGGATGGCAGCGCACGTTTTGACGTAGCCAACGACGTCTGGATCATCACCGTAGGCCACGACCGCCGCGTGTTGCACCGGCGCGGCCGCGGTCGTCCAGATGGTGCTGGCCACGGCAGTCATCGCTGCCATCAATTGCGCTCCCGCCGGGCCCGGCGGCAGGACGGCCACCCCCAGCCGCCACCCCCCCAGCGAAAGATGCTTGCTCAGGCCGCCGGTCACCACCGTTCCCTCCGGGTAAAAGCGGGCCACCGAGGTGTGCGGCACATTGCCGTAGGCCGTTTGGGCGTAAATCTCGTCGCTGATGACCGCCAGCCTCTCCGCGCGGGCGACCCCGGCCAGTTCGGCCAGCAGAGCGGGGGAGTACATAACCCCGGTCGGGTTGTGAGGCGTGTTCAGCACCAGGATGCGGGGCGATTGCCCCCCGGCGCGGGCTTTGGCCACGGCCCGGCGCAGTTCGTCGGGCGTGAGGCAGTAGTTGTTGGCGGGCCGGGTCGGTATCCAGGTGACGGCCTTACCGCTCAGCCGGGCCTGCGGCTCGTAGCTGACCCAGGAGGGGCTGGGCAGCAGCAAGTCTCCCTGCAAAACCTGAATGGCGGCAAACAACAGGCTTTTGCTGCCGACGCCAACGATGACCTGGGAGTCCTCTACGGCCAGGCCAAATTCGCGCTGGTAATAAGCCGCCACCGCCTGGCGCAGTTCCGGCAGACCGGCCACAGGTAAATAGGAACGGGCCGTGGCGTGCTCGTGGAAGGCTTGCAAAATTTTGGGGTGAACCGGAAAGCGCGATTCCCCAAAGCCCATATGGTAAACCTGCGCGCCCTGAGCCATCAAGGCATTGATGCGTTCGTTCAGGGCCAGGGTCGATGAAGCGTGGACCTGGGGGGAGAGGTGGAAGGGTTGGGGGGCCATGAGCTGTGCTCCAAATCCTCAAAAAGAATTCAGGAGTGAAAAACGAGGAGCCACAATCGCCCCCTTCATTCTTCACTCCCTATCGTACTTCACGGCGATATTTGCCGGGCGTATGGTTTGTCTATGCCCCCGCTTCCCCAATTTCCTCGTTGAACCAGGCGATCAAAATGGAAAAGATGTCCGATTCGGTAATGATGCCCACCAGATGGTCTCCGTCGTCTACGACCGGCAGCGCCCCGATCTGATGGTCGTGCATCAGCGTGGCCGCCGTCCTGATCGTGTCATTGGCGCGGACGCTGATGACCTCCTTCGTCATAATATCTTTGAGATGCAATTTGGCCAGCAGGTAGTTGATCTCCCACATGTTCAGCGAGGTTGCCGCCGAAGGCTCCGCCTGGCGCACATCGCTGCGGGTGACGATACCAACCAGCTTGCCATTCTTGACGACGGGCATACGCCGTATCTTGTGCTCGCGCATCGTTTTGTGCGCTTCCAACATTGCTGTGTCGGGGGAAGCGCTGATGACCTCGGCGGTCATCCAATCTT
This sequence comes from Anaerolineae bacterium, assembly GCA_046757065.1. Classification (GTDB taxonomy): domain Bacteria; phylum Chloroflexota; class Anaerolineae; order 4572-78; family JBHHXL01; genus JBHHXL01. The sequence goes on from JBHHXL010000132.1 coordinate 4,933, forward strand.
TGACCAGTAAGTTTTTCATCAGCTTTGCTCCTGAATGGATTTCAAGCCCAGAAGGCTTTCCTCAGATCGGTGAATTCCTCAACCGGTCCGTCAAACTTGTTGCGACCCAGTTCCAGCACGTAGACGTAATCGGCGATCTTCAAAGCCTGCCGGATTTCCTGATCGACCAGGATTATGGTGATTCCCTCCCGATCGCGCAAATCGATCAACATTTGATAGACCTCTTCCGACAACAATTTGGCCAGGCCGGCCGTCGGCTCATCGACCAGGATGATCTGCGGATCGGTCATCAGGATGCGGGCCAGCTCGACCATGCGCTGCTGGCCGCCCGATAGGTCGCCCGTTTTTTGCCTGCGTTTCTCGCGCAGGTCCGGAAAGCGTTGATAATTCTCTTCGATCTTGCGCTCGATGCGCGCCTTATCCCTGCGGAAGGTCCAGGCCCCCATCAGGATGTTTTCCTCGACGCTCATCTCCGAGAAGATACTGGCCTGCTGGGGAATGTAGGAAATGCCTTTGTTGATCAATTCAAAGGTCGGCGTGCCGACCACATCTTCGCCGTCCAGCAGGACCTGGCCGCTATTGGGGCGCAGGAAGCCAAAGATGGCTTTGAGCAGGGTCGATTTGCCCACCCCGTTCGCCCCCAGAACGGTGGTGATCCGCCCGTGCCGGGCCTTGATATTTACCCCCTGCAAAATGTTGAGGTCTCTGTAATAGCCGACGTATAAATCTCTGACCTCCAGGTGGATGCCGTCCGGCTCCATCGCGCCGACGGCGTTGGCTGCCGCCTCCGTCGTCTGAGACTGCATGGCGTTCGTCTCCCTCCTTCGTTGCCGTTATTCCTCGCCAAGACCTTTGGATGCCATTTCGAGCGCCGCCTTCGACATCGAGCCGACGCCCATATCTTCCTCCTCTTCGCCCAGGTAAGCCTCGATCACAACCGGGTTGTGGCGAACTGCCTCGGGTTCGCCGTCGGCGATGAGTTTCCCAAAGTTGAGGACCAGCAGCCGGCGGCTCAGGGTAAAGATGGTATCCATATCGTGGCTGATGATGATGAAAGCCCGGCCCCGTTCGTTTTCGCGGGTGATGTACTCGTAGATGGTTTCCATCAGCCGGGGATGCACGCCGGCAAACGGCTCGTCGAGGATGATCAGGGCCGGGTCCAGCATCAGCAAGCGCCCCAGCTCCAGCAGTTTTTGCTGCCCGCCGGAAAGGCCCCGGCCATACTCGTTGGCCAGGTGATCCATCGTCAGGAACTCCAGGACCTCCAACGCCTTATCGTAGAAATCCTTCTGGCGGGCGGTGGGGTGCATAGCCATAGCCGGTACCATCAGGTTTTCCAGAACCGTCATCCGCCGGAAGGCGCGTGTCACCTGGAAGGTGCGGCCCAGACCCTTCCGCGCAATTTGATAGGGGGGCAGGCCATCGATGCGCTCGCCGTTGAGATAGACGGTCCCGTAAGACGGGTTCAGCGCACCGTCGAGCAAATTGGTCAGGGTTGTTTTACCCGCCCCGTTGGGGCCGATCAGTCCGATCAGTTCCGGGCCGTGCACTTCAAAGGTGACTTCGTCGACCGCCCGGTTGCCGCCGAAATCTTTGGTCAGGGTGTTGACCTTCAATTCAATCATGAGATGTCCCTCCGGCCGCCGCCACGCGCTTGGCTACGGTTTCCTCAGCCGTCCCGGCCCGGGTCAGCCGCCAGATCAGCGGTTGAATCAGGCCGTTGCCGAAAAAGCGCAGGGTGATCATCAACAGCGCCCCGAAGAAGACCAGCCGCCAGACCGTCATATCAATCGTGAGCGGTCCAATCTCGAAGCTGGTGCGCAGGAACTCAAGCATGAACTCGATGATGATAGCGCCGATGGCGGCCCCAACCAGGCTTTCCAGGCCGCCGATGACGGCCATAGCGATGACCAGGCTCATTTGCAGGATGAGGAAGATGTTGGGGGTGACCACACCGATGTAGTGCCCTTCCACCGCGCCGGCGGCGGCGGCGATCATACTGGTCACCACAAAGACCAGCACCCGGTAGCTCACCACGTGCACCCCCAGGGCCGAGGCAGCCTCCTCGTCCTCTCGAATGGCTCGAACAAAGAGGCCGAAGCGCGATCCGGCCAGCCAGTACATGATCACCATTGAGAGGAGGAACAGGATCAACATCACCAGATACGGCGGCGTCTTATGGGTGGCGTTGAAGTAAACGCCAAAGAGGTTAACCCCTTCCGGGAAAAGAGGCGTAAACTCCAGACCGTTCGGACCGTCCGTGATGTCGATCTCGGCGTTGAAGGCCACCCGCAAGATTTCCGAAAACCCGATGGTGAACAGGGCCAGGTAGGTCCGCCGTAGACGCAAGACCAGCACCCCGACCAGGAATCCCCAAACACCTCCCATCAAAATCCCAACCGGGATGCCCAACCAGGGCGAAACCCCCCAAAATTTGCCCAGAACGCCGGTCGTGTAAGCGCCGATGGCCATAAAGGCCATGTGGGCAAAGGAAAACTGGCCGGCATATCCGGCCAAGAGCGACCAGCTCGAGGCCAGGATGGCGTAAAACAGGGCGACGATCCCGATGTGGACCAGGTATGGCTGATCTTCGTAGACAATCGGGAAGGCCAGGAGCAGAAGCACGCCCACGCCGGTGAAGATCCATTGCAGCGTTTTCTGGTTCATAACTTCCTCCCAAAGAGGCCGGTCGGTTTCAGCAACAGAACCAGAACCAGGATGGCCATGCCATAGGCGATGCTATAGGCCGCCGCCCGTTGCGGATCGGGCACGCAGCCCTCGCCCAGTTTCTCCACCACCCCGACGACCAGCCCCCCGACGAACGCGCCGGGCAAGGAACCCATCCCCCCCAGGACGATGACCACAAAGGAACGGGCCGAAGCAAACGTCCCCACCCACGGCACCCAGGACAAGACCTGCACCAGCGAAGCCCCGGACAGGCCGGCCAGCATCCCCCCCAGGCCAAAGGCGAGCGTGTTCATCGTATCGGGGTTTATGCCCACAGCCGCTGCCGCCTGGCGGTCCTGGCTGACAGCGCGCAGCGCCCGCCCAATCCAGGTGTAGTACAGGAACCACATCAACAGGCCCAACATTAACAGGGCAATAATGCCCGCCGTGATGCGCGGCGTGCTGATGGCGATATAGTCAAGCAACCTGACAGTGCCCGATTTCATCGCCAATAGACTTGGATCGCCCGCCGAGGGGAGATTGATTTCAGGGTAGTCGAAAAAGCGGGCCACCTTCTTGGGATTGGCGTTGACCAGAGCCAGGGTGATGTATTGCAGGAAAAAGGCCAGGCCAAAGGTGACCAGAATCGCGTACTCGCCGGGGCGTTCCACGCCGCCGGTGTACATTATTTGCAGGAAGAGACGTTCAAAAATAACGCCGATGATAAAGGTGATAATGGCAGCGCCAAACAGGCCGGCCACCGGATGCAAACCGGGGAACCAGACTTCGATCAGGAAATAGACGGCCATCCCGCCGATCATATAGAACTCGCCGTGGGCAAAACTGACGATGCCCAAAATCGAGAAGATCAGGGTCAGCCCCAGGGCCATCAAGCCGTAAATAACGCCGATGACCAGGCCGTTAACAACTTGCTCGGTTACAAACGAGCTGCTGGTCACGCAGAAATTATTCGGGTCGGCCCGGGCAAACGCGGCGACGATGATTCCCACCGCGAACACGCCGGGCAGGGCGACCCATTTCCAGTCGAGGGTGGGGGTGTAAACCCAGAGCGGGATCAAGGTGAAAGGCCCGCCGGCCGCCCCGGTGATGGTCCCGGCCAGAGGGGCCTGCGTCACGTCCAGGTCTTTGCGCCGGTAGATGCGCGGCGTCACCACCCCGCCCACCGCGCCCCAGATGATAATCCAGAGGAGGGCCAGATAAAAAATGAGGGAATGTTCCATCGATACGTTTCCTTCAGAGGACGGACGGCAGACATCAGACAACAGGACTTACGCGCTTAAGATGACCGGCACTTAGAAACGCAAAGTGCCGGTCACCTGACTTTTGTTGCCTGTGTCAATGAACCAGCCGTAGGGGCACGGCCGTAGGCATCGGTAGAAACTAGATGACCCTGTCAGGGTTGTCTGATATGCAATCTAGAGTTCCTGTACCGCTGCTACCGCGCGCCGTGCCCCTACTACGAGTCGGAAAAAATCTCGGCCCCTATTGGCCGGGCAAAATCGGATCGGCAGTCTTATACGTTGCCGGGAAGACGGTGACCGCCTCCGAAGACTGCTGGCCAGGCTCGGTGTATTGCACGATGGTGATGGCCGGGTCCGGGAACTGATGCCACCACATCGGGTCCGTACCCTCGGGAATGGGGTTGTGGGTGCCGAAGGGGAAGGTAATGGTGCCCAACACGCCGTCGTAAGAGATGCCCTCCAGGGCGCTGATGATGGCATTGGGATCAGTGGAGCCGGCCTCGTTGATGGCCATCGCCATCAGCTTGAGGGAGTCGTAAGCCTCCATGGCGTAAGACTCGGCGCTTGATTTGCCGGTCTTCTCAACGTACTTGGCTTCAAAGGCGGTGGTGGCTTCGGTGTACTTCTCCTTGGGCAGCCCGATGCGGCGGTAGAAGCACAGGTTGCCGTCGGGGACGTTGGACCAATAGGCTTCGCTGTCGCCGGCCACCTGGTTGCAAACCATCGGCAGGTCTTGAGGGCCGATACCGGCTTCGGCTGCCTGCTGCTCGAAGTTGTACGAGGTTTCACCGGTGCTCAAGACCCAGATCAGGTCGGGATTCTCCTCCTTGATGCGCGGGATGATCCCGGAGAAGTCCTGGGTGCCGAGGTCGGCGAAGAAGGACACGGCTTCAATCCCTTTTTCGGCCAGGAAAGCTTCGGTGTCGGCCGCCGCCGGGATGCCGTAACCGGTGTTCTCGCTCATAATCACCACTTTCTTAAAGCCCAAAGAGGCGACGAACTCGGCGTCAACCGCAGAGACCACCGGGGAGAGGGGCGCAATGCGGAAGACCTCGGGGTACTGCACGGCGGTGATATTCTGGTTCCACGTCTCGGCGAAAATGGTGGGGATGCCGTTATCGTGGGCCACCTCTTTGGCCGTCAGGCCGACCGCGCTGTGGTACTCGCCCACCACGCCGACGACGCCATCCTGGTTGATCAAGCGTTCCATTGCGGCGGTGCCGCGCTCAGGCAGCCCTTCGGTATCGACCAGGATCAGCTCTACCGGCCGCCCCAGCACACCGCCGGCTGCATTGATCTCTTCCACGGCAATTTCAAAGGCGGCTTTCATAGCGTTGCCGCCGGTCACCGAGCCGGGGGCCGAGAGCGGGGCCAGGGCGCCGATCTTGACCGTGTCGCCGCTGGTGGCGCCGGCTATGGTCGCCTGGGCGGCGAAGTAGGCCTGCGCTTCCTCGGCGGTGGGGATGCACAACTTCTGCCCGATTTCAATCACGTCCGAGTTGGTGATCTTGGCGAAGCTGTCATCGGCAGCATTGGCCTGGTTGGTCTTCCAGGTGATGGCCGGATAGGAGAAAATATCGCCGTAGAAACGGTCGGCCAGCTTCGACAGCCAGTCGTCGGCCTGGACCGTGTACGTCTCGGCGCAGGCGACTTCCTGGGCGTGTGCGCCTCCCGGCACCAGGGCCACCAACAGCACAATCAACATCGCTACGGTAAAGAATTTCTTAGACATTCAAGCTCCTCCTTGCAGATTGAGTTTCAATCAACGATTGACAGACATTAACATCGAATGTCGAATGTGTGATATGGGCTATCACCCCCTTTCCTATGCTAACCGGTGCTAACCGGCGTGAGCTGACGTTAAACACCCTGCGTGGAGGACAGGCGATAGCCCAAGGCTCTTGAAACTTCCTGAGCGGCCTTGACCACGAGTGGGGCGCAGGCCTGCTCCATCTCCTCACAGGGCAGGCGTCCGGTGAACATCGTAATATCAACAGCCGCCGCAACCGCCCCTTCGCTTGAAAAAACGGGGGCGGCGACGGCGCACATACCCGGCGTAAGTTCTTCCGCGTTGACCGCATACCCGCGCTGGCGAACGCGCTCCAAATCGGCCAGGAGCGCCCTGGGCGTGGTCAGGGTGTAGGGCGTTCGCGCCTCCCAGACGGTTGCCGCCAGGATGTCCTCCAGGTCGGCGAGGGGCAGGTACGCCAGATGCACCTTGCCTGCCGAGGTGCAATAGGCCGGCAGCCGCGTCCCGATCTGCAAGGTGATGCCTAAAAAACTCCTGGCCCGCGTCCGATCGACGTAAATCACCTCAGAGCCATCCAGCACAGACAGATTGGCCGTCTCCCCCGACTCCTCGGCCAGCCGGTCCAGATAAGGCTTCGCCACCTGGCGCACCTCCATACCGTTGACGACCACAAAGCCTAATCGCAAGATTTCGCGACCGGGCCGGTAGTTCCGGGTGCGCTCATCGCGCTCCACATAGCCTAACGCCTGCAGGGTGGAGATCAGGCGGAAGGCAGTTGTCTTGTTCAAATTCAGCCGGTGTGCGATCTCAGTCAAGCTAAACGACGGCGTCTCATCGGAAAAGGCCGACATTATAGACAGGCCCCGGGCCAGTGATGCTACGAAATAACTCGTCTCAGGCATCTTCCCCTCATCGCTGAGGAAATCTGATTTTCAACCGGTAACTAATGGGTTAAATTGGTTCAATCTCCGAGATTGAACCAATCTGGCATCTAATGTGGAAAGTGGAATAATTGACAAACGAAGTTAAACGACGCGCCCGACTTGGTGACAGAGGTTTCATCCAGCGCAATCTAATTTCTGCCAGGGAAACTCATTATAGCACCACCCCAATGAATTTGTCAAACGGTTTCCTGGGGGGTGCGTCCCAAAAATTAGGCGAGTTTCA
>JBHHXL010000133.1:0-11772 GCA_046757065.1 Anaerolineae bacterium
ATGAAACTGGCGACCTTACCCCGCCTGCGCCTGGCGACCCTGCCGACGCCGTTGCAACGCGCCAGGCGCTTGAGCGCCGCCCTGGGCGGGCCGGACATCTGGTTCAAACGGGATGATTTGACCGGTTTTGCCCTGGGCGGCAACAAAGTGCGAAAGCTGGAATTCCTGGCCGCCGAGGCCGTGGCCCAGGGCGCAGACATCATCGTGACCGGCGCCGGCGCGCAGTCCAACCACGTCCGCACGACGGTGGCCGTGGCCCGCCACCTGGGGCTCGATTGCCGGGTGGTTTTGTACGGCAGCCGCCCCGCCCAGGCGCAGGGCAATCTCCTCCTCGATGAGCTGCTGGGGGCGGAGATCGTCTTCACCAACGACCCGGACCGGTCGCGCTTGGACCGGCGCATCGCCGAAGAGGGGGAGCGCCTGAGGGCCGAGGGCCGACAGCCATACGTCATCGGGCGGGGCGGGGCCTCGCCCTTGGGGGGCGCGGGCTACGTGGCCTGCGCCCTGGAACTGGCCGCCCAGTTGGTCGACTCAGGATTGCAGCCCGACCACCTGGTTTGCCCCGTCGGCTCGTGCGGCACCCTGGCCGGCCTGATCGCCGGGTCGGGCTGGCTGCGGGCCGGATACCGCCTGCACGGGGTGACGGTCAGCCGGGCCCGGGCCGAGGTCCTGGAGCGGCTGCAAGCGCTGGCCTCGGAGACGGCGGCCCTGCTGGACCTGGGCCTCGACCCGGTCCTCGATCCGGCCCGGCTGGTCGTTTACGAGGACTACATCGGGCCGGGCTACGGCGTCCCCACCCCGGAGGGGATCGAAGCCATCCGGCTGGTGGCCCAAACCGAGGGCGTTTTCCTGGACCCGGTCTACAGCGGCAAGGCTATGGCCGGCCTGATCGACTTGATCCGGCGGGGCCAGTTCGGGCCAGGGGAGACGGTCGTATTTTTGCACAGCGGAGGCTGGCCGGCGCTCTTCGCCCACGCTCTGGAATTGGGCGATTGATTCAATCGGGCCTTGACAATCCCGCCAGAATATGGTATCTTTGGCGAAATTTCGCTATGGGCATTTTTTCGCTATGGCGCACATAGTTATGGTGGCAATACGCATCAACCTGCAGAACAAATGCCACGGCCACACACCGATGTTGCCATTAACCTGGCGCCGGGGGGGGCAGACGTTTACTCCAGCGTTACGTTTCGGCCAGTCCTCTCAAATAGTCGCCTGACCACCAGCCCCCGACCCAAACCCCAATCCAATATCCAACCTGGGAGGTCCTCCCCTTATGTTAAAAAGCGAGCCGCTTGTTGATCAACTGCACAATCTGGACGTGCGCCAGATTGCCGAGCACACCGTGGAAGTAGTCGCCGACTCCGGGGAGGGCGCCCAGCGCGCAGGCACGGCCTTCGCCCTCTGCTCGGCCCAGATGGGCAACGGCGTTTGGACGGACGAACTTATCCCCGCCGAAATTCAACCCCCGGCCCGCACGGCCGGTAGCCTCAGTGGCAATCGCATCCGCTTTGGCAGCCACAAAATCACCAACCCCGGCGACAACACCAACACCATCATCGCCTTCAACGAGATTGCCCTCGAAGTGCGGATGGACGCGGGCATCCTGGCCCCGGACGCCTGTGTCTTTCTCGATAACAAGTGGCTCGATGAGCCAGACCAGCAAACTCGCCAATCCTACCGGCGGATAACCCATCGCTGCCGCGAGATGGGTTACACCCTGTACGAAATCCCCCTTGAGGCCGAAACCTTGAAGGTCACCGACCAGCCCCGGCGCGGCAAAAATATGGTGGCCCTGGGCGTCCTGGCTTATTTCTACCGGCGCAACACCGGTTTGATGAAAGCTATTATTGCCAAACAGTTCAAATCCAAAGGCCAGACGGTGGTCGATAATAACCTGGCTCTGTTCGACCTGGGCTATGAGCTGGGGATGCAGACCCTCTCCTACCAGTATGAGGTGCCGGCCACCCCCCACGAGTGTTCCCAGGTGGTGATGAACGGCAATCAGGCCCTGGCCCTGGGGGCTATCGCCGCCGGGTTCAAGCTGTGCTCGATGTATCCCATCACCCCGGCCTCGTCCCAGTCTCACTATCTGGCCCGTATGTTCGCCGGGTACGGGGGCATCGTCCACCAGGCCGAGGATGAAATCGCCGCCATCGGCGTGGCCCTGGGCGCGGCCTACGGCGGCCAACCGGCCTACACCATCACCTCCGGCCCCGGCATGGCCCTGAAGACCGAATTCCAGGCCCTGGCCGTGGCTACCGAAACGCCGCTGGTGATCATCGACGTGCAGCGCGGCGGCCCCTCAACCGGCCTGCCGACCAAGGTTGAGCAGGGCGACCTGCTCTCCTCCATTTACGGCACGCCCGGCGACGCGCCGAAGGTGGTCATTGCCCCCTCGACCATTGAAGAATGTTATCACGTGATGAAGACCGCCCGCCAGATCGCCGAACGGCTGCGTACCCTGGTCATCGTTCTCAGCGACGCCAACCTGGCCACCGGCGTCCAGCCCTTCGACAAGCCCGATGAACCGGACGAACCCCCGGCCAACCCGCTCGATTTGCGGCCCGTGTCAGCCGGGTTTTTGCCTTACGCCTGGGATGGCGAGACCGGCCTCGCGCCCCGGGTCATTCCCGGCCAGCCGGGCGGGGCGCACACCGTCACCGGCCTGGCCCACGACGAGAAAAGTCAGGTCAGCTACGACCCCGATAACAACCAGCGCCTGCACGAGATGCGCTCTCGCAAACTGCGCACCCTGCAACGCACCCTGCGCCCGCCGGCCGTTTTCGGCGAGGACCGGGGCGAGCTGCTGCTGGTCGGTTGGGGCAGCACCCGGGGCGCTATCGAGGAGGCCGTCGAGCGCGCCCGGCAGAGAGGCTGGCGGGTTTCCTCGCTACATTTGCGCTTTTTGTACCCCCTGGAGCCGGGCCTCAAAGAGATTATGAGCCGCTTCAAGCAGGTGGTCTGCGTTGAGATCAACTACTCCGACCCATCAGACCTTACCTGTGAAGGCCGCCGCCTGAGCCAGTTAGCCACCCACCTGCGCAGCTTCACCCTGCTGGACATTGACAGTTACTCGGCGGTGCGCGGTCGCCCCTTGAAGCCGGGCGACATCTTGCACATGATCGGCCAGCGGCTGGGCCAGCCGGATAGCCGAGAGCAAGACCTGGAATTTGGTGATTTCGAGATCGGTTGACCGCGCGCCAATCTCTGCTCCAGTGACGGAGGCAGCAACATGAGAAACTTTACCCCGACGATTGTCAAAAAGACAGCCGGTAACGGCGGCAACGGCCACAATCAACTTTTCGATTTGATCGATTACCAGGCCGAGGCCGTCCCCCGCTGGTGCGTCGGCTGTGGCGACCACACCGTTTTAACCACGATGCAGCGCCTCCTGCGCGACCGGCAGATCCCGCCCGAAAAAGCCGTCTTTGTGTCCGGCATCGGCTGTTCCAGCCGCTTCCCGCACTACATGAGCACCTACGGTTTCCACGGCATCCACGGGCGGGCCATTCCCATCGCCACCGGTCTGGCCCTGGCCCGGCCCGACCTGCACATCTTCGTCGTCAGCGGCGACGGCGATTGCCTGAGCATCGGCGCCGGACATTGGATCCACGGGGTTCGCTACAACGTCAACATCACCGTGCTGTTATTTGACAACGAGATTTACGGCCTGACCAAAAAACAAACCTCGCCGACCACGAACCTCGGCTACCAGACCAACACCCAGCCGCAGGGCAGCTACCTGCCCCCGATGCGCCCCATTACGACCACGCTGGGGGTGGCCAACGCTTCTTTTGTGGCCCGCACCGTGGATTGGTATCCCAGGCACCTGTACGATACTTTGAGCAGCGCCGTTGATCACCAGGGCCTTGGCTTCGTGCAGATTTTGCAACGCTGCCCGGTCTTCAACGATGTCGCTTACGCGCCGCTGCGCAGCAATCCGGAGAGCGTCGTCTTTCTCAGCCACGAGCGGGGCATCCCTATCGACGAGCGCCTGGCCAAAAAGGGCGGGGACGTGATCGAACACGATCCGGCCGACCTGGACGCGGCCTTCGCCCTCTCCCGCCGCGAGGAGCCGATCCCGATCGGCCTCTTCTACCGCAACCCCGACGCTCCGCGCTACGACCTCATCCGCCACAACGAAGTGGCCGCCGCCCGGGGCAATGGCCGGCAGAAAAGCATCAATGCCCTGCTGGCCAGGTATCAGATCGACGCAAACTGAAGGATGAAGGCGGAACGATGAAGGCAAAAACGATGGCAATCCAAAATCCAAAATCCGAAGTCCAAAATCCAAAATATCCGGGCCGGCGGGTGACGACCGACGGCAACAGCGCCGTGGTCTGGGTTGAAACGGCGGCCAGCGAGGCGGCCGGGGCCTACCCCATCACCCCCTCGACCCAGATGGGCGAGGGCTGGGCCGAAGCGGTGGCCGCCGGCAAGCTGAACGCCTTCGGCCGGCCCCTGATCTTCATCGAGCCGGAAGGCGAGCACGCCGCCGCCGGCGTTACCGCCGGGCTGGCTATGGTTGGCCTGCGCAGCGTCAATTTCAGCAGCGGCCAGGGCATCGCCTACATGCACGAGAGCCTCTACGCCGCCGTGGGCAAGCGGCTGACCTACGTTTTGAACGTGGCCAGCCGGGCCATCACCAAACAATCGCTAAACGTCCACGCCGGGCACGACGACTTTCACGCCGTGGATGATACCGGCTTCTTCCAGGTCTTCGGCAAGAACGCCCAGCAGGCCGCTGACCTGTGCCTGATCGCCCACCGCGTGGCCGAGTTGAGCCTGACCCCCGGCCTGAACGCGATGGACGGCTTTTTAACCAGCCACGTCCTGGAAACGGTCTGGCTGCCGGAGCCGGAGCTGGTGGCCGAATTTTTGGGCAGCCCCGACGACATCATCGACTGCCCCACCCCGGCCCAGCGCATGGTCTACGGCCCCAAGCGCCGCCGCATCCCCGAGGCGTGGGACGTCGATAACCCGGCCCAGATTGGAGTGGTGCAGAACCAGGACAGTTACGCCCAGGGCGTGGCCGCCCAGCGCCCCTTCTTCTTCGATCACGTCAAACCCCTGGCCCGGCAGACGATGGCCGAGTACTACCGCCTGACCGGTCGCCGCTATGATTTTATCGAGGGCTACCGGCTGGCCGACGCCGACTACGTCATTGTTGGCCTGGGTTCGATGGTCGAGAACGCCGAGGCCGTGGTCGATTATTTGCGCCAGACGCGGGGCTTGAAGGTGGGCGTATTGGGCATCACCTGGTACCGGCCCTTCCCCGGCCCGGAGATTGCTGCCGCCCTCAAAGGCAAGAAAGGGGTGGCCGTCCTGGAGCGGGTCGACCAACCCCTGGCCGAAGACCTGCCCCTGCTGAAAGAGGTCCGGGCCGCCGTGGACAAGGCTCTGGAGAACGGGGGCGCCAAAAAACTCAAAACTCAAAATTCAAAATTCAAAATTCCCTACCCGGATTACCCCATCTTCCATCGCTTCTCCGACCGGCCTCAGTTCTATTCCGGCTCCTACGGCCTGGGCAGCCGCGACTTGCAGCCGGAGCAACTGGTCGCCACCTTCGAGAATATGCTGCCCGAGGGAGCCCAGCGACGTCTGTTCTACCTGGGCTTTGAGTTCATCGACGAAGACACGTTCTTCGTCGCCCGGCGCGAGATGCAGGAGCAGGTCAAACGCGATTACCCGCACGTGCCGGAGCTTAACCTGCCCCCGGCGGAAAACCCCAACCTGCTGCCGGATGGCTCGGTGGCGGTCCGCATCCACTCGGTCGGCGGCTGGGGGGCGATCACCACCGGCAAGAACCTGACGGCCACCGTCTTCGACCTGCTGGGGATGTACGTCAAATCGAACCCGAAATACGGTTCCGAGAAAAAGGGCCAGCCTACGACCTACTACGCCGTCTTCGCCCCGGAGCCGATCCGCACCAATGGTGATTTGAAATACGTCGATGTGGTCATGTCGCCCGACCCGAACGTGTTCAAGCACTCCAATCCCCTGGCCGGCTTGAAAGAGGGCGGCACCTTCATCTGGCAATCCTCCGAAGGCGACCCGCACCGGGTCTGGGACCTGATCCCGCCGGGCGCTCAACAGGAAATCCTGGACAAGAACTACCAGGTCTACTATCTGGATGCCTTCAAGATCGCCCGCGAAGAGGCCACCAACCCCGACCTCCAGTTTCGGATGCAGGGCAACGTCTTCCAGGGCGCGTTCTTCGCCGCCTCGCCCCTGATGGCCAACAACAACCTGACCCGCGAGATGTTGTTCGAGGCCATTCACAAGCAGCTTGAGGCCAAATTCGGCAAGAAGGGCCGGCAGGTGGTTGAGGATAACCTGCGCGTGGTCCAGCGCGGCTTCGACGAGCTGCATCACCTGGACAGCAGCGGGCTGGCCGCCGGCCAGGTCAGTGATCGGGACGCGCCCGCCTTCCTGCCTCGCTTGCTGCCCACCGGGGCCAACCAGACCCCGCTGACCGTCCAGGATCGCTTCTGGGGCGACACCGGCTCGATGTACACCCAGGGCCAGGGCCACAACCTGACCGCCGATCCCTTTGCGGCCTACAGCGTCACGCCCGCCGCGACCGGCGTCTTTCGCGATATGACCAACATCCGTTTCGAGTACCCCAAGTTCATCCCCGAAAAATGCACCGGCTGCGCCAACTGCTGGACCCAGTGCCCCGACAGCGCCATCCCGGGCCTGGTGCTGAGTACGGAATCGATCCTCAAGACCGCCATCGCCCAAATCCCCAACGCCCAAGATGCAGAATCGCCAGCGCCGGCAATGGCCGCCATCGCTGCTGAACTTCAAACCCGGACCCACGCCCTGCTGCTGGAGGCCGATAGCCGGGAGGGCAGCCTGCAATATCACGGCCTGAGCCAGTTCGTGGAGATGGCCTTCACCGGCATCGTCAACGAGATGAACGGCGCTGGCGAGGCGCTGCGGGCCGAGTGGCCCATTTTGAAGGAGATTTTGGACGATTTTCCGGTGGCCCAGACCAAAGCCTTCTTCTCGCTGCCCGAACGGAAAAACCCCGGCAACGGCGGCCTGCTGGCCATCACCGTCAACCCCGAAACGTGCAAGGGCTGTATGGAGTGCGTCGAGGTCTGCCCCGACGAGGCCCTGGTCCCCGTGCCCCAAACCGATGAGAGCGTTGCCCGCCTGCAACGGGGCTGGTCGCTGTGGCAGGATATGCCCGACACCGCCCCCGACTACATCAAAATTGCCAGCCTGGACGAAGGCATCGGCACCCTGTCGAGCTTGCTCCTGTCGAAGCAGCACTACCTGTCGATGACCGGCGGCGACGGGGCCTGCATGGGCTGCGGCGAGAAAACGCCGATTCACTTGCTGGTGGCCGCCGCGCACGCTCTGATGATGCCCCGCGTGGAGGCGCACGTGGCCCGGCTGGAAGACCTCATCGCCCGGCTGGAGGCCGAAATCCGAGACGAGCAGGCCCGGCTGACCAACCCGGCCGAGGCAAGCGTGCTGGAAGATCGGATGGGCGTCTTCGGGCAGCAGTTTATCGACAGCCGGACGCTCTCCAGCCACCTGCCGCCGCCGCCAACGGATATGGATGACGCCCGCCTGAAACGGTTGGAACGCACCCATCGCGCCCTGGCCGATCTGCACTGGCGCTACACCTCCGGCCCGTCCGGGCGGGGTCGAGCGCCGATGGGGATGGTCAACGACACCGGCTGCACCACCGTTTGGGGCAGCACCTATCCTTACAACCCCTACCCCATCCCCTGGACCAACCACCTCTTCCAGGACGCGCCCAGCGTGGCGATGGGGCTCTTCGAGGGCAACATGCGCAAAATGGCCGACGGCTTTAAGGCCATCCGCACCGCCGAGCTGGAGCTGGCCGGGGAGTACGACCCCAACTACCACGACCGGTTCTTTACTTATTTCGACTGGAACCACTTCAGCGACGAGGAGTGGAGGCTTTGCCCGGCGATCATCGCGATGGGCGGCGACGGGGCGATGCTGGACATCGGCTTCCAGAACCTGAGCCGGATGCTGGCCTCGGGCAAGCCCATCAAGGCCGTCATCGTCGACACTCAGGTCTACTCCAACACCGGCGGCCAGGCCAGCACCGGCACCTATCTGAGCCAGGTCAGCGATATGGCCGCCTACGGCCCCGCCCACCAGGGCAAGGAAGAACCGCGCAAAGAAGCGGGGCTGATCGGGCTGGCCCATCGCAATACCTACGTGGCCCAAACGTCGGCGGCTGCCCCCAGCCATATGCTGGCGGCCTTCATCGAAGGGCTGAACAGCCGCCGCCCGGCGCTGTTCAACATCTACACCGCCTGCCAGCCGGAACACGGCGTGGCCGATGACGTTTCGGCCCGGCAGGCCCGGCTGGCCCTGGAGGGCCGCGCCTTCCCCTTCCTGCGCTACAACCCCGACGCCGGCGGGACCATCGCCGAGTGCCTCAGCCTGGAGGGCAACCCCTTTGTGGACAGCGACTGGCCGACTTACACCCTCAAGTACCGCGACGAGACGAACCCGGACACCACCTGTGAAATGGAGTTGCCCTACACCTTCGCCGATTTCGCCGCCAGCGAAGGGCGCTTCGCCAAACACTTCAGCCTCATCCCCGCCGACGCCCCCGACGAGGGCCTGGTCCCCTTCCACGAGTACCTGCCCCTGCCCGCCCAGGAGCGAGAGGGGGTAACGCCCTTCATCTGGATGGTGGACGACGCCAACCGCCTGCGCCGGGCCGCCGTCAGCGAGTCGCTGGTTGCCTCCGCCGAAGACCGGCTGCACCTGTGGCATCTGTTGCAGGAGATGGCCGGGGTCCGCAGCCCGGTGGCCGACAAGGCTGCCGAGCAGGCCCGCCGGGAAACCGCCGCCGCCTTTGAAGCCCGGCTCGAGGCCCTGGAGGAGCAGCACCAGGCCGAGCTGAAGGCCGCCGTGGCCCAGGCCCGGGCCGAGGCCGCCCAACGGATCGCCGGCGGGCTGGTGTCGTTGGTCAACGGGGAAGGGGTTTTGCCGGCCGGCCTCGACCTGCTGGCCGGGCCGTCCGCCGCCGAGTCCCCGGCGGCAGAGGCCAAGGCGGAGGCGGCCACCGGGGTTGAAGCAGCGCCGGTCGAGCCTGAACCGGTCCCCAACGGCAAAGCGGCGGCCCCGGTCGAGCCTGACGCCGACGACGGCCAGCCCTGGATCGATACCCTCGATTGCACCACCTGCGGCGAGTGCCTGGCCGTTAACCCGCGCATGTTCAAATACAACGAGGACGAGCAAGCCTATCTGGCCGACCCGGCCGCCGGTCCCTACCGCGACCTGGTGGTCGCCGCCGAACGCTGCCCGGTCGAGATCATCTATCCCGGCCAACCGCTCAACCCGGACGAGGATGGTCTGGAGAAATGGCTGCAACGGGCGGAACGATTCGGGTAACGTCAGGAGTCAGGGCCTGGACCCCAACCAGCGCTCCGGCAGGGCGCGGGGCTTACCCAACCCCTGGCTGGCCGGCACGGCTGTCCCGGCCAGCCCCAGGCCGGTCAGGTCGAACCGGTTGTTAGCCTCATCGCTCTCGGCGATTGCCCCTTCGGGCACGCCGGGGTTCCAGCTATCAACAAAAAGATAGAGATTGTTTGTGCCCGGCGGCAGGTAGCCGGGCCAGATGGTGTTGGCGGCCACATAGCTGCCGGGCGTAGAGGTCAGGATCGCGCTCCCGCCGGGGGCGATGGTCTGCGTCACGTACCAGGCGATGCCGTAGCAGGGCCAGGCCCCGCACACCTGGTCCCAGACCTGGTTGGGGCCGGTCGGGACCGGGTCCGGGTCCAGGTAGAAATCGACCCAGAAGAACCGGGCCGGTCCACTGCCCTGGTTGGCGATGGTCACGGTGACCGTCACCGGCTGCCCGGCGGCGGGATGGGGCGGATCCAGGCTGAAGCTGCCGGCCAGGTCCGGTTGCAACCTGAGGCGTTTTGCGATCAGGGGCACATACAGGCTGCGAGAGACGGGCGCTCCCAGCGGGGCGCTGGCCGAGAGGCTGCCGGCGCTATTGCTGGCGGTGACGATGGCCGTGTAGAGGCCGCCCAGCCCGTAGCTGTGGGTGACGACGCTGGCGTAGGTCCAGGGCGAAGGGCCGGGGTCAACCTGCTGCGAGCCGTCCCCGAAATCCCAAATGTAGGTTACGTTGGTGCCGGCGGCAATAGTCGCCGTCAGCGTCACGCTGCCGGGCAACGGCTCGCCGCCGGAGACCAGGGCCAGGCCCTCCACGGGCACATCGACCACGTTGACGGTTGTCGTCGCCGTCAGGCTGTTGATGGCGTTGCTGGCGGTCAGGTGGGCTGTGTGCAGGCCCAGGGCCAGGTAGGTGTGGCTGGCGGTGACGGATGTGGTAGCTCCGGGCGGCGAGCCGTCCCCGAAATCCCAGGTGTAGGTGACGGCGTTGCCGGTGTTATGCGTGGCGGTGAAGACCACCGCTTGCCCGAAGTAGGCCGGAGCCTCGGCGGTTGCGGCCAGGCCCGTAATTGGTTCGATGGCGGCCGTGGCCGTTTGAGTTGGGGTTGCGGTGTTGGTCCCCGTGGGCGTGGCCGTCGCGGTGGACGTGCTCGTTGCGGTGGCGCTGGCCGTTCCGGTCGGAGTCGCAGTGTTGGTTCCCGTCGGCATAGCCGTGGCTGTCGGGGTTGAGGTGGCCGTCGGCGTTGAAGTCTGGGTCGGGGTGCCGGTCCCCGTGGGCGTGGGGGTGGGCGTCGCGGTGGCCGTGCTCGTCGGGGTGGCGCTGGCCGTGGCCGTTTCGGTGGGAGTCGGGGTGTTAGTCCCCGTGGGCGTGGGGGTGGGGGTGGCCGTCGGCGGGGGCAGATTGCCCGGATCGGGGCTGGCCCGGTCGCGCCATTCGGCGTTGGTATCGGTGTCTACACTGGCCGGGAAGCGCTCGATGGAGTGACCGGGGGCCACGTCGGGCACGGGCGGGTCGAAGGCGTCGGTGTTGTCGCCCCAACTGACCTCGTCGATGGTGGCCCCGGAGTCGTCCCGCAGGAAGAGGACGTCGCCGCCATTTGCCAGGCCATTACCGATGCGGCTGTTGAGATAAACGATAGGACCGCTGAAGCCCGGGTAGTTGACCAGAAAATCGGTCGTGGCGGCCACTACCAGGTAACCGCCCGCCGGGATGGTGGCGGCCGGGATAACATCGGAGGTGGTGTTGTCGGTAACCGTCCAGCCGTTGAGGATGATGGGGGAACCGGACAGATTGTACAGCTCCAGCCACTCGTAGTTGTTCTCGCTCAGGCCCGTTTGCAGCGGGTCATATTCCACCTCGCTGATGACAATCGTGGTGGAGACGGCCTGAATCGGGGTGGGTGGGGCGAAAATCAGGCCTCCGGCGATCACCATCAGCAAGGCAACGGCGGCACCCAGGAACCGCGCGGGTCTGGGAAATGCAGGCATTGTGAACTCCCTCCCTAACAACCTGAGTTCGGAAATTTAGATAATGGCTCACAGACGCGATAGCGCACAGATAAACACGGATTTTTTCTTTGTTTTTTTATAATCTGTGTTCATCCGTGAGCTGATTTGACCACTTCTCTGAATTATCGAACTGAGGTTAACAGGTTTCAGGCAAGGTCTATGGCGGGTAACAGGACCTTTTTCCTATTGGTTTTAACGAAGAGGAAGCGGGGATTTGCCCACGGATTTGGGACAATCGAGGAAGATGAGTGGCTTCGTTGAATGTTGGGGGTGGGAGGGGAACGCTTAGAGACGGTCTAAAAAGTCGGATTTCAGGTGACCGGCACTTAAAAACGTTCAAACCCGGGATAG
>JBHHXL010000134.1:0-11762 GCA_046757065.1 Anaerolineae bacterium
GGCGGGGGATGTGTACCGGGTGGGCGAAGGGGTTTTGCGGGAATTGGCGTAGGGGATTGGGTAACTGGGTAACCGGTTAACCAATTAACCATTTGACCATTTAACTACGCGAAAGGTCACGACTGTTGGATGAGATTGAAACCCTGGCCGCTGCCCTGGAGGCCGGGTTCGGACGAAAGCTCAGGCGCAACGAACCGCTGGCCGCCCACACCACCCTGCGCCTGGGCGGCCCGGCGGACCTGTGGCTGCCCGCGACCTCCGCCGCCGACCTGGCCGAGGCCGTGTTGCTGGCCCGGCGGCAGCGGGTTCCCGTCTTCATTCTGGGCAGCGGGGCCAACCTGCTGGTCGGCGACCGGGGCCTGCGCGGGCTGGTCATTTCCAACCGGGCCGAGGCCGTGGCTTTTCAGGCGGACGGCGTCCTGGCCGAGTCTGGCGTCAATTTGCCGGGGCTGGCCCGTCGCTGCGCCCGGCGCGGGCTGAGCGGCCTGGAGTGGGCGGTCGGTGTGCCCGGCACGGTCGGCGGGGCCGTGGTCAACAACGCCGGGGCCTATGGCCGCGATATGGCGGCCACGCTGCGCCGGGCTGAACTGCTGGCGCCCGACGGGCAGCGAGTATGGCAACCGGCGTCCTGGTTCGACTACGCCTACCGCTACAGCCGCCTCAAGGGCAGCCGGGATTACGTCGTGCTGCAGGCCGAACTGGACCTGGCCCCGGCGGACCCGATGATGGTTGAATCGCAGATGGCTGCTTTCAACGAACGCCGTAAGGCCAGCCAGCCGCCCGGGGCCACGCTTGGCAGTATGTTCAAGAACCCGCCGGGGGATTACGCCGGCAGATTGATCGAGGCCGCCGGGTTGAAGGGCTACCAGATCGGCGGGGCGCAAATCTCGGCGGTGCACGCCAACTTCTTCGTGAACCTGGGCCACGCCAGCGCCGGTGATGTGCTGGCCCTGCTCGAAGCGGCGCAGCAGACGGTACAAGAGAAATTTGGAGTCAAGCTGGAACTGGAAATTGAAGTCGTAGGTGAGTAGAAGATGGAAGGGATCAGAATACAGAATACAGACGACAGATGTCAGACGACAGAGAGAATCTTTCTGGGATTTGCTGCCTGCCATCTGTACTCTGTACTCTGTATTCTGTCGTCTGGAGCATAACATCCGATGTCTGAGAAAAAGAAACTACGCGTGGGCGTGATTTTCGGCGGCAAGTCCGGCGAGCACGAGGTCAGCCTCAACTCCGCCCGCAACGTGATGGATGCTATCGACAAGCGCAAATACGAGGTGGTGCCGATTGGCATCAACAAGCAGGGGATGTGGCTGACCGGCCCTAACGTCTATCAAGAACTGACCAGCGGAGCAACGCTACCCGGTCTGGCCGCGCCAGCGCCGCAGAAAAGCGAGGCGGAGAAAGCTCCCACCGACCGGGCGCTGGTCCCCTTCCTGGATGACACCGTTGTGGCCCGGGACGCCGCTCTGGGCCAGCTCGACGTCATCTTCCCCGTGGTGCACGGCCCGCTGGGCGAAGACGGCACGGTCCAGGGCTTCCTGGAGTTGGCCGGAATCCCCTACGTTGGCGCGGGCGTAGCCGCCAGCGCCGTCGGGATGGACAAGGCTCTCAGCAAAGCCGTCTTCCGCGCCCACGGGCTGCCCCTGGTCCGCTATGAGGTCTTGCTGCGAAAACGGTGGCGCAACCAGGCGGCGGAGGTTCTTCGTGAGATCGAGGCCGAATTCACCTACCCGGTCTTTGTCAAGCCGGCCAATATGGGGTCCAGCGTCGGGGTCAACAAGGCCGACGACGCGACCAGCCTGGAGGCGGCGCTGGACGAAGCCGCCCAGTACGACCGCAAGCTGATCGTCGAGCAGGGCATCGACGCGCGCGAGATCGAGGTCAGCGTGCTGGGCAACGATGAACCCATCGCCTCCGTGGCCGGCGAGATCATCCCCTCGCGCGAATTTTACAGCTACGCCGCCAAGTACCTCGACGAGGGCAGCCAGTTGCTCATCCCGGCCCCGCTGATCGAGGAGCACGCGGAGATGATCCGCGAGCTGGCCGTGATGGCCTACAAAGCCATCGATTGTGCCGGAATGGCCCGGGTGGATTTTCTGGTGGAGAAGGGCACCGGCGAGATTTTCCTGAACGAGGTCAACACCATCCCCGGTTTCACCGCCATCAGCATGTATCCCAAGCTGTGGCAAGCGACAGGGGTTTCTTATACCGAACTGATCGACCGCCTGATCGAGCTGGCGCTGGAACGTCACGCCGACCGGCAGGGTTCGAAGAGCGATTTTGACCTGGCAACGGCGCGCTAAACCGATGAACGGACGAATGAACCGCAAGCCTGAAATTAAACCCATCCGCCCGCGGCCGGCGCGCCGCCCGGGCCGTCGCTCCCAACGCCGGCTGGCCGGCCAGTCCGTACGCTACGAGACGACCGCGCCCCGTATGAAACTGACCATTTCCCCCGCCCTCAACCTGTGGCAGACGTGGGGCTCCAGGATTCTGGGGTTATTTGTGCTGGCCTTGCTGGCCTGGATTACGACGCTGCTGTTTACGGAAGACGCCTTTTATATCTACGGCGCGGAAATCGAAGGCAACGTCGTCCTGACCCCGGAAGAGATTTACGGAGCCAGCCAGATCGATAGCCAGAGCGTTTTCTGGATCGATCCAAACCAGGTGGCAACCAACGTCGCTCGCCTGCCCAACGTCAAAACGGCCTCGGTCAGAGTCAGGCTGCCGTCCAGAGTGACCATCACTGTCCAGGAACGACTGCCCAATTTGCTGTGGCAATCGGGCGACACGATCTGGTGGGTTGACGGCGAGGGCACGGTTGTCCCGCCCCGGAGCGACATCACCGGCCAGACGCTGATCATCGACGACGATGCGCGGCCCCTCGTCGCAAATGAACGGCTCGATCCGACCCTCATCAAGGGGGTGAACAGCCTGCGCCAGCTTCGACCGGACCTGCACGAATTGCACTACTCGGGGGCAAACGGCCTGACCATCGCCACGCCGGAGGGCTGGCCGGTCTACCTGGGGAACGGCGAGGACATCCCGGCCAAGCTAACCACCCTGGAGGCCATTCGCTTTGACCTGCTGGCCCGCAACGTCACGCCGGAGTTTATCGATGTCCGGTATCCCAGGCGGGTCGTCTATCGCTGAAAGAAATTTTAAGTAAAAACTCGACGGTTAACACTATATGTTGTGGTTATACCCCTTGTCAAAGCCTATATATTGTGGTAAACTAGAGGCTGCACCTTGCCGATTTTATGGCAGCCTCATCGGAGGAGGGCGGTGTGGATAGAACCATTGTCGGCATAGATGTAGGCACGACGAAAATCTGCACGCTGGTCGGTGAGGTGGACCCCGAGGGCGGGTTGCGCATTGTGGGAGTTGGAGTCACCCCGTCGCGCGGCATCCGCAAAGGGGTGGTGGTCGATGTCAAAGAATGTACTTCGGCTATCGCCGAATCGATGCAAAAGGCCGAGCGGGTGTCCGGCTACCAGATCGTTAGCGCCTACGTCGGCCTGGCCGGAGCGCATGTAGACGGCATCAATAATCGCGGGGTGGTGGCCATCAACCAGAGCAGCCGCCGGGGCGTGCAGGCCCACGACGTTGACCGCGCCCTGGAAGCAGCGCAAGCCATCGCTTTACCGCATAACCGCCAGGTGTTGCACGTCATTCCCCGTGGCTTTACCATCGACGGCGATGACGGCGTGCGCGACCCGATCGGTATGCAGGCCTATCGCCTGGAGGTTGAAGCGCACATCGTTACCGGGGCGACCTCGTCCATTCACAACCTGGTCAAATGCGTTCAGGCCAACGGCATCGAAATCGACGCGCTGGTGCTGGAGCCGCTGGCCTCGGGCGAGGCGGTGCTAACCAGCACCGAGCGCGAGATGGGGGTCGTTCTGGCCGACATCGGCGGCGGCACCACCGACATCGCCATTTTCATCGAGGGCAGCATCTGGCATAGCGTTGTCTTGCCCACCGGCGGCGAGCAACTGACCAACGACATCGCCATCGGCCTGCAAACGCCGTTCGACGCCGCCGAGGAGATCAAAATCAAATACGGCCAGGCGCGACCGCAAAGCGTCGCCCCGGATGAGGAGATCGACATCCTTTCCTTCGGGGAAGGGGGGCGGCAACGCATCTCGCGCCAGTTTCTGGCTCAAATCATCCAGGCCCGAATGGAAGAAACCCTTGAGCTGATTTTACGCGAGATCAAACGCAGTGGCTATGACGGCCTGCTGCCCGCCGGGGTGGTTCTGACAGGCGGCACGGCAGAGTTAGCGGCCCTACGTGGCCTGGCCCGGGATGTGTTGGGATTGCCGGTGCGCATCGGTGCGCCGCAAGACTTGCGGGGACTGGTTGATACCCTGAATAGCCCGGCCTTTTCCACCAGCGTGGGGCTGCTGGAGTGGGGCTTAACCCACGACGCGCCTCGCGCCGTCCCGGAGCGACGCAACGGCCAGGGCAAATTATGGAACTGGTTGAAAGTCTTTCTACCGGAATAGGAGCATAGAGGATGTCGAAAAACGGCAATTTTCGGACGCAGATGGAGCCTGAGCACTTCGCCCAGATCAAGGTGATCGGTGTAGGCGGCGGCGGTTCCAACGCAGTCAACCGTATGATCGCCGAGGGTCTGCGCGGCGTAGAGTTCGTAGCCATCAACACCGATGCCCAGGCGCTGCTCATGAGCGACGCCCCGCAGCGCATCCGCATCGGCGATAAGCTGACTCGGGGGTTGGGCGCCGGCGGCGACCCCGAAATCGGGCACAAAGCCGCCGAGGAGTCCGCCGAGGACCTGGTCGAGATCATCAACGGAGCGGATATGGTCTTCGTCACCTGCGGGATGGGCGGCGGCACGGGCACAGGGGCCGCGCCGGTCGTAGCCAGCCTGGCCAGGCAAAATGGGGCCTTGACCATCGGCGTGGTCACCAAGCCTTTCACCTTTGAAGGCAGCAAGCGCGGGGCCATCGCCGACGATGGCGTCGATAATCTCAAGGAGAACGTCGATACCCTGATCGTCATCCCCAACGACCGCCTGCTGCAAATCGTGGATAAGCGGACCAGCATCAACGAAGCCTTCCGCACCGCCGATGACATCCTGCGCCAGGGCATCCAGGGCATCTCCGAGTTGATCACCGTGCCCGGCTTGATCAATCTGGATTTTGCCGACGTGCGCTCTATTATGAGCCACGGCGGGTCGGCTTTGATGGCCGTCGGCAAGGGCGAGGGCGAAACCCGGGCCATCGACGCCGCCCAATCCGCCGTCGCCTCGGCTCTGCTGGACGTGACCATCGACGGGGCGCAGGGCATTTTGTTCAACGTCACCGGCGGCCCCGACCTGAGCCTGTTTGAAGTCAACGAAGCCGCCGAAATCATCAAGGCCAAGGCCCACCCTGAGGCCAACATCATCTTTGGCGCGGTCATCGACGAAACGCTGGGCGACTCGCTGCGCATCACCGTCATCGCCACCGGCTTCGAGCCGGCGGTCGAGCGGCGACGGCCTTACGTGGCCGGGCAGGCCCCGCCGGCCCCGCGCAAGACCATCGAATTTCCGAACGTCCAGCGGGGATACGATCAAGACAACCTGGACATCCCGGCCTTCCTGCGGCGAGGATAAGCGCGGATTGATAAACCCTGCGTAAAACTGTTCCCTCCAGCCCCGGCGACGGGCTCTTAAAAAAGTCGCTACTGCATCCCCACGCGCCCCTGGCACCCTCTCTTGCCAGGGGCGCTCCCCTTTGGCCTCCACGCTGTTGTGTCTCTGCTTCACCCGTTGTACAATAGAACGCACGGAGAGAGGTATGATCAAGAACCACTTTGAGGGAATGTATTCGTGGGCTTGCACATAGGGCCACGACGCCGCTCATGGTGGCCGCTGGCCGTCATCATTGCCATCGGAGCATTGGTGGGCCTTACCGCCTGGCAGCGCCATTGGGTACCCGAGGAGATCACGGCCTTATTGCCGGGCGCTCGGCCCCAGACCGAACCCGGTATTGCGGATGAAGGGGCGCCCACGGCCACGATTGCCGAGGCCCGGGCCGCCCCCGTCGAACCCCGCGTCTCGGCCTACACTGCCGATCTGTATTTGACCGGGGCGGAAACCGGGGACGACGGCCTGGCCTGGTCTCAATCTGCCAGCCGGACGGCAGTGCTGTCATACCTGGTCAAAGAGGGGGATACGCTGTGGAGCATCGCCGCCGAGTATGAGATCGACGTGGACACCTTGCGCTGGTCTAACCCGGACCTGGAGCGCAACCCTGACTTATTGCCGGTGGGGATGGAACTGGTCATTTTGCCGGTAAATGGCGTTTACCACATTGCCGGTGAAGGGGATAGCGTCGAGGCGCTGGCCGAGCGGTACGGCGTCTCCGAGGCGGACATCATCAATTACCCGCTCAACCAGTTGCGTTCGCCCTACACGTTGCATCCCGGCCAAAAGATCATCGTCCCCCACGGGCGGAAGGATGTAACGCTGCCCCCGCCGGCCCCATCCGCAGGCTACCCGCTGGCCTGGCCGTTGGTCGGGACCATCACGCAGGGATACGAAGCCCGGCACCGGGGGCTGGATATTGGCGCGCCTTACGGCGCTAAGGTTTTTGCCGCCGACGCCGGCACGGTTGTCCACGCCGCCTGGGCGCGCACCGGCTACGGGTTTACCGTCATCATCGATCACGGCGGGGAGCGGCAAACGCTGTACAGTCACCTGAAAGGGGCTTTGGTCACTCCTGGGCAGCAGGTGGCGCGGGGGGAAGCCATTGGCAAGGTTGGCAGCACGGGCAACTCGACCGGCCCGCACGTTCACTTCGAGGTGCGCGAAGGCAAGCAACGCCTGGACCCGGTAGCCTTTTTGCCGCCGGGCGGGCCGCAATAGGGAGAAACCGCTTGCCCGTTCTACTCAACGATAATGCTGTCGATGACAGCCCTGGACATAATCAGGCGCCGGCTGGCCCGTCTGAGGCGTTCGCAATGATTTTCGTTGTCAAGTTCCCTGGCCAGCAATTCTATTTCACCGACGGCAACCGTCAGATGTTCCCTAAGTTGGTGAATCTGTTCTTGAAGATTATTAACAGCGGGCATATTTCGAAGCTCACGACACATAAATACCCCCCCTAAACCCTGGCAAGTGTCTGCGAAACGGCGTTCCCCTCCCCCAACTGGCAAAAGATGTCCCAGGCAAATTTCTCGATGGTATCGGCCCTGGTTCTGAGCAACAGACAGCGATCCTGGTCTGACAAACCGGCCATATCGCGCAGGGCCAGGGATGGATCCGCCAGGAGCAACTGGCAAAATTGCTGGTCGATGATAGCCCGGCCCAAGACTCGTGAGATGCCTTGATGTTCAATGTGTTGTGGTAACATAGTCATAGGTACGGTGCTTAAGCAGGGTTATCAGGAGAAAATAAGCAATCCCGCCAGTCAAAAATATATCCCCCAGGCTGACAACGGTTCTGCGAGGAAAGCCAAGATAAATAATATCCGACAGGAACCACAACCGCGTATCTTCGCGGGCCAGGACGATGTCCTTACTGGCCGGAGGGTGTTCTCCGGGGGCGAACTGGACCGCGCTCTCCCCTGAAACGAGATGAGCGGCCCTGGGGGTGATCGGCATCCAACCGCCGTTGGCAGTCATCACCAATACGTTCAAACATAACCCCAGGGCCGCCAGCCTGAACCCCGGCAGGTAACGATTATGGATAAATACCCCGACTACTGTCGCATGAGTCAGCAGCAGGATAACAGCCAGATAGGGCTCTCGGTTTGTGCTGTAAATGATCAGCGCGGCCTGGACGCCAAAGGCGAGTAGAGCCAGCCACCCGCCTTTGATATCCACGTTGCCCAGGGCCGCCAGATCACCTCCCAACAGCAGAGCGATAACTGCTGTTGGGATGAGCACATATAGCAGGATCACCGGCTAGTTGCCGTAGGCGTCCGGCGCTCCACCGGCCAAGGCAGCCACGATAACTACGATCAGGACGATGACCGCCCGAACATTGGCCGAGTCCGAAAACACCCTGATAGCCGCTTGTCGCAATTGGTTTCGCATTGCATATCCTCCAGACCGTGATTTACAATGCACCAATCTTAGCAGCCGGCTGCATCCAGCCTGCATCCGGGCAATTTACATAACTATTCTTCTGTTCGCAGTAGTTGGTGAAACAAGTCGAGGGTTTCTGGTGAGGGAAGGTCTCCCAATTCAGTCTCCAGGATACGGCTCAATTGCTCCAAGGTCTGTCGAACCGCCGCCGAATTTCCCCGGGCGGCGTGGGCCCGCATCGCCAGCCGGTAAAGGCTCTCTCGATAAGGGTCCTTGTTGATGCCCCGCTCCAGTAATTCCAGCGCCTGCTCGTATTGGTCCCTTTCCAGTGACAAGACTGCCGCTTGTTCGACGGCGTGGAAGTATTTCATTTCTAGCTCGGTCTGTTTTCGCCGGCCCCATTCCGAATGTAGATCAACCCCTTCCAGAAAATCACCGCTATAGAGGCGCAGCGCCTCCAGGTAAAACTCAAGCTGCCGCCCATTCTCGGCCCGGTGCAGCAGCTCCTCAAAGGCCATCACATCGCACCAGGCCAATAGGTCGTGGTTGAACGTATACTCGTCCTGGCGGAGGATCAAATAATCGGGCGAGCCCAGGCTGCGGCGGAAGCGGCCGATGGTGCGGTGGAAGGTGGCCCGCAGTTTTTCCGGCGAGTAATCCGGCCACAAGGCAGCCCCAACGCTCTCTCGTCGATGCCCGCCGGCGTTCAGGATGAAGTAAAACAACGCCTCGGCCCCCCGCACCAGCCCGCTGTCCAATGTGGTCAGAATGCGATTTCCGGCCACGACCCTGGGAAATCCAAAGCCAAAAACCTGCAAACGAGACAGTTGCGGAGGCTCCTCAACGGCGATAACCGGCGGCTTCTCGAGCGCCGGCTCTTCCTGAGCGTAGGTAAACAACTGTCTAACCAGATCGCGCGTGGCTGCGTCTGAGGGCATCTGCACCCGAAAGTATTCAAGCATCGGGCCCAACCCCCGGGCCACGGGCCGCAAGAAGGCGGAGTAGCCCAGGTCTAGCACCAGGCCGGCGACTTCACGCAGGTTATGCAGCGCAGAATGAGGACGTCGATCGAGAAAGACGGCGTAAGCCAGGTGGAGTTTGCTGCGGGCCAACTCCAGACGGTTGCCGTAGCCAGCGAAGGTCCTATTGGCCCGCGCCAGCCAGTCGATGCCGCGCTCCAAATCCTTTTGATCACGGCAGACGGCGCCCAGCAGCATTTCACCCAGCCCCCGCTCGTAGGCGGCGCCTCGCTCCTGCGCGTTCTGGTAGACCTGGTGGGCTCGCCGCAAGGCCACGGTCAGGTTGCCCTGCCGCCGGTCACATTCGCCCTGCGAGTAGAGAATATACAAGCGCAACAGGCTTTCCCCGACCTCGTCTGCCAGAACTAACGCCTGCCGGTAGGTTTCCATAGCCTCGTCGAGTTGCCCCGCATCCAGCAGAAGATCACCCAATCCGGCCACCAGATAGGCTTCCATACGGCTATTGCCCGCCTGCCTGGCCGCCGATAGCCCCCGCTGAAAGACCGTGTAAGCTTCGTCATAGCGCCCGCGCCTGGCCAGTTGAACGGCCAGATTATTGAGCGAAATTGCCATCTCGCCGGGGATGTTCAGCGTTTCCCAGCCCTGGATGGCCCGGCGCAGATGGAATTCGGCGGCGTCCAGCTTGCCCGCCTGATTCAGGGCAGCGCCGAGATCGCTATGGCATCTGGCGATTAAGAAGCCATCGCCGAGCCGTTCGTACAATTCCAGGGCCTCTCTCAGCGCGGCCGTCCCCGCGGCCAAATCCCCCAACATATTGGAGCAAATCCCGCTCGAGCGGAGTGCGTGCCCTCTGCTCTCAAGCGCAACGTGGCTCCCATCACCGACCTGGCCGGAAAGATCGAGGGCTTGCCGGGCGCAAGCGAGCGCCCGCTGCAAATCGCCTTGAAAGCGCCAGGCCGTGCTTTGCCCGATCAGGCTGGCGACGGCCAGGTTCTTAGGGCCACCGTTTAACAGCGCCGGCGTAATTTTGGCAAAGATTTCCCCCGCGCCCTGCGGATCGCCTTCCTCCAACAAAATCCGGGCCACGAACAACTGAAGCTGGGCGTGATCGGCAACCGCTTCGTCCGGCAGGGCCTCAAGCCACCTGCGCAGGGTTTGTTTGCGGCCGCTCTTATACAGTTTCTCGGCAATGGTTTGGATCAAATGGGCGGCCCGATCATAGTCGTGCGAGTCAAGGTACAGGTCGACGGCGGCCCCCACATCTCCCCGCCGGACCAGGGCCTTCGCCGCGCGCCGGCGGGCAACGACAATCTCCGGCTGGCCGTCCGATTGCGCCAGCAGGTACTCCCGAAATAAGGGGTGGTAACGCCATTGCTCCCCCGCCTGGTCGATAAAGATGTTCCGCCGGGCCAACTCCTGGAGGACCCCGGCCGAGTCGGTCCGCCCGGTCAAGGCATCGCCCAGCTCAGGGTCCATCCCCTCGACGACCGCGGTTTGGTAGAGAAAGGACCGCAGGCCAGCGGGCAGATGGCTCAACACCTCGCCGGTCAGGTAGGCGTAGAGGGTATCGCGATTAGCTGCCGGCGGACCCTGGGTTAATTTCTCAACCGCGCCCCGCCACCGGGTCTGGCCCGAGAGCAAGATACCGACGATCCAGCCCTCGGTTTGGCTGGCAATTTCCTCGGCGGTGGCCCCGGAGATTTTCCGCCCAAATTCCTTTTCGATAACCTGCTGCACTTCTTCTGCGGTAAAACGCAGCTCGCCTGAGCCCAAGCCGTGCACCTGGCGATAGGCGGTCAATTTGGCCAAACCCGCTGCGGTCAGAGTCGGTGTTTGCCGGCCAGCAATGATGAGGTGGCAGTTATCCGGCAGATGAGCCAGTAATTCGTCCAACGCTATGTTGGCGCCAAGGCTATCTTCAATGAGCTGGTAATCGTCAAGAATGAGGGCCAGATAATCGGGAAGATCGTGCAGCTCGGCGGCCAGGCGTCTGGCGCTGACCTCCGGCGGATTGTGTTGCAGGCCGTTCAAAAGCGTGGGGGAACCAAAATCGTGGAATCTTGTTTTAACACTTTCGATGAGAAGGGTCAGCAGCGAGGTGGAGTCCCTCTCGCCGGTGTCGAGCTTGGCCCAGCAGACGATCTGATCGCGGTCATCCCGGGCAAAGTCGGCGAGCAGAGAGGTTTTACCATAACCTGCCGGCGCAGAGATGATGGTCAAACGGCGGTCCAGATGCTGGTAAAGCTGATTCAGGAGACGTTCACGGTGTAGGAAACCGGAACGCAAACGTGGGATACTGGTTTTTAAGCTGGCCACTGACGGCAAACTACTTCCCTCGAACAAGGCCGCGCCTGCCCGAGCTATAACTACTCTGCATCCATTGTAACATCTGTGGTCCATTTCGCAAGTCCAGGCGAGTTCCCTTCTCATTGAGGTCTAGCTCCGTGTGTACCCAGGCATATTGTTCTACCAACGTAACCTCTACATTTAGCTCGGCCAATAGCCTACGGCGGGCGTCTATGTCATCGCCCATTGACTCTAATTTCTCTTTCATCCGGGCTACAAACTGGTCAACGCAGTTCTTGTCAGGGATGAGTGACGGGGGCTTTAACTGACTGGTTAGGGCGGCGCGTTCGGCCTCTAACGCAGGGATTGCTTTCGTCGCGTCCCTTTGCTTCTCGGTTACTATTGAGGTTCGCCTTGCCAAAGGAACATTTTACAGGCCGCTACGGGTGGGGC
>JBHHXL010000135.1:0-11758 GCA_046757065.1 Anaerolineae bacterium
TTGATGGGTTGACCGGTTAACTGGTTAATTGGGTATTGGTTAATTGGGTATTGGTCAATTGGGTATTGGTTAATCGGTTAATCGGGTGATTGGTGATAGTGATAGGTCTGACCAGTTAACCGGTCAACCAGCCAACCGGTCAACCGGTCAACCAGTTAACCAGTAAGTGGTAACAATGACTGACGAGATCCGAAATCTCACGCCCCAGGAAATAGAACAGGCCCGCGAACTACTGTCGCCTTACCTCGATGGCGAGGTAACCGAGGCCGAGCGCGCTCTGGTGGAACGAACGCTGGCCCAATCGGCGGAAATGCAGCGCGAATTGGCCTCGCTGCGCCAGACCGTGCGCCTGTTTAACGAAATGCCACGGCTCTCGACGCCGCGCCCCTTCACCTTGAGCGAGGCAGACGTGGGTTTTGTTGGCCGGGAGCCCTCTTTTTGGCAGCGGTTGAATCTGGTGCCTGTGCTGGGCGGCCTGGCGGCGCTGGTGGCGCTGGTCGTCTGCGGCGCGTTTATTCTATTCCGGGGCGTGGGCCCGGCGACCGCGCCTCAAGCCGTTTCGCTCGCGCCCGAGGCCGCAAACGAGGTCACCGCCCCGCGCGAGCAGGCGGCGGCCCAGCCAACCGGGCCGGCGGAAGCCGGTGCTGCGCTCCAGGAGGAGCCGGCCTCCGACGAAGACGCGACGGAGGTTACCGTCGTTGAGAAGGAAGTTGAAGCGGAAACGGCGGTCGAGGAAGCCCAGTCCGCGCCCGCCCCGGCCGAAGCGCCCCTGGGCGAGGCCGGCGCCCTTTCGGCTGAAGACCGGGCAGAGGGCGCTCCGCCGCCGCCGCCGCTCCCCACGCCGGCTCCCACCCCGGTCGCCCCCCTTTCCCCCCCGGCCACGGCAACGGGCGAGGGAGCGCAGCCGCCCCAATTCACCCTTGAGGAGCAACAACTCCGCTTCGAGCCGGGGCAAATTCGGATTAGCGGGCGATTGCTGCTCCCGGACGGCGCGCCGCTGCCGGAGAACGCGCCGCTGCGCATCACCTTCTGGCGGGACGACGAACCGTTCGATTGGGCCGAGCCCGACACGCTGCAGGCCGTGGTCGGCCCGGATGGAGCGCTCAAAGTCGTGATCCGGGCCCGGCCGGACCGGGCCGATGCTGACCTTTTCGCAGATACCCCCGCTGACTATTTGATCAGACTGGAATCAAAGGACCCGGCCTACCCCGGCCTGGCCCTGGTCCCCTTCGACACCTTCGGCCCGCCGCCTTGAACCCGTCTATTCGACGGGCGTTACCGTTATGGCGGCGTCGCCTCCCCCTCCGATGG
This sequence comes from Anaerolineae bacterium, assembly GCA_046757065.1. Lineage (GTDB taxonomy): Bacteria > Chloroflexota > Anaerolineae > 4572-78 > JBHHXL01 > JBHHXL01. The sequence continues at coordinate 1,312 of JBHHXL010000135.1, forward strand.
GTTCCACAATCACAGCCTCGACAACTTCAGCCGTCAGGAACGCGGGCCCCAAGCCGGCGCTGCCCTGCCAGTTGGCCGTCCAGGTGAACGGCCCGCCACTGACGAGACCGCAGCCGGGGATCAAGAGGCCGTCCAGCCCATCCGTGCCGCTGGCCGTCGTTGATGAATCGAAGGTGCCGGAGGCAAAGAAAGCGCCGGTGAAAGAGAACTGGTTATCGACAATCGAGTCTGACAGGGTGCGGGTGACCTTATAATTACCACAGCCGGATACCGTGATAAAGATGGCGTAGTCGTTGACCTCGGTTCGCTCTATGTTTACGTGAAATTCGTGGGCCTGGTTAGTGCTCTGCCAGTAGCCCGACTGAGGGCTGGTGGAGCTGCCAACCACCTTGGCCACAAAGGGCAGATATGCCCCGGCCCCGCCGATGAAGGCGGTGCTGCTGTTATTGCCGGTATTCGTCTCCTGCTCGTTGCCAGCGATGGTGGCCGTATTGTTGATAATGAAATTCGGGTCCAGCGAAGGGCTGATGATTCCAGAAACCGTGATCAAGCCCGAAGCGCCACCGGCTAGATCGGGCAAGTCCCAGATGAACGGCGCGCCACCACGTTCTGTGGCTCCGATGGAACTGGCCTGCGTCGGCGTCAGGATACTGGTTGAAAGCGTATCGGTCACGACCACGCCCGTTACTGTGACCGTGCCTTTGTTCTCAACGGTCAACGTAATCGTGATGGCATCCCCCGGACTGGGTTGCGTGCTGCCCACGACCTGTTGCACAATGCTCAGGTCCGGCAGCATCTGGGCCGCGCCGTAAATCGAAACCGCACCCTCGATGTCGTCCGTCAGCAGGCCGGTCAGGCTCGGATCGTAGAAGGCGTTCATAACCGCCTGATCGCCGCCCTGGGACGGCAGCGGTTCGTGGCCCAGGCCAATGGAATGGCCGATCTCGTGCAGGGCCACCAGGCCGATGTCGATGGCCGAACCGCCCGCCGTGCACGACCAGGTTTCGCCGGTGTCAAAGTGCAGGTCGCCGGCAATCGATACGCCGTTGGGCGGCGGGAAGAAGGCGTGAGCCAGCGTGCCGCTGGCGCCGTCCATCAGGTGCGCGCCAATGCGAATATCCCCCTCGGCCCCGGCGGCATCGGTGGGCAGGCCGTTGTCCGCGACCTCGACGAATTGAATATCGGCCACGGCGGACCAGGCGGCGAAGGCGGTGCTGATCTCCGTCAGGAAGCAAGTGCTGTAGCCGGTCAGGCCGCTGATGTGGGTGTTGGACGGGGTTCCTGCCCCTTCTCCGCTGTGATCGACGCCGTTGGCGATGTAGCTGTAGGTCACCGTACCGCCGGTAATGCCGGGGCCTGGCGCATCCTGCCCGCCGGAGAAGGGCGTACCAGCGCCCCATTTGCTGCCGAAGGTGACGTATTCCCCATAATTCCCCCCCGAGGCGGTGGGGCCGTAACCGGGGGCCCACAGGCCGCCATCATCGATTTTGGCCGGGCCGGAGTAAGCCGGGGCGCGGGCCGGACTGCCGGAAGGGGCAAGCGCATTGTAGCAGGTTTCGGCGCTGGCGATGTAGGCCAGCGCGGCGGACCTGTATGCTTCGTCGGAGATAGCCCCCGGCTCCCTGGCCCGAAGGTCGGCCATACGCCGGAAGTCGGCCTCGATCCGGGTCAACGCTTCCGCATCGCAGGCGGTCGCTTCCGGCGCGATGGGGGCAGCGTGGCCAATCTCGCGCCCGCTGAGCAGCATCAATCCTGCCGATAGTATTATCACAGCAACGAACGATACACATAACAGTGCAAACAAGTTCTTCATCGAAGAGTCTCCTTTTGAATTGAGTATCTGTAGATGGGACCATCGTCTGGGCAGGGTCCAGGGAGGATGTTGGCGCGTTTTGCCAAACCAGATCAAATGTGATCAAACATGGATATAATGGGTTGCCAGGGATGGAGTGCCCTCGTGGTTTCAAGAAATCTATGGTGCTGGTAAAATCTCTGTAGCTTGCGTAACAGTCCGAATTAGCGAGACAATTTACTATATCACGGATTTTTGAAACCTGTCAACCTGAGTTCAGGATAACATATAGAAACCCGGTTTTTGCCCATCAAAGACAGTTTTGATCGACAAGTTACCTGCGTCGTCCAGCGAATTTAGCATAATTTCGCCAAAAAACCGGGTTTCCGATGCGCCTTTACCCTTAGTAACTGTCCGTAAATAACTTTTCACTTTTCCCCAAGAAACACCCTGCAAAAACGCCAAGTTATTTCTGGACAACTACTTAGCCCAAACTCAGGTTGTCAATAAGGAGAGCAAGATGAACCTTCACACGTTTCCCTACCCTTCCCGGCGGATGCCGCTCCTGGCCTGCAACGGCGTGGTCGCCACCAGCCAGCCGCTGGCCGCCCAGGCGGGGTTGACGATGCTACAGCGGGGAGGCAGTGCCGTCGATGCGGCGGTGGCGACGGCGGCGGCGCTGACCGTTCTGGAACCAACGTCGAATGGCATCGGCGGCGATGCTTTTGCCCTGGTTTGGGATGGGGCCCGGCTGCACGGCCTGAACGCCTCGGGCCGGGGCCCGGCGGCCCTGCAAGCAGCCGGGTTGCGGGCGCAAGGCCACACCCGGATGCCTGTCGAGGGCTGGCTGCCGGTGACCGTGCCCGGCGCGCCCGCCGGTTGGGAGGACCTGCACAGCCGCTTCGGGCGGCTGCCGTTTGGCGAGGTGCTGGCTCCGGCCATCGCCTACGCCGAAGAAGGCTACGCCGTCACGCCGACCGTGGCCTGGGGCTGGAGGCGGGCCACCCAACGAATGGCCTCGAAGCGGGAGCCGGCCTTCGCCGGTTGGATGCCGACCTTCGCCCCCGGCGGGCGAGCGCCCCGGGCCGGGGAGCGTTGGGCCAGCCCCGGCCACGCCCAAACGCTGCGGATGATAGCCAGGCGGGGCGCGCGCGAATTCTACGAAGGCGAGCTGGCGGCCAAGATCGTAGCCTTTGCGCAGGCTACCGGGGGCCTGCTGCGCGAAGATGACCTGGCCGCCCACCACAGCGACTGGGTCGAGCCGATCAAGATCGGCTACCGCGATCACGAGGTTTGGGAGATTCCACCCAACGGGCAGGGCCTGGCGGCGCTGATAGCGTTGGGATTGTTGGAGGGAACCGACGTGGCCGGGCGCCCCCACGGCAGCGTAGCCTCGCTGCATTTGCAGATCGAGGCGATGAAGCTGGCCTTCGCCGACGCCCATCGCTACATCGCCGACCCGCAACGAGCCGAGGTCCCGCTGGCCGGCCTGCTGGACCCGGCCTACCTGGCCGAACGGCGCAACTTAATCGGCCCTCAGGCCCGGGTCCCCGAACCGGGTCGGCCGTCGCCGGGAGGCACCGTCTACCTCTGCGCAGCGGACCGGGAGGGGATGATGGTCAGCTACATCCAGTCGAATTATATGGGCTTCGGCAGCGGGGTGGTGGTGCCGGAGACGGGCATCGCCCTGCAAAACCGGGGGGCGGGCTTCAGCCTGGAGGCGGGCCATCCCAACGAGGCCGCCGGGGGCAAACGGCCCTTCCATACTATCATCCCCGGCTTTTTGACCCGGAACGGCCAGCCGGTGGGGCCCTTCGGGGTGATGGGCGGGCCGATGCAACCGCAAGGGCACGTGCAGGTGATCATCGGCACGGTCGATCACGGCCTCAATCCGCAGGCCGTCCTCGACGCGCCGCGCTGGCGGGTGAGCGGAGGGCTGGGGGTCGAGCTGGAGCTGGGCACGCCGGAGCACGTCCTGCACGGGCTGATGGCCCGGGGGCACGCCCTCCAGGTGCCGGTCGCGCGAGCTTCGTTCGGCAGGGGGCAAATCATCTGGCGGCTGGAGGACGGCGTCTACGCCGCCGGCAGCGATATGCGGGCCGACGGCGCGGCGGTGGGGTTCTAGCCGTCTTTCATTGTATAGGACTATTGTGCTATAATCCAGAGGGCGAAGCTGTTCATTGAGAGGCCGGTGTCTTAGCCCGGCGAGTTCCCTCCTCCAAAACGGGGCGAAGGGGTGCGCTTATGACCTTGAGTCGTAAGGCTATGGACTGGGGGGAAGACACATATTGGGAGAAGGTGGCGCGGAGTCGCTGGGGGAGGTACATCACCCGCGTTGAAAACCGGGTGCTATTGAAGGCTAACAATCTGGCCGGGCGGCCGTCCACGGTTCTCGATGTTGGTTGTGAAGGGGGACGGTGGTCGAAGCTGCTGGTGGATCGTGGCTGGCAGGCAACCTGCACCGACATCGACCCGCAGGCGCTGGTCAGGTGCCAGGAGCGGCTGCCGGCGGCCAGGTGTATCCTGGTGGATAAACAGAGTACCACACTCCCTTGCGCCACGGCCAGTATGGGATTGATCTTATGCATCGAGGTCATTCCCGTGCTTGGCAGCGGTTGGTTCATCAACGAAGCCCGTCGCGTGTTAAAAGACGGCGGCCTGGTGGTGGGGGTCTTTGAAAACCGGCTGTCGCTGAGAGGTTACTTCCGCCATCTGGTGGCCGCCACCAGGGGCCGCTTCGATTACTACAAAACTGCCTACCCCGCCTGGAGAAGAGAGTTCCGCCGGCGGAGCTTCAACATGATCTACGAAGAGGGGATATGCTGGTTCCCCTTTACCCGGGCCAGCAATTCTCCGCTGGTGCCTCTATGTACCAGGCTGGAACGCTACCTCGGTCTGCGCCGCCTGCCGAGCCTCAGCCCCTGGATCGTGTTTTTGGCGCAAAAACAAGCCTGAGAGACGGCCTGAAAAGTCGGGTTTCAGGTGACCGGCACTTAAAAACGTTCAAACCCAGGGCAGAATAGGGCCGAATTTCACGAAGTTAATCGCAAAAGTGCCGGTCACCTTGCCCCGTCAAATACTTTTCAGACGGCCTCTGACGGCCTACGGCTGCCGCAGGGCCAGGGCCGGGCGGCCATAAGGCGGCAGGTATTCGCTCCAGGCCAGCAACTCCTCCAATTTGTGCCCGGCGGTCACCACCTCGCGCGTGGTCGCGTCGCTCCGGCGGATGACGGCATCCAGGGCCTGGATAGCCCTGGCCTGGTTGAGCGCGCTGCTTACCTCCTGGGGCAGCTCCATCGCCTGTAAATTGACCCCGTGCAACACCACCCCCACCAGCTTTAAGCGAGCGGCAATTGCTTCCGTCAGTTGGCGCTCGATGCGCTCCCGGACGGACGGCCTGAACAGGTCGGTCAGGTCGTAGGCGCCGACCAACCGGCGCAGGGCGATGTCCACCTGGCGCTGGATGCCCCACTCCACCCGGGGCAGGCCGCGCAGGCGCTGGCTGACCCGGTCGGTGATGAGATCGGGATCGCGGTGGTACGTGCCGGACCAGGCGATGCGCAGGGGGATGCCGTCGGCGGTGGGGATGGCCTCGGCGACGGCCCGGCAGAGCTTGATGTTCGTCTCGAAGATGAACTCGATCCGCTCCCGGCCCGGCCACAGCCGGTGTACCCCGGCCGGCAACGTCCGCCGCACAAACCCGTTCCGGTCGACGACGACCGCGCCGTGGTCCTCGGGCACGAGCACCGTGCTGCGTTTGAAGACCAGCACGAATCCTGTCACAACTACCATTACCATCACAGAAACTATTAAGATAAACATTGTCAATTCCTAACCCGGACAAGCCGGAACCAAAGAAGCTATAGTTCACCGCAGAGGCGCAGACGCGAAGCGTTCCGCCTTTTATGGCGTTGGCATCTTACTCAACCCGGGCCACAACTTCGATGCCGTTGAGCATCATACTGTAGAGGAAAACGTGGTGCAGCAGATCGCCGTCGTGGGGCACGGCCCCGATCTCGTGGGCGGTTTCGACCGGTAAATCGTAGGTGTCCACGCAATCGACCGGCAGGATGACGCGCACCTTCCGGTTGGCGGCGTTGCCGCGCAGCTTGAGGTGCATCGCCAACTGGTAGGTGCACAGATCGGTGCAATCGCCGACGGTGATGAAGGTGTCCACGTCGGGGTGTTCGTCCAGCCAGCCGTCCAGGCCGGTGCCGATGACCGAGTTGATGGAGTTCTTGGGGATGACCTTGAACTCATTCCAAAAGGGCAGTTCCTGGAATTCGGGCACGGCTTCGCTTTCAGGGGTGCCGCGCACGCAGTGGGGCGGGTAGTTTTCAAACTCGACCGAGTCGGGCGGGTGGGTATCCTGGGTGACGATGAAGTGGCGGACGCCGGCCCGGTAGCTGCGTTTGAACAGTTCGGTGATGGGAGCGATGATGCCTGCCACGCGCGGGCTGGCCAGCGGCCCCTCGTAGCAGAAGCCGTTGATAACGTCAACGGATACCACGGCTACTTTGCCCGCGTCGCCATCTACGACACCGGCCAGGTCGAGGGGCTTCAGGCTTGCTTCCCAGTCCAGGATGTAGGCCAGGAAAGGCTTGCTCTGTTCGAGTAACTGTTCGACGTTCATCGCTTTCGCTCTCCTTCTATAGTGTATTTTTTACACCATATTTTCGCCAAAAAATAAAGGTCGTTCATTAGTGTTTAAGTCACACTAAATATAGTCCCAAAGATCGAATTTGTCAAGAGCCAGGCCAGGATTTTAAGGTTGTGCGTAACTACTCAGCCGTGAAGTCCGCCTACGCGGACTAGAAATCGACTTGCCCACGTAGGTGGACGACCGGCCTTAGCCCTGTAGGGGCGGTTGTGCGGTCATGGAAATAGACGCCGGGTTTTGACTTCGGCCACTGCGTCCGGGCGGAAACGGTAGAGGCGAGCCGGGCGGCCGCCGGTGCCGACGTAGCCATCCGCTGCCTCAACGACGTTGGCCTTGCGCAGCTTGCTGCGGAAGTTTCGCTTGTCCAACTGCTCGTCCAGAATTATTTCGTAAGCCTCCTGCAACTGGCTGAGGGTAAACTTTTCGGGCAGGAGCTGGAAACCGACCGCCGTGTATTCCAACTTGTAGCGCAGGCGGGTCACGGCGTAATCCAGAATCTGGCGGTGGTCGAAGGCCAAGGGCGGCGGCTTGTAGGCCGGGAACCAACTGACATTTTCGGCATCGTCGGCGGCCTGGGGGTCGATCTTGTCGGCGCCGACCAGGGCAAAGTAGGCCACGGTGATAACCCGCGTTCGGGGGTCGCGTTCCGGGTCGCCGTAGGTGTAAAGCTGCTCCAGGTAGACCTCATCGCTGTCGATGCTGGTCTCCTCTTTCAGTTCGCGATAGGCCGCCTCCTCCAGGGACTCCGTCATCCGAATGAAGCCACCGGGCAGGGCCCACATCCCCTCGAAGGGCCAGTATTTCCGCTGCACCAGCAGGACCTTCAGCCCGCTCTGAATGATGGAGAAGATGACGATATCGACGGTCACCGAGGGGCGTTCATACCGGGCGGGATCATACGTTTCTGGGATTTCCATCGAGGCCCTCCACAATTGTTGTGCGACGCACACTTACTACTATACGCCCGGCCCGGTGAATTGTCAATTCAGTTGAGATTGGAGTTATCTTCTCAAAAAGCAGAGGTTGGGTCAGCAGACGGTCGGGCGTCGCGCAAGCGGCCCGACCTGCTACTCCGCCCGGAGTATCGAGAAGATACGTTGGGGTCAAACAAAAAAGCCCGAGCCAGGGCTACGGGCTTTCCATAGGTCGATGGGGGCGGCACTATTCCCACATATACTTCTGCCAGGCCTCGCGAGCCTCGGCGCTGCCCACGAAAGCCAGGGCCAGGTAGCGAGGCTTCACGGGCTTGCTGCGCAGGGTCATCCGCGCTTCTTCGGGGGTGCGGTTGCCCTTGCGATTGTTGCAGCGGGTGCAGGCGGTGACGACGTTGTCCCAGGCCGTTCTGCCGTTTCGGGAGCGGGGCAGGACGTGGTCCAGCGTCAGGTCCTTGTGCCGGGGTTGTTGGCCGCAATACTGGCAGGTGTACTGATCGCGAGCCAGGACTGCCCGCCGGGAGACAGGGATGCTGACCCGGCGCGGAATCCGCACGAAGTAGACCAGGCGGATTACCAGCGGCACTGGCAAGATTAGCTTTTCGGAACGGAGCTTGGCCTGCGCGGCTTCGACGAGCTCGGCTTTGTCCTTGAGCAGGAGGACAACGGCACGTTTGACGGAAACGACGCTCAAGGGTTCATACGAGGCGTTCAGGACCAATACACTACCCACATTGCAACCCCATTATCTATGAACCGGAAACAATCGACGGTAATTATATCGATTCTGCTGTTGTTAGCAAACCAAAAAGACCTTTCCAACAAATACGCCGGAAAGGTCATTTGAGGCTGGGGGACCAGGATTCGAACCTGGGCAAACGGCTCCAAAGGCCGCTGTCCTACCACTAGACGATCCCCCATCCCGTAAACCAATTATAATCTCAACCCGTTCAAATGACAAATTTGGCGGGATGAGAACCACCCCACCAAAGCCGGTCACGCGCCACCGCGCGCCACATCGTCATAACTAAACATAACGCGAAGCGAAGCGACGCCCGCTGAGTGCGGCAACACTCATACGGGCGTCTGACCCCTCACCTGCACGTGCCAGGAGAAGGGCTGGTTGGATTATAGTCCGGTCCTATCTTTTTCAAAGACGGGACCGGCCAGCTATATCAATCAAGCGGCGACCTCCTGCACCCTCCGGGGGGTCGTCGCTTTTTGCTTGTGGCAGGTTGTGAGGGGCGGGCGGGGCGCGGTCCGAGCGCGGCGGGTCGTTTCAATCGCCAGACCCGCCGCGCACAAAGATACTTCAGGCAAAGGAGGGTTTCAAACGAGGCCGAAGCGCGCCGCTGGAACCTGCCCTATCTGCTGGCCATCCTTCACCGGGGTTACGGCGCCTTTCACACCGGCCGGGGGGCCTGGGCCGAGGCCGAAGCCGCCTTCCAGCGCGCCCTGGCCGCCACGCGCGGCACCGCCTTCTGGTATCAGGATGTTCGCACCTGACTCGACTACGGGCGCATGCTGGCCCGGTGCCACCAACCCGGCGACGCCGTCCAGGCCCGCGATATCTTGAGCGAGGCGCAAGGTCTGTTCACCGCCTTCGGCGCGCACGCCCTGGCCGAAAAGGCCTGGGTTGAGGCGCAGCGGCTGGAACAAAACCCGCCGCTTACGGCGTAAACGGCCCCACACTGGCCGGGGGATCGGTGGTCCCGCTGAAGCCAGTGATGTACTCGACGCGGATGCGGCCATCACCGCCGGCGCCGCCGTTCTCTCCAGGCCCCTGGGTCTCCAGCACCGTCGGGCCGCCAATGGCCGAAACCAGCTCATTGCCCAGGTCGGCGTTGTCGGCCTTGATCAGGATAGACCCGCCGGCTCCGCTTCCCCCGGCTCCGGCGTCATTGACATCCTGATTCGTATCACCGCCGCCGGCCCCGTTAGCCTGGATAGAGCCGGTCACGGACAAGGAGCGCACGAACAACAATATGGCTCCGCCGCCGTTACCGCCGCTGCCCCCTACCTCTGGATTGGCCCCACTGCCGGAGCCGCCGCCCCCGCCAAAGAAAATGATCGTCAAGTCGGCGGTGCCAGCAGGTTCGCCCCCGCTCCCTGCATCTTCCCCGGCGTAGCCACCGCCCGCTCCCATAGTGGCGTGACCACCACCGCCGCCGCCTGACCCGGAGCCGCCGTTACCCCAGGCCGCGCCGCCGCCGCCCAGGCCGTTGGCCCCGGTCGATTGCGTATTCCAATTGCCAAACTGTGATTCGCCGCGCCGTCCCGAGGCATTGAGGTAGCCTGTTGCTCCTCTAAACCCTTTGCCGCTGGCGTCAACGACGCCCCCACCGGCCACCGTCATCGTCCCGCTGACCCTTAAAGCAATTATCCCTCCGGTACTCCCATCCCAGGCGTGGGCCGTCAGATTACCGCCGCTTTGGACCGTTACATTTTGATAATTCGGCGTCCGGATCACCTGCGCCTTTGAGTCGCCACCTGCGGTGTAGGTATGTTGCAGGTTGTCCTGGAGGATCAATGTGCCTGCCCCGACCCCGGCAACAGCGCCGAATTCGTAGTTGCCCGCCCCGGCGCCCTGCATCTGGATGAGCAACACCTCGTCGCCCACCGCAAAGCCGACGGTGCTCTGGACGGAGACAGTATTTTGCCCGGCATTCGCCGTGGCGCTGACGGCGGTGCGAGTGTCGTCGGTGTAATACGTGCCGCTCACGGTCAAATCGCCATCGCTGCCGTCGCCAAAGATGGCCGGCGTGGGCGTCGGCGTGCTGGTGGGCGTCGCCGTTGGGGTGGCCGTCCCGGTAGGCGTGGGCGTATTTGTTGAGGTAGGTGTAGCAGTGGGTGTGGGGGTTGTTGTTGCCGCCGGCGTTGGGGGGGGCGTGGCAGTCGGCGGAACCGTGCCATCGCTGTTCTTGAGGATGAGGGGCAGATAGATGGTATTGGCGGGGCCACCCTGCACCCCCTCGTCAAAGGAAACGGTGTAGGCGGTGCCGCAGCCACCGACGTTGGGGTTCCAATGCTTGACGGCCAGGTAGTAGGCGCCCGTGGCCGGGG
>JBHHXL010000136.1:0-11686 GCA_046757065.1 Anaerolineae bacterium
AGCGCCCAGGATTATACCCGATCTCCGGGCTTCCGTCAAACGAGACCAGCACGTCTCGTTCTGCGCGTTGGGCTCGCAGCCTTGAAAAATGGTTTGACAAATCTCACTTTAGAATTATAATACACTTTGTTGTCTAGCGAACAGCGTTCTCTGTAGTGTACAAGCGATCACCCTCGTTTTCCAAACAGAGATACGAACCGTAATCAGGGGAGTTATTACGCGGTGATTGCCCCAAGGCGAAGAAGCCAATCGACGATCAATAAGCAGATGCCTTCAGTTAGCATAGTCTGATGCTCGGAGGCATCTGCTTGTTTTTGGTAGGGTTGGTCTCTAAAGGAGTTCGACAGACCCTGCGGGATGGCAACGACGCGAGAAGATTCACCCCTCCCCGCCAGCGGGGAGGGGCTAGGGGAGGGGTATTTCCAAAGGAGCCAGGGTTATGAGCCTGATTCGACTTCTTGAGGAAGAAGAATACGCCGACCAGATCGAGGCCCTGGATCGGAAAATCCGCGAGTACACCCAGGCCCCGGTCATGACCAACTACGTCAAGGCCGGCGCGTACAAGCCCTACTTCTTAAAACAAAGCGCCGAAGAGCACCTCTATATCATGCCATCCACCAAACACTTGAGGCGCAAGGTCAAGGAGATGCTCGCGGTGGCGGTGTCGATGACGGTCGGCTGCGAATACTGCATCACCGCCCACAGCGGGGTGCTGAAGCGCATGTTCAAATTGACCGACGAGGACATCGTCGAACTGGCGCTGACCCAGGCCCATTTCAACGGCCTGGCCGGTTTCGAGTTTGTGGCCGGTATCACGCCTGCCGGGGTAATCGGGCCGTTCCAGCCGCTGGAAGCCGGCGCGTTGCCCTTATTGGGCGAGATCGAGGATCGCCTGGGTTTGCTGCCCATCTATTACCAGGTGATGGCCCGGGACCCCCGCTGGCTGGAGCAAATCTGGGAGCGGGAGGTGGGCTGCCTCTTCGAGGGGAACCTGGATCGCTTCGAGAAGCATTTTGTGGCCCTGGCCGTGGCCGCCAGCCGAGGCGCTGCCTACTCCGTCGGGTTCCAGACGGAGGTCCTCAGGGGGCTTGGGGCCACCGACGCGCAACTGTGGGAAGCGATGCGGGTGATTGCCCTCTTTAATCACAACACCAAATATACCGAGGGATTACTTCTCCAGCCGGGCGTCTGGCGCGGAGATGGAAAAGACTAGTTCCAAAGCAATCGATTCAACTTCAGGAGGAGCGCAAATGAAAACGGTAGGAAAGGTCTTAAGCATTGTTTTACTGTTGGGGTTGGCTGTTACCCTTATGCCAACAACCCTGACGCCAACCGCCGCGCACGCGCAGGGGGCGGTTGCCTGTGAAGAGGATGTCACCGTCCAGGCCGATGACTGGTTATCCAAGCTGGCCGATAAGTTCTATGGCGACCCGCTGGCCTTTCAGGCCATCGCCGCTGCCACGAACGCCGCCGCCACCGCCGACAGCAGCTACGCGACCATCGCCAACGTCGATCTCATCGAAATCGGCTGGAAGCTGTGCATCCCCAGCGCCACCGACGCCCAGGCCCTGCTGGCTAACCCCGACGCCGCTGTGACGGCCGGCGTCGAGGAATTGCCCGATATTGGCACCCTGCAGGTGGGCTACATCCCCATCTTTGCCTTTGCCCCCTTCTTCGTGGCCAACGAGAAAGGCTATTTCGCCGAGCAAGGGTTGACCGTCGAGCTGCAGAGCTTCCGCTCCGGCGCATTTATGATGGCGCCTCTCACCACCGGAGATTTGGACGCCGGCGGCGGCGAGACCGGCCCGGGGCTGTTCAATGCCATCGACCAGGGGTTGGACATCCGGGTGGTGAGCGCAATGGCCTCGCAGCCGCCCGGTTTTGGGGCCGTGCCTTTGCTGGTTCGCACGGACCTGATCGACTCCGGGACCGTCAGCAGCGTGGCGGACCTGGCCGGGCGGAAGGTGGCCTTGAACGTCGAGCGGGGGACGGCAGAGTATCTCCTGGCTAAAGCCCTGGAAGGGGCCGGGCTGACGGTGGATGACGTCGAGGTCGTCAGTTTGCCCTTCCCGGAGATGCCGGCGGCGTTTGCCAACCAGGCTATCGATGCGGCCATCCTGCCCCATCCGTTGGCTTCCAGAGCCATCGGCGCTGGCGACGCGGTGGCCCTGCTGGAAGGCGATGAAATCACCGATACGCCCCAAAACGGGGTGATCTACTTCGGCCAGCGGTTGCTCCAGCCGGAGAACCGCGAGATCGGCGTCCGCTTCCTGATCGCTTACCTCAAAGCCGCGCGCGATCTCCAGGGCGACGGCTGGCGCAGCGACGACAACGTGGCCATCATCAATCTGGTGACCAACGTTCCCGCGCCGGCCATTAAGAACGGCGTCGCTTATTACTTCGAGCCTAACGGCCTGATCAACCGGGCCAGCACCGAAGATTTCCAGCTATACCACTTCAACCGGGGCTACACCGAGATGGCCGCACCGCTGCCGCTGGACCAGGTGATTATCGACACGTACCTGGACGAAGCGCTGGCCCGCCTGGGGAGAGTCAATCCGTAGGCAGGGACGCGAAGCGGGGAGTAGGGAGTCCAGTGCAACCGTATTGAGGGCTTCAGCCCTTTGAGGCGGGCAAGGGCTAAAGCCCTCAATACAACGCCTGGCTACCGCCCAACAAGCAGACGGCTGTTTTCAGAGGGGTGAGGCACGCCTACGTGCCGAGTCTTTTCCCCAACTATTTTGCGTTGTGCCAGATTGGTTCAATCTCCGAGATTGAACCAATCTAATCCACTGGTCGATTCTCCACTGGAGCAACTGGCCTGAACACTCAATAAAGCTCCGTTGGAGGAAACTCAATGAATCCGAAAATTGAAGTTCGAGGGGTTAGCAAGATATATAAAGTCCACCACGGCACCCTGGAGGCGCTGACGGAGGTGGACCTGACCGTCGAAGAAGGCGAGTTTGTGTCGCTCATCGGGCCCTCCGGCTGTGGCAAATCCACCCTGCTCCGCATCCTGGCCAACCTGTACGAAGCGACCTCCGGAGAAGTCGCCATTCGGGCTGCAGCGGCTAACAACCGCCCGGTGAACGCCGTCGTTTTTCAGGAGTACGCCGTCTTCCCCTGGCGAACCGCGATTGAGAATGTTGCCTTTGGTTTGGAGATGCGCGGCGTTGCCAGGCAAGAGCGCCTGGAAATTGCCAACAAATACCTGGCCAAGGTGGGGCTGGCTCGTTTTGCCCACCACTACGTCCACCAGCTCTCCGGCGGTATGAAGCAGCGGGTGGCCATTGCCAGGGCGTTGGCTACCGACCCCGAGATTCTGTTGATGGACGAGCCGTTCGGGGCGCTCGACGCCCAGACGCGCATCATCATGCAGGAGGAACTGCTCAGGATTTGGGAGGAGGAACGCAAGACGGTTGTCTACGTCACTCACTCCATCGACGAGGCCGTCATCCTGGGGGACCGGGTGGTGCTGATGACCGCCCATCCGGGCCGGATTAAGGCGGTTTATCCGATAGATTTGCCCCGTCCCCGGGAGCTGAAAATACGCACCACGCCGGAATTTAACCAGATTGTGCAAACCATCTGGATTGATCTGGTCGAGGAAGTGAATAAGGCCCAGGCCCTGGAAAGAGGTGAAACCGATGACAGCCCAAACTAAAGCGACGACCGGGGCCGAACCCGCCCGGGAGGAGCGAATTCTGCGCCGCAAAGGGGTAGGGATCGAAACCAACCGCATGGACCAGGTCTACCGCTTGATCTCCATCTTCTCACCTTTCATTGTGTTGATCCTGTGGGAGATCACGGTCCAGGTTGGAATTTTGGACCGGCGCTTCTTCCCGCCGCCCACCCGGGTGATCGGCGTGCTCAGCCAGATGGTGATTTCGGGCGAGCTGTGGGAGCACCTGGGCATCTCGCTGCAGCGAATTGTTTTCGGTTTCTTGCTGGGTTCGATACCGGGCATCCTCATCGGATTGCTGATGGGTTGGTCTAAGGCCGTCCGCGCTTTTGTAGACCCGATTGTGGCAGCCACCTACCCCATTCCCAAGATTTCGCTTCTGCCGTTGCTGCTCGTCATCTTCGGCCTGGGGGAAGCCAGCAAGGTGGTCACGGTGGCTATTGCCGGCTTTTTCCTGGTGCTCATTTCGACCGCGCACGGCGTGATGCGCATCGACCCCATCCTGGTCCAGGCCGCCCAAAACTACGGGGCGACGGGCTGGAAGCTGTTTGCCAAAGTCATCCTGCCCGCTTCATTGCCGTCGATCTTTACCGGGCTGCGGCTGTCGCTGGGGGTATCCCTGCTGATTATCGTGGCCGCCGAGTTTGTGGCCGCCAATCGCGGCATCGGGTATCTGATCTGGATCTCCTGGTCTACCCTGTCCGTGGGCAAGATGTACGTCGGGCTGGTCGTCATCGCCGTGTTGGGGTTGCTCTTCACCAATGGCCTGGAGCGCATGGGCCAGGCGCTTATGCCCTGGGCCCAGGATATTCAGCAACGGACCCGCTGATTTGGTTGGTTTCGGTTTAGAGAAAGGAATTTAAGGATTATGAGCCAGGAGTCAACGATTCCGGTTAAGGATTACCAGAATTTCATCGGTGGCAAGTGGGTCGACTCCACCTCGGATGAGCGCATCTCCCTGCTCAATCCGGCCACCGAAGAGTGCCTGGGCACCATCCCCAAAGGCTCGGCCGAGGACGTGGACCGGGCCGTGACAGCGGCGCGCAAGACTTTTGAGGACGGGGCCTGGCGGCGTATGGGCTGGCGGGACCGCTCGCGCATTGTCCGGCAGGTGGGCCAGATTATGATGCGCCGTCGAGACGAGATCGCCAGGGCGGAAACGCTGGACCAGGGCCGCTCGATCCGCCAGAGCCACGGCATGATGGTGCCGCTCTCCGCCGGGGCCTGGGATTTCTTTGCCAGCGCCCTGATGACCTTCCAGGGCAGCGCCAGCCGGCCCGAGCCGTGGGCCTCCGGCTACACCATCAAGCAGCCCATCGGCGTGGTCGGCTGCATCACGCCCGGCAACGTTCCGCTGGTGCTGGGCAGCGAGAAGATGGCCCCGGCCCTGGCCGCCGGCAACTCGGTCATCCTCAAGCCGCCGCCCGAATGCCCCATCGCCTCCATCCTCCTGGTCGAGTGTATGGAGGAGGCGGGCATCCCCGAGGGCGTGATCAACCTGGTGCTGGGGGACGGCGTGCCGGTCGGCAAGCGCATGGCCGAGCACCCGGACATCGGCATGATCGCCTTCACCGGCTCGACCGACACCGGCAAGAAGATTATGCAGTTGGCCTCCAGCAACGTCAAGCGCCTCTTGCTGGAACTGGGCGGCAAAGCGCCGCAGGTCGTTTTCGCCGACGCCAACATCGACGCCGCCGTGGAAGGGGCTATGTGGGGCGCGTATCTCAACGGCGGCCAGATTTGTATGGCGACCACCCGGCTGCTGCTGCAAGACCCCATCTACGAGGAGTTTGTGGACAAATTCGTGGCCCAGACGAAGAAACTGCGCGTCGGGCCGGGCATCGATCCCAAAACGGACCTGGGGCCGATGGTCAGCGCCCGCATCCGCGACCGGGTGGAGGAGTACATCAGCGCCGGTAAAGCTGAGGGGGCGACGGTGCTATGTGGCGGGGACAGCCTGCGAGATGGTCCCTACGAGAAGGGTTTTTGGGTGCAACCGACCGTTTTCGTCGATGTGGAATCTGAGATGAGCATCGCCCGCGACGAGATTTTCGGCCCGGTGCCGGTCTTGCAGCGCTTCAATACTATGGAGGACGCCCTCCGCATGGCCAACGACACCCCGTATGGATTGACCGGCTCGGTCTGGACCAACGACCTGCACACCGCCCTGACGATGGCCGAGGAGGTCCAGGCCGGCTACGTCTGGATCAACGACCATCTCATTCGCGCCCCCGGCTTCCCCTTCGGGGGTTGGAAGCAATCGGGCTTTGGCCGGGAGGCGGCGGCGCAAACCCTGGAAGAATTCTCGCAGACGAAGTCGGTCTTCTTCGACCGCACCGGGCTGGTCCGCAAGCCGCGCTACAACATCCTTTATCCGGGATGAGCCGTGACCTTCCCCACCCCAGAGGGCGATCCGCAGCTCAGGCGCTGGTGGATTGCCCTGGCGATTCTGGTCGGCACCTGGTCGGGGACATCGCTCAACAGCATGATGCCGATCGCCCTGCCCTCGATGTTGGTGGAGTTCGACATCGGGGTGGACCTGGGCGTCTGGATCATCTCGGTCTTTGTCCTGCTGTCGGCAGTCTTTATGCCCATTTCGGGCTGGCTGGGGGACCGGTACGGCTACCGGCGCGTTTACCTGGTCGGTTTTTCGGGCGTGGTCCTCTCGGCCTGGGCCGCCGCTCTGGCACCGGGCTTCGGCTGGCTGATCGCGGCCCGTACCCTGCAAGGGGTCTTCAACTCGGTCGGCCTGCCCTCAACGATGGGCATCATCAGCTCGGTCTTTTCCAGCCGCGAGCGGGGTCTGGCGATGGGGGTCTGGGCCGCCGTCAACGGCGCGTCGCACGGGTTGGGGCCGGCCATCAGCGGCCTGCTGGTGGAGAACTTCGGCTGGCCGGCCCCGTTCTGGCTGAACGGATCCACGGCGCTGCTGGCCGTGGTTCTGATCACCCTGATCGTGCCCTCCGACCGCAGAAACGACGCCCGCCCCTTCGATTTGGTCGGCGCCGGGGCGCTGACGCTGGCCATGCTGACCCTGATGTTCACCCTCAGGCAGGGCGGCGAGCTGGGCTGGGGTTCGGCGGCCAGCATCGGTTTGTGGCTTGTATTTGGCGGGTTGCTGCTGCTGTTCGTCATCACCGAGAGGCGGGTGGCCCAGCCCTTCGTCCAACTGCGGTTGTTTGCCAACAGGCACTACTCGATCATCACCGCCGTTTCGTCCGCCCAATTCCTGGTTTTGGTCGGCCTGCAACTGCTGCTATCGCTTTATTTGATCCAGTTCCGGGGCCTGGCCGAAGGGCTGGCCGGCCTGCTCATCTTGCCCCTGGCCTCGACCCTGGCCGTCTTCTCGCCGCTGGCCGGCCGCATCGCCGATTGGCTGGGCTTCCGGCCCTCGATGATCATCGGCCTGGCGGTGGTGACCCTGGCCGTGGGCAGTATGGCCCTCTGGGACGCCGCCAGCCCAAACTGGCTGATCGTGGCCACGCTGGTGGTGACCGGCCTGGGCATGGGCTTCGCCCACTCGCAAGGGGCGACCGGGGTATCGCTGGTGGTGCGCCGGGATGAGCGCGGCCTGGCGATGGGGATTTACAATATGCTGCGTTTTGTGTGCGGCACGTTTGGGGTGAACGTGTTGGGCATCATCGTCGAGGCCGGGCGGGCAGGGGGCGTGGCTGCCCTCCAGCCGTTCCGGGTCAGCTTTTATTTGCTGGCCGCCGTGTCCGTGCTGGGCCTGTTGCTGGCGGTGGCCCTGCCCCGCTCGCCGCTGGCGGTCGAACCGGCGGCCGCGCCGGTCAATTAAAGGCGGAACTCGTAAAGCGCCCGGCACCGGGCCGGAGCCAGGAGGAGGAAAAATGACCCCAGAGACTCGAACTCAGAACGAACGCTACAATCAAGTGGAGCGCTACAACGCCCTGATGGAGGTGGTGCAAAGCCGGATGACCAACCGGGCCTTTGATCCGAACTACGTCGTGCCCCGGCAGCATTACGAGCTGATCCTGGAGGCCGCCCGCCACGCCCCCTCCGGCGCGAATTCGCAGCCCTGGCATTACATCGTCATCACCGATCCGCAAATGAAGGAGCGCCTCGGCCAACGCTTTATGGACGAACAGCAAACCCGGGCCAGGCTAAATATGCGCTTCCCGACGCCCAATTACAAAGGAATGAAGACCGCGCCCGGGATGATCGTCGTCGTCGCCGACTTCCGGTTCATCCGCGCCTTCCCCGTCCTCAACGACGGTTCGGAACAGGACCGCCTGTACAAAATCAACGCCGAGCGCATCCTGCTGCAAAGCGTGGCCGCCTCGGTTATGTCGGCCCACCTGGCTGCAGCGGCCCTGGGCTACGCGGTGTGGTGGATCACGGCCATCGGCCAGGAGGCGATCCAGCAAGAATTCAAGCCCCTCCTGGGCGTGCCGGAGGAACTGGCGATCATCGACATTATGTGCTTCGGCCCGCCCCTGAAACCGTCCTACAAGCGTTGGAAAAAAGAGCTGCCCGAGATTGTGAACTGGGATCGCTTCAACCCGGACAATTTTTTGACCGACGCGGAAGTGGATGAGTGGGTTCGGACCCGGCGGCACAAGGTGATGTACAAAGACGAGGCCAACGTCGATTAGGGTGCATTCAATCTCAGTGGGAAATGTGGAACACGTCAGGCGTGTTGGTTTGTATCGTCTTTTTGTTTGGGCAAGAATGCTCAGCGGATGGCTCCGCCAAGCGGATTAACGGATAGTCTCCGCGAAACAGGGTATCCGCTAATCCGCTAAGCCGCAGGCCATTCGCTGATAATCCTTCCCTCACTTGAAATGTATTGGCCCTACAACTCATTTTGAATGCACCCCGTCGATTAGCTACAATGGAGGTGAACTGTGACCAGTATTGAAAGTTCCGGTTATCCCCTGGTTTTCAAAGTTGCGGCAGGGACCGCGCCACCGGCCCCCGGCGGGGACCCCGCCGACCGGCTTGCCCTGCGCGTTCGGGTGCGCGCCCTGGAAGGGATGCAGAAGGAGGCGGTCGTTTCGACCAACTTCGGCAGCACCTGGCGACTAGTCAGTGACGAAGGCCCCTATCTGGATGGAACCGACCTGGCCCCCTTCCCCCTGGCTTTTTACACGGCCGGGATGCAGTTTTCCTTCCTGTCGGAGCTGGTGCGCCAGGCCAGAGCGCACAACGTCGAGCTGAAATCGTGCCAGCTTTGGCAGGACAACTACTACACGATGGAAGGCTCCGCGCTGAAAGGAACAATGCTGGGCGGGGCCAGGCCGGCCGAGTTGGTGGTCAAGATCGAATCGGACGCATCGCCGGAGGAGGTTGGGCGGCTGGTCTGCCTGGCCGAGGCCAGTTCTCCGGCCCAGGCCGTGATGCGTGATGTGCTGGCCAACACCTTCTCCCTCAAGTTCAACGGCCATAACCTGCCCGTGACCGGGGTCAAGCCCTCCGCGGCCGAAGCCGGCCCCGATCCCGAAGCGAGCTTTGAGGCGGCGCGACCGGCGGCCGAGGGTGAGTTTCTGCCCGACATCATCACCAAAGTCAGCGCCGCCGAAAAGGTCTTCGGCGTCGAGGGCGGGGCGGGCAGCAGCCTGCAGGCCGAACAACGGCGGACCCTGCACGTCCACGGCGAGGCCAGGGTGGTGGATGGCCTGCTGCTCGAAACGGTCATCCGCCTGTTCAAGCCCATCGGCAGCACCTTCCGCTTCCTGTGCGATGAAACGCTCCAGGCGGGCGGCAAAGAGAGCGCCCCGCCGCCGCTGGCCTATTTATCGGCCGGGGTCGGTTTTTGCTACATGACCCAACTAGGTCGCTACGCCCACATCACCAAGCAGAACCTGCGAAAGTACGAAATCGTGCAGGACAATCTTTTCACGATCAGCGGCTCGGTGGCGGATTGGTCCCAGATGGCCCGGGCGCTGCCCGTGGACACGCAGGTCTTCCTGGAGGCCGATGAGCCAGATGAGACCGCCCAAAAAACGTTGAGCATGGGCGAGCGCACCTGTTTCCTGCACGCGGCGATGCGGGGCAGCCATCCCAGCCTCATCCGGGCCGAGCTGAACGGGGAGGAACTGCCCCTTGAAAATTGACATCTACAACCACATCTTCCCCCGGAAATACTTCGACAAGATGCTGGAAGTGGTCCCGGTCCACAAGGACATCGGCAAGCGGGTGCGGAACGTGCCGGTCCTGGTCGATCTCGATCTGCGCTTCAAGATGATGGACGAATTCGGGGAGGACTACCGGCAGGTGTTGTCCCTGACCGCGCCGCCGCTGGAGATCATCGCCGGGCCGGAGGTGTCGCCTATGCTGGCCCAAATCGCCAACGACGGCCTGGCCGAGCTGGTGGCCCGGCACCCCGACCGCTTCGCCGGCTTCACGGCCTCGCTGCCCCTGAACAACCCCGAGGCGGCCGTGGCCGAGGCGAACCGGGCCATCAACGACCTGGGGGCCAACGGCGTGCAGATGTTCACCAACCTGGCCGGCAGGCCCCTGGACGAGCCGGAACTGCTGCCGGTCTTCGAGGTCATGGCCGGGCACGACCTGCCCATCTGGGTCCACCCCATCCGTCCGGCCACCTTCCCCGATTACCAGACCGAGGGGAAATCCAAATACGAAATCTGGTGGACCTTCGGCTGGCCCTACGAAACCAGCGCCATGATGGCCCGGCTGGTCTTTGCCGGGCACTTCGACCGCTTTCCCAACCTGAAGATCATCACCCACCATATGGGGGGTATGGTCCCCTACTTTGAAGGCCGGGTGGGGCCCGGTTGGGACCAGTTGGGCAGCCGCACCTCGGACGAGGACTTGAGCCTCATCCTGAAGCGGCTGAAAAAACGCCCCCTGGATTATTTCAAGATGTTCTACGCCGACACGGCTGTCTTCGGCTCGGCCTCGGCCACCCGCTGCGGCCTGGATTTCTTCGGCGCGGATCACGTCCTCTTCGCCTCCGATTCGCCCTTCGACCCGGAGAAGGGGCCGATGTACATCCGGGAGACGATCAAGATCATCGAGGAATTGGACATCACCCCGGAGGTGCGGGCCAAAATCTTCCACGGCAACGCCCAACGCTTGCTGAGGTTGTCCATCAATTAGCGGACCGTGAACAATTTGACCGAGCCGACCCTCCGCCGGGCCTTGCGGCAGGCCACGGCCTCCTTGCAAAAGGCCGGCATCGACACGCCCGGCCTCGAGGCCGAGCTGTTGCTGGCCCACGTATTGGGCTGCGAGCGGTCCTGGCTTCACGCCCACGACGAGGCAGTCCTCCCCCCCGAAAAGCACCTGGCCTTTGAGCAACTCTTGAGCCTGCGCCGGGAGCGCGTTCCCCTGGCCTATTTGACCGGCCACAAGGAGTTCTTCGGCCTCGATTTCGAGGTGTCGCCGGCGGTGCTCATCCCCCGCCCGGAGACGGAGCTGCTGGTCGAGAAGGCGTTGCAGGCGATTGGGCGCGGCCGGCCAACCTCCGTGGTCGATGTCGGGACGGGCAGCGGTTGCATCGCCGTCACCCTGGCCGTTCACGCCCCGGCGGCCCGGATCATCGCCACCGACGTTTCGGCTGAGGCGCTGGCCGTGGCCCAACGCAACGCCGGGCGGCACGGGCTGAAGGAGCGCGTTCATTTTCTGCAAGGCGATTTGCTCCTGCCCCTCAGCGGGCCGCTGGACCTGATCCTCAGCAACCCGCCCTACATCGGCCCGGACGAATTCCCGGACCTGATGCCGGAGGTCAGGGACTACGAACCCCGGCCGGCCCTGGCCGGAGGCGGAGCGGATGGTTTGCAAACGATCTCCCGGCTGTTGGCGATGATTCCCCCGCGCTTGCGGCCCGGCGGCGCTTTCCTGCTCGAGATCGGGGCCGGGCAGGGACCGGCCGCCCTGGCCCTGGCCCGGCAGGCGCTGCCGGCGGCCAGGCTGCGCCTCGAGCAGGACCTGGCCGGGCGCGACCGGCTGTTGGTCGGACAGCACCCCCCTAATCCGTAACTTGCCAAAGGATAGGCCGTATGCTAGAATACCGCCTTG
>JBHHXL010000137.1:0-11588 GCA_046757065.1 Anaerolineae bacterium
ACCACAAAATCAAATAGCATAAAAGACGCTGCAATAAAAATCGCATCGAAAGCGGCCACCAGAGCCAGCCAGTTTCGCACCTCGTCGAAAGGGGTGCCGTCCAGGATGGCTGCCGTTAAGCGCACCGAGCCGATGATCACCGGCACGACCACGGGGAACAGCATGATGGGTAGTAATACCTCGCGGGCGCGGGTGTGGATGGCCATCGCCGAGAAGAGCGTGCCCACGCTGGAAAAACCGATCGTGCCCAGCAGTACCACCCCAACCAGGGGCGGGATAATGGCAATCGATTGGTTGAAGAAGATAACAAAAAAGGGCAGGATGATGATCTCGACCAGGCCGATGAAGAGGATGTTGCCGATCATTTTGCCCAGGTAGATGGCGCTGCGGTCGACCGGGGCCAGGAGCAAGCCCTCCAGCGAGCCGCGATCGCTTTCCAGGATAAAGCTGCGGCTTAAGCCCAGCATCCCGGCGAAGGCGATCACCACCCACAGCACGCCGGGGGCCAGGATTGTGACGTTGTCGGCGCGGAGGTCGAAGGCAAAGTTGAAGATGATGATCACCAGCAGCGAAAAGATGAACATCGAACTCAGCATCTCTTTGGTGCGGAGTTCGGCGGCCACATCTTTGGCCACGACGGCAAATACCTTGCGGAAGTAGGCGCTCGCTCCGCTGGAAATGATCGGTTTGGTTGCTGCCTGGCGAAGTTGTTCGGAATGTTCGGTCACAATCTCCAATCTCCCAACCCCCTAATTCACCAATCGATAATACTCCTCGCGTAGCGTAGCGGCGTCAATATCCTCGCGCCGCGCATCGTACCGGATTTTGCCTTTGGCCAGAATGACGACGCGTTGCCCCAGCTCCAGCCCTCGCTCCAGATTGTGGGTGGTCATCAACACCGTTCGCTGGTTGACCTCGACGCTGCGCAACAGGTCGCCCAGCATCGACGTGGCGTGCTGGTCCAGGCCGGTGTCGGGCTCGTCCAGCAGCAAAATCGGAGGATCGTGGAGGATGGCTCGGGCGATGGCCAATCGTTGTTGCATGCCGCGCGAATAGGTGCGCACCGGATCGTACTGGCGGCCCCACAGTCCCACCTTCTTTAACATCGTCTCAATCCGCTCTGAGGCGTGGGCGACATCGTACATACGGGCGTAAAAGCGCAGGTTCTCCAGGGCCGAGAGATCATCGTACAGCAAGGTTTTGTGCGACACCAGGCCGATGTAGCGCCGGATGTGGGCTGGATTGGCCGCCAGGTCCACGCCGCCGAATTTGACCACGCCGCCGGTGGCTTTGCTCAGCGTGGCCAGGATGTGCATCAGGGTGGTTTTGCCCGCTCCATTGGCCCCCATCAGCGTCACGAACTCGCCCGGCTCCAGGTGGAGATCAACCCCTCGCAGGACCACGCGCTGACCAAATGCCTTCACTAGCCTATGGATTTCAATCATGCCTGTTATCGCCCAAACATATCTTCGAGATCGTCATTGGTGAAGCCAGGCTGACGCAAAACCATAAGGACCTTTCATGTCCGTCACTCCTCACTCGATTCTGCGGCGCGCAGGCGTTCGATGACGGCCCGCAGTTTTGCCTTGTACCCCTCGCGGGCCTGCCGGTAGACGTCGCTTGCCAATTCTCCCCGTTCGTAAGTCTCGTCCAACCGGGCCAGGGCGAAGAGCAACCGTTCTTGCTCGGAAAGCAGGTCGCCTTTCGCTGAACTGATTTGCTCGACCGGCTGGGGGCGCAGGCGCGGGTAGAAGAGGCCAAAGAGGGTAGCCACTAGCCCCAGCCCCAGAATGGACCAGAGCAATACGGCTTGATCCAGGCTGGATTGCAAAAACCGGGGTGATGACTCCGACGACGCGCTCGCTGGCAACGCGCTCAGGTTCAAATCGTCCAGGTTGGATAAGCGCACGGTTAAGCTCTGCCCGGCTTGCAAGCCCTGGCCGCGATAAACATCAAACGGATCACCCTGGACCATTCGCTGTTCAACGAACGTCAATTGTTCGCTTTCCAGGCTCGCGCCCTGGTCCTGCACCAGCACGTTGATCGCCTCGACATCGTACAGCGCGGGCACGGCCAGGGTCAGCGCGTCCTCCGTTCGGGGTACGGCGTAGGTAACCACAACCTGCAATTCGCCGCCGCCGATGACCGGGGCGTCGCTGACGTAATTCTCACCAGCCCGGCGAATACCGGCGAAATCGCCGGCCTCGGGGACGGATACCTGCATAGCCTGGACCGGCACCCCAACCCGCACGGTTTCGGCCAAACCATCAGCCCCCATCGTTCCCACGTAGGTACGATCCCCGTTGTTGGCAAAGACGTATAGCTGAAGCACCAGCAGCGCCTCGGGGTTGAAGGTCAAGATTTGGTGCATCTGCTTAATGGTGATCGCCGCGTCGTTGTTGGTTGTCTCGTAGACGTTGACCTCTACAGCCAGTTCTTGGGCATCCGGTGTAAAAACCGCCACGTCGTCGGCGAAGTAGGTGAGGCCATTGTAGCTGGCTTCAACCTCGTAAAGCAAAGAATGGTCGGTGTCGAGGCCGGAGAAGGTGAAAGCGCCATCGTCGCCGGCCTGGGTGGTGAAAGTTTCCACTTCGCTCTGGCCGCGCATCACGTGAAGGGTCACCGGGATGTCACCCTGCGCCTGCCCAAGCGTGGCGTTTATGACCCGGCCCGATAGCGTTCCGTCGCGCGCGGGGATGTCGAAGGACAGGGAGCGGGCGTAGGCCAGAGCCTGCCACCGTTCATCCTGGCTCAGGTCGGCGGCGACCGCGTGAACTCCGTCGAACGTGGCCTCCAGGCCGGCCAGCCAGTCAGCCTCGCTTTGGCCGGCTATGGCCGCCGCCTCGCTCAAATCGGGCAGAACGCCTGAAGCCTGGGGACCATTGCCCTGCCCGGTTTCGCCGTGACAGGCAGCGCAGGCTTCGGCGAAAACCTCGGCCCCCGCCCGGCGGTCCTCAACCGGATTTGCCAGGCTCCAGACATAGGCCGATACATCCCAGATTTCCTGGTCGCTCAATACATTGCCCCAGGGAGGCATCAGACCTTCAAGACGCCCATTTTTGGTCGTATCGAAGATCACGCTCAGGCTGCGCCGGCGGGCTGCGACGGTGTCGGTTAAATCGGGGGGGGGTAAACTGCTGGCTGAGGCAACTTCGCCATCACCCCGGCCGGAAATGCCGTGGCAAGGGGCGCAATTTTCCAGCCACAGCGCCGCGCCGCTGCCCAGTGAGGGGACGGTTTCTGGCCCCTGCAACGGCGGGGCGGCGGTCACGGGGCTCAGGTTGTGGAATGACCATAGCAAGCCAAGAATCACCAGAACCACAATGATCAAAGCGGGTCGAGATTTCAAAGAGTTGCTTCCTCTTTCAGCAAGGCCGTTCCACAATGGGTGCAAAAAGCATCACCTTCTACGATCGCCTGGCCGCAGGCCGGACAGTGCATTGAAAAAGGTGTTCCACAGGCGGCGCAAAACCTGTCTGCCGGGTGAGCAGCCTGGCCACATTGAGGACAGGCGATGGCCGGGCCGGCCGCCGCCGCTTTTTCGCCTTTCAGGGCTTCTATCTCCTCCTCGACTTCGGCCATCGCCTCAGGGGAGATCTCCCGGCGGCCGGCCCTAAAGTTTGCCAGCAGGTCCTCAATTTCCGCATCCAGGGCGCGGGTGATAACGGCTGGCGCGGTCAATTCATCCAGTTGCTTCAGGAGCGCAGCGGCATCTCTGGTGAGACGGAGGCGGGTCGATTGGTAATCTTCCTGGGAGATTTTACCCATCTCGCGGTCGAATTCCAGGTCTTTCAAAGCGGCCAGGGCGGCGGCGTAACGAGCTCTCAACTCACCAGCGGTATTGCCCGAATACAGCCCTTGGCGGGCATCGGCGGGCAGAGAGGGCCGGGCCCCGCGCAGCAGCGGATAGAGCACCGCCGCCAGCGCGCCGGCCACCAGCAGTAGAATCACGAATAAAGAGACGAGCTCCATCTCAGGACTCGCTCTCTGCAGTCAACTGTTCCAGGAGGCCGTATAGTTGCCGCCGTTCAATCGGGCCGATCTGGACGTGAGCGATTTCCCCGCTTTTGTCGATGAAGAACGTTTCCGGCACCCCGGTAATCTGGTAAGCATCGGAGATTTTGCTGCCGAGGTCGGGGCCGGAGGGGTAGGTGATACCGTATTTTTGTATATAGGCCATCGCTTCTTTTTCCGTATCCAGGTAATCGACCCCCAGGAAGATCACGCCCCGATTTCGATAATCCTGATAAGCCTGTTCCAACAGGGCCGCTTCTTTGTAGCATTCCACGCACCAGCTTGCCCAAAAATTGATGACGACGATCTGGCCGCGCAAATCGGCCAGGGCGATTTCCTCCCCCTCAAACGTTGGCATCACAAACTGGGGGGCCTCTCTGCCGGAGAGTTGGGTCGACTCTTTGGTCTGCAAGCCCTTGGCGAAAGTAGCCATAAGCCCCAGGAGCAATAGCATCCCAATCGTCAGGCCCAGCAGTCGCTTGCGGCTGGGCGTGGCCGATGATGTGACAACTGTGGCGTTTTGCACGGTTCCCTCCGAATGTCTTAGGAACGGTCGGTGAATAAATTTCGCAGACTCAATTGAAAAAAGGTCGTTATTACCGCCAAGACGCCAAGAGCGCAAAGTTTTTGAAGATAAGGCTGATGAATCATCCTTTTTTCGGATTGCTTTCTAAACAATCTTGAGCTTGACCTTGATTTTCTTGGCGTCCTTTGCGCCTTGGCGGTTAATCCTCGGTCTTTTCAGTAGAGCCTTTGTACTATTTCCTGGAAACATCTGGCCCAAAACGGCAAATCATTTCCGAACAATCACTCAAAACTTTTTCAGGTCCCGTTCAACCCGGGCCAGATACTCATCGGCAACCTCGTCGGGCGGAACCGGCTCGGCCGGGGTGGAAGCAGCGCCATCGCCGCCGGCGGCGACCGGTTGGGCTCTGGACGAGCCTTGCAGGAAATAGACCAGCCATACCCCACCGGCCAGCAACCCGATCACAGGGATGATCCAAACCCACAGGGCTACGCCTCGCTTGGGCGGGTTTTGCAAGACGTGGTCGCCGTATAGAGTGACGAAATCGTCCAGGATTTGTTGCTCGCTCTTGCCCTCGGCCAGTTTGTCCCGGATTTGCCCGCGCCACTGCTCGCACGTCTGCGTGCGGCAATCGGCCAGGTTGATCCCGGCGCAGGTGGGGCAGTTCAGCTTCTTGGCGATGTCGTTGACTTGATCTGCCGTCGGCTCTTGGGCCAGGACGCCTCCGGCAAAAGCGAAGGAGGCAACAATGATGAGTGTTAAAACCAATAGTCTGTATATCTTAGATATCACTTGGCTATCTTTCCTTAAATTCCCGCAATGTGATTCCCACGTCTTTAGCGATAGCGCGCAAAGTTCCGGTGGGAATATCTGCGCTGCCGTGGTTGCTGATGACAGTACGTTGGCCGGTTTCAGGCTGCCACCAAATCTCGTGGCTGCCTGCTGCCTGGCGATACATTTCCCATCCCATCCGGCGTAGTTTGCGAGTGAGCTGGCGGTAATTCATCAAGCTGCTTCAGCGAGAGGGATATCCACCTTCCATACAATATCTTTCAGCCCGATGTTAGGATGACCACTCACGAAAACGAGGTTCTTCTCCTGGCAAAGTTCGTAAATGCCTCGAGCCACATCTCGCAGATTATCAAGCGCCTGTCCAATAGTTTTCCCTTCCGCGTGGCAACCTTTAATGTCCGGGCAAAGAGCCAGAACCCCTCCTTCTGTTAAAGTTTCAATCTCAACAGGTAATTCTATACGCTTGGTCACAATCATCTCCTGTTTATCACCTGACCGGCAGCGCCCGGCCCAGCGTACGCGCTGCCACGCGCTGGCGCTCTTCCCGTGGATCGGGCCAGGCAGCCACCGCCGTGCCGAGGACGAAGATCAGGCCACCAAACCAGACCCAATTGACCAGGGGATTGATGAAAACCTTGAAGGTGGCCGTCTCGCCTGTGCCCTCCCAACCGGCCAGGATCACGTACAGATCGTCGGAGACGGTGCTGCGCTTGTCGGGAATGGTCATCGGCTGTTGTTGGACCACGAAGAACTCCCGGTTGGGCCGTAATTCGCCGGCGGGCCGGCCGTCCTTGGTGACGCTGAGCGTGGCCTGGGTAATAATCCGGTCGTCGATGCTGGGCACCTCGCGCAAGCCCCGGTACGTCAACTCGTACGTGCCGATGAAGGGCGAGGTGATGCTGATCGTCTCGCCGATGTTCACGTTCTGCTGGGTTTCGACCTGGTAGAAACGGCTGCCGATGATGCCCAGGGCGACGACAATCACCCCCAGGTGAATAAAGTAGCCGCCGTATCGCCGCCGATTGCGCCCGGCCAGCCGCCACAGCGCCGTCAGGTAGTCTTCGCCGTTTCGGCGGTGGCGGGCGCGCATCCCTTTCCAGTATTCGCCCAGAGTCACCGTCAGGGTGAAGGCGCTAAAACCAAAGCCAATAACCGCGGCCGGAATCCGCACCCAACCGGTGGCGTACAACACGATCATCGTTCCGGCGCCCACCAGGGCGGGCAGGCGCAGTAATCTGGACATACGTCCGGCCGAGGCCCTGCGCCAGGGCATCAAGGGCGCGATCCCCATCAGCAGCAAAAGCGCTGCCCACAGCGGGCCGGTGGTTTGCTCAAAGAAGGGCGGCCCCACAACCAGCTTATCCCCGGTGATGGCTTCTGAGAAGAGTGGGAAATGGGTGCCCCACCATACGGCCAGGGCGATGCCGATGAAGACCAGGTTGTTGAGCAAAAAGGCCGACTCGCGGGAAAACCAGGAGTCCAGTTCGTTGTCGCTGCTCAGATCGTCCCAGCGAGCCACAAAAAGGTACAGCGAAAAGAGAAACATCCCCCCGATGAAAGCCAGGAATAACGGTCCGATGGCGCTTTGGGCGAAGCTGTGGACCGAGGAAATGACGCCGGAGCGGGTCAGAAACGTGCCCTCGATGACCAGGCAGTAGGTCAGGATGATCAGGGCCATGTTCCAGCGTTTCATCATCCCCCGGTTTTCCTGCATCATCACCGAATGGAGGAAGGGCGTTCCAATCAGCCAGGGCAGAAGCGCCGCGTTCTCCACCGGGTCCCAGCCCCAATAGCCGCCCCAACCCAGCACGTCGTAGGCCCACCAGCCGCCCAGGCCCAGGCCCAGGCTCAGGAAAAGCCAGGCCGCCAGCGTCCAGCGCCGGGTGGTTCGAATCCAGACGTCGTTGGTCTGACGGGTGATCAGGGCGGCGATGGCAAAGGCATAGGGCACGACGAAGGAGACGAACCCCAGGTACAGCAGCGGCGGGTGGATGATCATCCCGTAGTGGCGCAGCAAGGGGTTCAGGCCGTTGCCGTCGGCGGGGGAGAAGGGTAATTGCTCGAAGGGGTTGGCTACAAAGATGACCAGACCGATGAAGAAGACAAGCGTCACCTGCATAACGGCCACAACGTAAGGCATCATGAGGCGCATACTGCCCCATTTGCGAACCAGCACCGCCGCGGCGAAGATCGACATCAGCCAGGACCAGAACAGGAGCGAGCCATCCTGCCCTCCCCACAAAGCCGTGATCCGGTAAAACAGGGGCATGGCCCGGTTGCTGACCTCAAAGACATAATTGGTCTGGTAGTCGCCCACAATGAGCAGAAATTCAAGCGCGGCCACGCTTACCGTCAGCAGCGCCGTCACGGCCAGGGCGGCATTACGGGCGCTGGCGATCAGTTCTCTTCGTTGTCGCCGCGCCCCAACAACGGCGACCACGGTCGCATAGGCCGCCAGGGCCAATGATAACACTAAGGCAACGAATCCGATATTTGGCATATCTCCTCATTTCCTCCTCACCACTATCGCACAGCCTCAACCTGAACCTCTTCAATCGTCCCCTCTTCATACCGGCTGGGGCATTTGAGCAAGAGGGTGTTGGCCGTGAACACATCGCCGTCCCACTTGCCTTCGATGATGGCGTCCGCGTCGTGGCGCATCTGATCGGGCTTCGGGCCGTTGAAGACGACGGGCAGGCGTTCGCCCGTCTCGCTGGTAATTTCAAAAGCCAGGATCAGGTCTCGATTGTTAAAATCGATGCTGGCCTCGTCGACTTTGCCAGATACGCGTACGTTGCGGTCCAGCATCGCTTGCTCGCGCGCGTACAGCTCATCGACGGTCAAGAAGTACGAGACCGTGTTTTGAAAACCGGCGACGATCAGGTAGGCAATCGCCAGAACAATGATGATGCCGCCAACGATGAACTTGATCTTCTTGTTGGCTGCTTTTGGCGCTGGAATGGGGATGTTTGCTACCGATTCGCTCATCGTTACCTCCAGAAGCGAGGGTGGGTTGGGAGACCTCCTCCCAATATTACTCCAATCGCAAAACAAATTCAAGGTCGCACCTGATGCCACCAGGCGGCGGCCTCAACCGGCAGGGGGACGCCCTTCAAAGCGATCAGGTGCGGGTCTTCTCCGGCGTCGCGCATCAAGTCCCAGGTGAAGTAGGTTTCGACCTGCCGCCGGGGATAAACTTCGAGCATAGCCTGGTACCAATTGGTATGCCCATCATTGACTCGGAGCGTCTTTTGATAGTGCCAGTATTCGAATGCCTTAAAGTGCCAGGTCCAACTGTAATCTTCATCGTCGTGGGAAGAGATGCGCTCCCAGCCGTACTGGCGGGCCAGGGCGGTAAAATCGACGTAGTAGCCGGACCTGCGCGAGAGTGGCTTCTCAAGGCCGCCAGCGCCCGGCGCGAGGATGTTGCGGGCTTCGTAGCTCCAATCCCAGGTGTTCATCACATTGGGCCGCCCGCAGCGCCCGCTCTGGTCGGTGCAGCGCAGCAACAAGCGCCAGAACGTCTCGCCGCCGTACTCCTCCCGCACGATCTCCAGGCGCTGGCCGTTGTACTCGCTGCCCCCGGGCGAGCCATTCCCGTTCAAGTCGAACAGGGTATCGACGGCGCGCCCGCTTTTGTGCCAGCTGGCGTACTGGCTGGCATCACTGAAGAAATTGATGGGACGCAACGTCTCCGAAACCTGGCCCAGGAAGTCATAGCCAACTTCCTGCCGCAAGCGGACCCGTAAGGCGCGATAGGAATCATCGACCGTATCTGCCAGCCAGGGGATGCTGGTCTGCAAATCGTTGAGGCGCACCAGGTCGTAAGGCTCGCCGCCGCCGCTGGCGCTGGGCGCTAAGTCCTCGGCGTAGAGCGGCGAGGGCGCCTGGTCAGCCACAGTTTCAACCGGCTCTCCGGCGGGGAGGGCCGCCGCGTTCCAGCTCAGGCGGCCCTGGATGGCGCCGACCTCGGTCAGCCAGGCGGGTCTTTTGCCCAACGCCTCCGGAATGAAGCGGGTGAGCTGCTGCCCGTCATAGCGGTGGGAAATGGCGGCCAGACTTCGGCCGTCGGGGTTCCAGGCCGGCCCGTCGGCTCGACCCCACCAGCTAACCCGGACCTGGCTGCCGCCGGCGCTGGGCGGCTTCGAAACGTCAAGGGTGTAGACTTCTCGTTGGCCGAGGTCATTGCTCACGAAGGCCAGGGTTTCACCGTCCGGATGCCAGGCCGGCCAGGTTTCGGCTGCAGGGCCGTCCGTCAACTGCCGCAAGCGGCCATCGGCTACGTCGAGCAGCCACAGGTCCTTATCGCCCCCACGCCAGGAGGAGAAGGCTATCCAACGGCCATCGGGGCTCCAGGCCGGGGCGAAATCACCCTCCGGAACCTCGCCGGTCAAATTCGTCAGGCGGCCCGAGGCCAGGTCCAGCAGCCAGATGTCCAGGTCCCCGGCTCGATAAGACTCGAAGGCGAGTTGAGTCCCGTCCGCGTTCCAGGTTGGCGCGCCGTCATAGGCGGGATGAGTGGTCAGGCGCGTCTCCTCGCCGGAGTCCAGGTCTAAGATGTAAAGGTCCCAATTCCGCTCCCGCCGCGAGGCGAAAGCCAGTTTTGTGCCGTCCGGGGCGTAGGCCGGATCGGTTTCTTCAAAACGATCGGCGGTCACTTGCCGCAGGTCCGAGCCGTCCGCAGCCAGACTGAAGATGTCCCATTGCCCGCCTCGATAGGCGGCAAACGCCAGCCGGGATTCTGGAGCGGCCGGTGCGGTCGCGGTTGCCGGGGAAGGGATTTCCAGGGAGGTCACCATCACCAGGGCTAAACTCACCTTGCTGACGAAAGACCAAGGACGAAGGACAAACGGCCTGGTTTTACCCCGACTTTGTCCTTCGTCCTTCGTCATTTGTCGAGATGTCAGGCCAACCATTTAAGCTATCAACCTCAATTTTGTCCGAAAAAGCCAGACTTCGCTTGCCATTATATATCAGATCGCCCATTCTTGGATTAAGCTCAGATTAGGAGAGCCTTAAAAAGAGAAATTTATCACAATATCGATCAACTTCGCCGGGGCGCGCCGCATTGGAAGCAGAAATTGGCCCCGGCGCGTAGTTGAGTCCCACATTGGTAACAAAAAGCGGCGCGTTGGGCCGGGGCCGGAACCGATTCGCCGGGGAGGGGCGGGGCGGGGCGGGGCGGCTTCGATCTTTCGGGCCTTCTCCGGCGGCGGGGCGCGCGCCGCACAGGCTGGCCGGAGAGCGATGCCAGCCGTTGGGACGACCAGAACCAGTAGCTGCCTGCCCCCAGCAGCAACACGGCTCCCACACCTATCAGCCAGTAGCCCAGCGCCGGCTCCTGCTCGATGGCCAGCGGGGAGGGCGCCGGCGGCGACGGGCTTTCAAGCACGGCAAAAGCGCCCGACGACAGCTCATCCGTTTCGCGTTGATACGAAACGTTCAAGGCTACAGGTTCTCCTTTTCGAGCCTCACCTATGGTAATCTGATGGTAGCGCAGGCTATCCTGGCCCGTGATCGTATTCGCAGCCGCCGGGGATAGGACAAGTTCCTGGGTCTGGACAGGTTCCTGGACCTCCAACTGCAAATCGTCCACGTCGTAATCTAGCAGCGTGTCAAAAGATAGCGTTCGCTCCCCATCCCGAACGGCCAGCAGGCCCGGATCGTAATACTCAAATTGGAAGCCCGGGCTAGAGGCGCTGAACGTCAAAACGAGGGCATTGTCCCGGGTGTTAGTTTCGTAAGTGGCGTTCACCAGGCGGCCGTTCTCCCTGGTAAAGGCAACGGCGTTCAGGTTTTCGACCCGGGCCGGCAGGTAAAAGGTCAAGTCGCGGGGCAGGCTGGCGTCCGGGGGAAGCTGGCCGCGATAAATAACCAGCACGTCGGGGCGGTCGTACTCGGGCCACAACGAGATGCTCAACGAACTTAGCCGCAGGTCATCTTGCGCCAGAGTCGAACCGGCGCTCAACAGGCTTAACGTAAAAATGATTAGACCCAACAACCGCATTAATCGCAACCGGCGATATTGAGGCAAAAACATCGTCCAGGCTTCCGAAGATCAGAGATGGTCTGATTATATATCGGCTTCCGTGTTTGTCCAAGTGACAATTTTCCCCAGTATCAGTGACATTTGTCACAAACTTGCCGGGGGGGTAGCTATCCTTCACACTTAAACAGCCATTCGTGAAATTCGGTCATTTGTGGCTCTGTGAGGAATTGTGTGGTAATGTAGGACACGCGAAGCGTGTTAGTTTGT
>JBHHXL010000138.1:0-11515 GCA_046757065.1 Anaerolineae bacterium
AAATGTCGGACACACCCGTTTCAGCCCATCGTTTGCGAAAGGCGGGAGAGGGTGCTATAATGCGCCCATCCTCTCAAGGAAGGAAGGCGCAGGATGACCGATCGCGAGGAAAGGCACGAGCCCCTCCCGGCCCAGGTTACAATTGGGCAGGCCTTACGTTTAGCCGGTCTTCAGCGTTTTATCTGGCGTTTGTTAGCCAGTTTGATTTTGCTGGCGGTGGCTATTGCTCTCTCTAGCTAACGGGTTTTCCGCCTCTACAAGCCCTCGCTGCGGTTTTGCCGGATGCTGGCAATAACCCGGCCGATCTCAAGCAACTGCTCGCCCTTGGCTACCTCTCCTTCAATCTTATAACGCTCCGTTTCCTGTTCCAACACCTCGAAAAACTGGCCGCCGAAATCGTCCAGGCTCTCGCGAATGATGGCCAGCATCTCTTGCTTATCCAGGGCATCGAGCACGATCTCGATCCACTCCAGGGTTTCCACTCGATTCATTTTCCCTCCTTGGCCGGGAGGCTCGTCTAAACAAAAAGGCCGAGAATACTACCTCTCGGCCTTCCTTCGTGGCTCCTCGGGTAGGACTCGAACCTACAACCAACCGGTTAACAGCCGGCCGCTCTGCCGATTGAGCTACCGAGGATCGCCAGGGCCATTATAGCGAAAATGGGTGTTTCGTCAAATCAGGCCGCCTGCTCACTGCTATCCCAGGTAGTCACGCAGCTTGCGGCTGCGAATCGGGTGGCGTAATTTGCGCAGGGCCTTGGCCTCGATCTGGCGAATGCGTTCGCGGGTCACGCCAAATTCCTGGCCGACCTCCTCCAGGGTCCGGTCCTGGCCGTCGTTCAGGCCAAAGCGCATCTCGAGCACCTTCCGCTCGCGCT
This sequence comes from Anaerolineae bacterium, assembly GCA_046757065.1. GTDB lineage: Bacteria > Chloroflexota > Anaerolineae > 4572-78 > JBHHXL01 > JBHHXL01. Next base: position 878 of record JBHHXL010000138.1, read on the forward strand.
CGTTGAGGGAGTGCAGAATATCCTGCATCTGCTCTTTCAGCAATTGCTTGGAAGCGGCATCGACGGGCGCAGGCATCGAATCATCCTCGATAAAATCGCCCAGATAGCTATTCTCTTCCGAACCGATAGGCGTATCGAGCGACATCGGCTCCTCAGAGGTGCGGATGATGCGCCGCACTTTGCTGGCCGCGCGCCGCCAGCGCCGCTCGACCGCCGGTTCAAGGGGAACGCCGGCTTCGAGCGACTCCTGAATGAGCTGCCGGTCTTCATCGTCCAGCAGGTCCATCTCCAAAGCAATTTCCTTGGCCGTGGGCTCCTGGCCTTTTTCTTGCAGCAACCGCCGCCGTACGCGCGCCAGGCGGTTGATCGTTTCGACCATATGAACCGGGATGCGGATGGTGCGAGCCTGGTCGGCAATGGCCCGGCTGATGGCTTGCCGGATCCACCAGGTGGCATAGGTTGAGAACTTATAGCCGCGATGATGGTCGAATTTTTCAACGGCCCGCAGCAGGCCGATGTTCCCTTCCTGGATGAGATCCAGGAAACTCATACCGCGACCGATGTACCGTTTAGCGACGCTGACCACCAGCCGGAGGTTGGCTTCGGCCAAACGCCGCCGGGCCATCTCCCCGTCGAGGATTTGCGCTTTGAGCCTGGCCGCCTGGACGGGATCGTGGCCGTTCTCCTCCAATCGATTGCGGGCGTCCATACCTCGCTGGATGCGCTTGGCCAGGTAGACCTCATCTTCCGCCGTCAGCAGATCGACCCGGCCAATTTCGCGCAGGTACATCCGCACCGGATCGTTGGTGAGATCGACGTTAGCCAGGTCATCAAGGACGTTGCCCTTCACTACCTCATTATCTTCAATTTCTTCTTCGACCTTTTCCAGTTCCTTGTCATCCGGTTCGGCAACATCGGCCAGGCGATTTTTTTCCGGGTTGTCCTCGTCGATAACGTCAATCCCGGCCTTATTCAATTGCCGGATCAGGGCCTCGGTGACCTCAGGCTCAATATCTGCGCCCGGCAAGGCGTCGATGACTTCCTGCCCGGTGACGAACTTTCGCTTATCCCCGACTAACGCCAGCAATTTGATAAAAGGGGACTCTTTCGTTTGGTCGTTTTCTTCTTGAGGCTTTACCATCGCCACCCTCGGATATGCATTCCAATGGTTCGTTATAACCTGACCCGCCCTGGAAACAAGCCTTCGCCGCAGAATTGGCCTGCCCTAACCGAAACGGCTGACCTCCAGCCGGCGCTGCCCCATAATAGACAACGCGTCTCGCGCTTGATTCAAAATTTTAAGCTGGATGGTTTTCTCCCGGGCCAGGTCCGCGTAATGACGAACGGCCTCCTGATCGTGGGCCGCCTCGGCCTCGCGCTGGAGAAAGGTCAGCTCCTCCGCGTGCCGGGTCAGGAGGCGAATTCTGAGGCGCAGGACGGCGTCGGCCAGCGTACGCGGCAATTTGGCCGGGTCTGGCGGCGGTTGATTGTGCCACAGGGACAACAAAGAAGCCAGCCGTCCTTCCACGGGTTCGCCGACCTGCCCGACCAGGGTTTCCAGCGTGGGGGACTCCTGGGCGGCCCACTGTCGAAATGCCAGGAAAATCTGCCGGTTTTCCGAATTTTGAAAATCATCCGGCGATAGGGGCGCCACGTTTTGCTCGACCAGGCACAGATCGGCGCCGGACAAAGCGGCGGGGTGGCCGATCAGCATCGCCAGGCAATGCTCCTCCAGGCCCATAGCCGGCGCTGCCATTTCCGGCTCATCCGGCGGACGCTCCTCTTCCGGCAGCAAAGGCGGAGGCGGCTGAGGCGCGCGCCGGGGCGGTGGCCTGCCCTCGAGTTCAGCGGCCAGGGTCCGCTCGTCAATCCGCACCAGCCGGGCCAGTTTCTGCAAATAATGCTCGCGGGCTACCGGATCGCCGATGTCACGCAGCACGGGGACCAGTTCGCGCACCGCCTGGCTCTTGCCTTTAGCCGTGGCCAGGTCCAGGTCCCGGGAAACCATCTCAAAGTAAAAGTCAATCACCGGTACCGCGCCGTCGATGACGGCCTGCCAGGCTTCGACGCTCTCTTTCAGCAGATCGTCGGGGTCCTTGCCCGGCGGCAAAGTGGCGATGCGAATATCGGCGTCCAGCCGTTCCTCGTGGCGAATGAGGCCCCTGGCGGTGGGCACAGCCACCCGCTCCCGGTCCAGGGCCGCCCGGGCCACGTCGATGCCGCGCAGCGTGGCCGCATCGCCGGCCGTATCGGCATCCAGAGCCAGGACGAAATTCTTGGTGTAACGCTTGAGTAGTTTCAATTGCGGCTCGGTTAGGGCCGTGCCCATCTGGGCAACGACGTTGGTCTGGCCGGCCTGGTGCGCCTGCAAGACATCCATATAGCCTTCGACGATAACGGCTCGCCCGGAGTCACGAATGCCCTTCCGCGCCAGATGCAGGCCGTAGACCGTTGCACTTTTGTCGAACAGGGGGGTCTGGGGCGAATTGAGATACTTGGGAACCTGATTGGCCTGCAGGGCCCGCGCGCCGAAGCCAATGACCTGCCCCTGCCCATTGTGAATGGGGATCATCAAGCGGTCGCGGAAACGATCATAGCTAGAGGGACTGTCTTCGGATTTAATGATCAAGCCGGCGCTGATGAGATCGGCCTGGTCATAGCCGCGCTCAAGCAAGTGGTTTTTCAGGGCGTCCCATCGATGAAAGGCGTAGCCGAGCTGGAATTTGGCAACTGTTTCGCCGCTCAAGCCGCGCCCGGCGATGTATTCTCTGACGGACGTGGCCTGGGGCGCGTTGAGCAGTTGGTGGTGAAAATACTCGGCGGCGGCGGCCACAATCTCCAAGAGCTTTTGCCGGTATTTATCCGCTTCGCGCGCAGCCTCGCCGGAACCACGCTGGCCGAGCGGCACACCGGCCCGGGCTGCCAACTCCTTGAGGGCTTCCTGAAAGTCATAGCCCTCCTGCTTCATGACAAAGCTGAAAATATCCCCCCCGGTGCTGCAAGCGCCAAAACAGCGCCAGCTTTGCGTATCGGGAAAGACGACAAATGAGGGGGTCTTCTCGGTGTGGAAAGGGCATAGCCCTTTGTAGTTACGTCCTGCTTTTTTTAAGACGACGGAATTGGAAATCAGCTCGACAACATCTATGCGGTTTTTTATGTCATCAACCACGCCCATGCTGTCTCACCCTCACTCCCATGACACGTAACCAGCAATCCGTAAATAATGCTTCGGCGAGAATCATTATACACAAGAATAGCCTTCTTGCAAAACGATTCTGAAATCGCCAGAGGCGTAATTGCCAAATGGACCATTCTGGTGGATAATAGGACTATAGTCCTATACGGGGAGGAGAATCATGCGCATTGCTATCTGGCGGGTCACGATAGTGTTCCTGGGTCTGGGGTTAGCCCTTAGTCTATGCTCATTGTCCGGCGTAATGGCCGCCGATCCCCCGGCGGGGCCGGTGGCGCAGCCTTCGCCGCGACCGCCGGTAAGCAGCACGCCAACCTCCGGCGGCGACAGTCGTGGCGGCGCGCCGGAGGGACCGGGCGGCGCTATCACCGGCCGGGTATTCGACCTCTCAACGAACGTCCCCGGCGCTGGCATCGAGGTTTCGGTTAATGAAGCCATCGTCAGAACGGACAGGGAGGGACGCTACTCCATCACTGGATTGCCCTCGGGCGAATATATGGTTCTGTTGCGGCTACCCGCCGAATGGCGACCCGCCCAGGGCCCTGTCTCGGTCAGCCTCGACGGGCGGCACGGCGTCACCGTTGACCTGGCTTACTACAGCCAGCCGCCACCGGCAGCCACCCCCACCTTAACCGCCCTGCTCGTTGCCCCGGCCACCCTACCGGAGGCGGGTGGGGCGGCCAACGCCTGGCTGCCGGTTATCGCCGGGTTGCTGCTGGTCCTGGGCGGCGGTGTACTCTTCACTTGGTCAGGAGATTAGGAGATTATTCCACCCGAAAAGGCCCGGTCAGAGCCGTTTCGGGTGGGGCGCTGCCGTCGGGGCGGGACAGGGTCACCGCAACCCGGTAGCTTCCGGGCGGCAGCGCGGATAGGAACAGGTCGAACTGGGCCCGCACGATCTCGCCTGCCGCCCAATCCTTCAACGGGTAATCGGTTCCAGAGAGCGGCGCCGCCTGCTCGATCCCGGTCGGCTGCCCGCGGGGGGTCACCACCTGCAACAATAGTTGATCCGACAACTGCGGCGCGGGTCGCTCGAGTTTCAGGTACAACACCAGATGGAGCGGGTCCCCGCTGTGCAGCGGCGTCTCCGGGTCAGAAGCGTGGCCCACTTTGTAGAGGTCGTAGCCCAGCCAGCGCATTTCAAACAGGCCGGTTTGCAGCGGATGTTGCACGGCAAACGCCTGCTCCGGCAACGGGACGGCGGGTTTGGTTACCTCCAGACGGGCTAACTCGACAAAGTCGGTCTCTCCCCCGCTCACCGGCAGGCGCTGCCCCGTGGCGGCATCGTACAGGCCGGCGATCAGGCGATACTCGCCCGGCGGTGTGCCGGGCTTCAGGTAAATGCCGTGCCGGTCCAGCAGCGTTTGCCCGGCCTGCCAGCCGGTTGTCGGGGGCTGCGGGCGGGCGTCGCGCTGGCCGGCCACATGGTTGTTTTGATCCAGGATTTGGATGAAGACGATGTAATCCTCTTCCGGCGGGAGGGATGAGCCGGTTTGCCAGCGCAGAGCCAGGGGCAGGATGCGGCCCGGGGTTGCCGCCCGGTGCGGCAGGCTGAAACCGGTCAGCCGGATGGACTCTCCAAACCGGTACTCGATCGGGGTGAACTCATCCAGCGCCGGCGGGACGGTGTAGCTGACCAGGCGGACGTTGCCGTACCACCAATCGCCGGCTTTGAAGGCTTGTTGGGCCAGGCGGCGCTCGATCAGGCCATCCGGGTCGGCCTCCTCCGCCGCCCAGTACACGGCGTAGATGTTGCCGGCCCTGCCGGTGATGCCGGCCAGCTCGGCCAGCGTGGCGGCGGCGTCCGGCGGGCGGCTGCGCGGCAGCGGGTACACGGGCAAATTCCCTTCGAAATAGTAACCGAACACCTCTTGCTGCCCCGGCGCGTTGAGGATGACCGCATCGCCCGGCCCCGCGACCGCCTCGATGAAGGCGGCGATGCCCCGGTAGTTGTCGCGCTGGTAGGCCGGATCGAAGTAGTAGTTGCCCAGCGAAGCCGCCGAAAAGTAGAGCAGCAGGGCCAGCAAAGCGGACCTGAGCAGCAGCGGGGCCGGTCGGGCCAGCCCCAGGGCCAGGATCAAGCTGAAGGCGGGGCTGGCGGCCAGCAAGAACTTCAAATAGGCCGGGCGAAACAGGAAGAAGCTCAACGCCAGCGGCAAGGCCAGCCACAGCAAGACCGCCAACGCCTCGACGCGGGGGCGATGCCGGCGCAACCCCGCCACTCCACCGGCCAGCAGCAGGCCGGGAACAATGAGCGGCAGGACGTTTGCCGCCTCAAACGACGAGCCAAAACTCAAGGTGTGGAAGGTGGTCAAGGCGATCTGGGCGGGCGTGGCCGCCTGGCTGAGGTTGGGCCAGGTCCGAATCTGCCGCCAGGCGACCGGCAGCCAGAGCGCGTAGACCAGCAGCGGCAGCAGTTGCAGGAGCGCCCAGCGCCCGGCGCGCCCGCTCCAGCCCGCCCTGGAGCGGGTTTGCCACAGCCAGCTCAGGGCCGCCAGGTTGATGGCCGCCAGGATAATTGGAAAGGCGTAATGTGTGTACAGACCCAGGCTTGCGGCCACGACGTAGATCAACCCTTTTTCCACATCTGTTTTTCCCATCACTTCCAAACCAGCCCAGACCGCAATCGTCCCCAGCAGGGCCAGCAGCATGTACATGCGCGTCTCCTGGGCGTAGTAGACCTGGAAGGGCGACAGGGCCGCGATCAAGGCTGCCGCCAGCCCGACTCTTTTTCCGAACAGCCTGGCTCCCAGCCCGGCCGTGGCCAGCACCAGGGCGACCCCCAGCGTCGCGGACAGCGAGCGCAAGCCCGTCTCGCTGAAGCCAAAGACGCCGGTCCACAGCTTCAGTAGCCAGTAGTAGAGGGGCGGGTGGATGTCAAAAGCGGTGCGTTGGGCGATCTCGGCGAAGCCGGCCCGGGCCAGGGCCAGGCTGTTGCCCTCGTCCGACCAGAGGGATTGGAAAGAGAGGCGGTAGAAGCGCAGCAGAGCGGCCAGCAGCAGGATGGCAGGGAGGATGAACCGCCGCCCCCGCCCAGATGCGCCGCTCACGGGGCGATGCCTCCCCGGGCCAGAACCTCGAAGGCGGCGGCCAGAAACCAGTGGATGATCCAGCCCGGCCAGAAGCCCTGGGCGCGCAGCACCGCCCAGCCCAGCAGCAGGCCGCCGACGAGGCTGGTGTAAGTTTCGATCTCCGGCTTGCCCAGGTGGGCGATCATAAACAGGCCGGCGTGCAGCGGCACTGCCCACCGCCCGAACTCATCCAGCAGGCCGAACAGGACGAAGCCCCGGAAGAAGAACTCCCAGGCGAACATCTGCGCCCCGGTCCGCAGAAAAAAGGGCCAAAAGGGCAGGTCGCGCCGCAGCAGGGCGTAGTGGATGGTCATATCCGCGTTGTTGGCGAACCAGATGGCGGCCAGCAAGCTCAGGCCACAGCCGGCCAGCGTGACCAGCAGCCCCACCCGCCAGCGACCGAGGGCCAGCCCGTAGCGCCGCCGGTCTTCCCGCCGCAGGAATATCAGGGCCAGCGGCAGCGGCAGGTAGAGCAAGACGTGATCGAGCTCCTCATAAAGGGTCAGCGCCCGGTAGAAATCGATCGTGAGCAGGAGCGGGGTCAGGGTCAGGACGAGGATCGCACGCTGTCGCTGCGGCGCTAGCGTTCGCCAGGAATGCGAGATAGATCGGACTAATTTCGTCATTTTTTACACATGAGCTAATACTACAACGTTACTTCGCGACAAATCGCCCACAGGCTGTAGTTTTGCAGGCTTTTTCAGAGAGAAATTCGCTCGTCAAACGGCCTGTCGTAAGCAATCATACGGCTAATTCGCTAAAGTCACGTTGTAGTACTAAACCATCATCCTTCATACTTCAGGATTATTTCAACTACAAAAAACACGGTTTCAGGTTTAGTGTTTCTTAGCAATCTGACAGTCCCTACGGCGCGGCAACGACAATGAAAATGGAGCGCAGAGCTTGCTCTGCAGACCAAGGTCTGCACTCCTATTTTCAAGGGAGTCCTGTGCAGCCGTATTGAGGGCTTTAGCCCTTTGCGGCGGGCAAGGGCTGTAGCCCTCAATACGCGGACAACACTTATTTCATACAGGAGTCGTCTTTGTAGGACAAACTGTTAGTTTGTCCCGCACAAGCTAACAGCTTGTGCTACAAAACCCCATAAAAGCTCAAAGAGCCTCTTTTTCTTAAACACTATACCTGCCACTTGTTACTCGCCAGGGCCACGACCCCGCCCAGCGCAGCCAGGACCATCAGCGCGCTGCCCAGGCGGTTCAGCCACAACGACGGTTTATCCTGGACGATGAAGCCGTCGATGGCAACGGGGCCGTCGCCCCGGGCCACCAGCCGCACCCGGTGTTTGGCCTGGGGCAGGGTGGCGTTGAGCGAGACCCGTCGTGGTTCCACCCCGTCGCCCCCCAAATCGACCGTGACTGGCTCCTCGTCATCCACCTGAACCTGCAAGCGACCACCACCCGGTTGGGCCAGCCCGACCAGGGTCAGGTGGCTGCCGTAGAAGATGAAGGACGCCTCCGCGCCGGGCGCATCTGTTTGGGCGATCCGGCCCAGCGTGGCGGCTTCGCTATCGAGCTGCTGCCAGCCGTCGCTGTAGGTGATGGCCCAATGGTCTTCCTGGTGCCAGCCCCGGTACATCAGCGGGGGTTGGTTGTTGGCCTCCTGCAAAGCGTGGTACACCGGCTGGGGGCTGAAATCGGGGTCCAGCAGGCGGAAGTAGTATTGCGGGTTGCCGTCCAGCTTCTCCCGATCATCTGCCTGCTTGAGGAACCAGTAGAAGCCGACGCCCAGCCAGGGCCATTCCCGCTGCAGCCGCCGGTAGGCTTCAACGGCGTAGCGGCCCTGCTGCTCCGGCGTGACCTGGCCGTAGGCTTTGTTGGGCGCGTCGTCGGGGACGGCGTTCCAGGCCAGCTCGCTGAGCCAGATGGGTTTGTGGGCGTCGCCGTTGCGGACCATCACGTCGCGCACGTAGAGGGGGCGGGAGAAGTTGAGGACGCGCGGCTGCATACGCCGGTCGTAAGGCCCCGACCACAGGCCGTAGCCCTGCATAGCCAGCACGTCGAAGTAGGGCCCGCCGCCGGCGTCGTAGAGTTGTTGCAGGAAGAGGACGTCGCTCAGACCGCCGGGGCTGACCTGGCTGTGCTGGCGGTCCAGCTCGATGGTGGCGGCCAGGGCGCCCATGACGACGATAGCCTCCGGGTCCACGGCCTTGATGCGGGTATAACCCTCCTTGAGCAACGCCGCGTACTCCTCGGCGCTGATGGGGTACAGCCCCCATTCGGGGAAGATGTTGGGCTCGTTCCAGACCTGGTAGGCGTGGATGCGGCCCCGGTAGCGCCGGGCGACCGCCTCCACAAAATCGCCGTAATCCTTGAGGTTGTCGGGCGGGGCGAAAGCGCCCACCTGGTTGCCCTGGGCCCGGCTCCAGGCCGGCGGGTTGCTGAGGCGGGCCATGATCTGCACGTCGTATTTTTCGGCCAGGTCCACGATGTGATCGTACTTCTCCCAGGCCGGGCGGTGCGGTTCGTGCCGCCGGTCCTCGAAATCGCCCTTGCCGTGGACCTCGATGTCCTCCCAGGGGAACTCCTGCCGGATCCAACGGAAACCGGCCTCGGCCAGCAGGCGCATCGCTTCCTCGCGCTTGGCCGGCTCTACCTCGTTTTGCAGGAAGGTGTTGACGCCGTAAGGGGGCAGATCGGCGTGCTGCACCGGGACCATATCGGCGGTTTGCAGCGAGGGTTGCAGCCGGGTCAGGACGTACTGGACCAGACCCGACGTTTGCGGCAGAAGTTTCTCCTCGCCGGTGAGGTAATAAAGCTGAACGCGCAGCCAGGGCCAGGCCAGGGCCAGGGCGATCAGCAAGACCAGGGCGATCCCGATCCGGGGTGCAGCGCGGCGTCGCAAATGGATGCTGGGCTTCATAGGGGGCATTTTACCGGGGGGTGGGGAAAATGGCAAAGGTACGCCAACCACAGAATCAGGCAGAATCAGGTTTTTTATATTCCCACAAGGCAATGACGATGAGGGCGATCAACAACCCGACCGGGCCCAGGGTTCGATCAACCAGGAACCAGTTGAAGGTATACAAGAAGCTGGCTGTGACCGGTCCGGCAAACACAAAGACGCCCAGGAACAAAGGATCGGCCCGATGGAGCTGTAAGTTTCCCTGAAACATCTGGATTCTGTCGGCCGGAATTCGTCTGGCCGTCACATAACAGAAGAAGAGGGGGATTACGGCTAATATCGACCGCGTTTCTATAGCCAGCGGGGGTCTGTTGAGATAGTACCCGATCAGAGCCAGGCCAATGGCAAGCATAGAGAAGGTGTAAAAGCCAACCAGGGCCCCGGTGAACTTCAGCAGCCAAAGCGTGGCGCGTTGTCTGAGGCCATCCAGGGGGAAGTTCTGGTAGACGTCAGGCCGGGTCGCCGACGCCACCAGCAGAGGGACGGAGAGCGTGGCCGCTGCATATTTCAGGGAGGCAACCCAGCGCGTATGGGCATCGCCAGGCGGCCATTGGAGAATCGGTGTCAGCAACCAGCCGGTTACTATCCACAGCCCCACCGCGCCCAGGAAAATCAGCGTCCCACGCGGGGTGATCCGGGCGGCGATAGCCGACAGGCCGTAGAGCACCATCCCGGCCCAACTGGAGCGGGGGTGAGGCCCCGCTTCAGACCATCGAAAAAAGTCCTCGAACCAGGTTTTCACTGCGCCTATGAAGAAACCGATGTCCAGACTACCGAATGTAGCATTTTGAGCGTTCTTTGTTTTTGTCCTGGCGCGTTGTTGGGTCAGGTAGTCATCGGCAATAGAAGATAACTCATCCCAATTTTGGATGGGGACATCCCCGTAGTCATACCGAACAGCCTTATTTAGTTGGCGAAGAAGCATCTGTTGGCAGTCGGTTATTTCCCCTTCATCTTCAAGCTTCAGTCGTTCAATCAGGAGTCGGGCCAAACAGGCCAGATAGCCCAATGGGGGGGTCAATTTGTCGCTCTCATACCTGACAACCGTACTGCGATTCAAGTGAAAGTAATCCGCGGCTTTACCCTGCGAGGAAAACACCCGCTTGCGCAGAATGCCGGCAAAGCCGGCCAGATCATCCATATATTTTGGCAAAGATCGATCTTTGGCCATTGTTTTTACTCCGCCCAGCGGGTGTTGCTGCGCACTTGTTCCGCACAGGGTGTTATCTTAGGACCAGGTTTATCGATGATGTTTCGGTCCGAACATCCAGCCTGATCGAAACTGGACCAAAGATAACTCGCGAGTTGGTTGAGTAGCTTCATAGCTATTCAACCGAGGGTACTCTCACCTCGATGGTCCTCCTAACTCTTTAGAAAGGAGGTTCCAGAGATGTGGAAGAAACGCATCATCGCCCTGGTCGCGGCCATTGCCTTGACGGTTGCTGCTGCTGGCGC
>JBHHXL010000139.1:0-11392 GCA_046757065.1 Anaerolineae bacterium
ACCAGGATGTCCATAGCGACAGGATACGGGTTAAACAGCTTATGAATCTCTCTAGCCCGTTTATACCTCGGCAAATCCGAATCCTTAATGACCAGCAAGTCCAAATCGCTATCTTCCGTAGGATTTCCCTGCGCGTAGGAGCCAAACAAGATAATTTTATCCGGGCGATAATGCCGGACAATCGTGTTTATAATATTGTCAATATCTTCTTGAGAGAGCATAATACGCTTCCTGAATTGGAGCGCTAATCATCGATTAATGCCCAACCTTCGATCTCAATCAGGGCCTCATCATCGAATAGACGGCTGATTTCGACCAGAGTCATAGCCGGGAAATACCTGCCGAAGAAAGTTTGATAAACCCCGCCGATCTCCCGCAGGTTGCCTTTATAAGCGTCCCGGTCGGTGACGTAGATATTGAGCTTGACCACGTCGGTCATCCGGCCGCCGGCCTCTTCGAGCACGGCCTGCACATTGGCCAGGGCCTGCCTGAACTGGGCCACCATATCCCCTTCGCCAACGGTCCGGCCCGATTCGTCCATCGCCGTTTGCCCGGCCAGAACCAGCAAGCGCCCGCCGCTGATCTCCACGCCGTAGCTGTAACCGATGGGGCGCGCAAGGGAATCGGGGTTGATTAATTTTTTTGGCATTGGGTCTCCTCCAAAGGATGTTGGGTACTGGGGATCGGGTATTGGGTATTGGGTATTGGGTATTGGGTATTGGGTATTGGGTATTGGGGATTTGGAGAGTGTTTATTCTCCAACCTCCAATCTCTAATCTCCAATCCCCACCTATCTCCCGCTAAACTCCGGCTGCCGTTTTTCCTTGAACGCCTCGAAGAAGGCGCGGTGGTCTTTGCCCATCAGCATCAGGGCCTGGGCCTGGGCCTCCTGCTCGATGGCAGCCACCAGGCCCATTTCGGCCTCGTTGTAGATCAGGCGTTTGGTCAGGCCCAGAGCCAGCGTTGGCCCTTCGGCCAGCCGCCGGGCGATTTCCAGCGTTTTGTCCATCAATTTCTCGTGGGGCACGACCCAATTGACCAACCCGCACTTGTCGGCCTCCATCGGGCTGATCTTGTCGCCCAGGAGCAAAATCTCCATCGCCCGGCCCGTGCCCACCACCTGGGGCAACAGGTGGGCCACCCCCATATCGGCCCCGGTCAGGCCGACGCCGGTAAACAAAAAGGCGAACTTGGCCTGGTCCGACATCACCCGCAGGTCCGAAGCCATCGCCAGGACCGCCCCGGCCCCGGCAGCCGTGCCGTTGATGGCAGCAATGATCGGCTTTTGCAGGTGGCGCATGTTTTGCACCACCGCGCCGGTCATCCGGGTGAACTCCAACACGCCGCGCATATCGCGTTCAAACAAGTTGCCGATGATGTCGTACACATCCCCGCCGGAGCAAAAGCCTTTGCCGGCCCCGGTGAGGACGACGACGTTCACCTCGTCGTTGTACTGCAACCCGGCAAAGAGATCGCGCAGTTGGGCGTAAATCTCAAAGGTGAGGGAGTTGAGCCGGTCTGGCCGGTTCAGGGTGATCGTGGCGATGCGATCGGTCACGTCAAAAAGAAAATCATAGCTCATCTTATCATCTCCTCATATAAAATAAGGATGAAGGCGGAAGGATGAAGGATGAATCCCTACCGCGCCTCGTCTGGCGATAAAGCGATAGAGGCGGCTCATTTTCACGCTTCGCGTCGTTGCTGTACCGTAGGTTCGGTCGAACTCACTTGAAAATAGCAGAGTTGACCCCGGCGGGAAATCAACGGATGGCCTGCGGCCTGGCGGATAAGCGGATAGGGGGTTCGGCCAGAAGCTATCCGCTTATCCGTTACCTATCCGCTGATAGTCTTGCTCTTCCCGTATAAAATAGGGAACATCTTTTCATCATTGGCGTCGTCCCACAGGGACGGTCAGACTCCTCGTATAAAATAAGGACAAAACGGGCAGCCAGGCCTTGTATTGAGGGCTTCAGCCCTTTCCGCCTCAAAGGGCTAAGTAACTGTCCGTAAATAACTTTTCACTTTTCCCCAAGAAACACCCTGCAAAAACGCCAAGTTATTTCTGGACAACTACTAAAGTCCTTAATACGATTGCCGTCCGGTTGCGAAGGCGTGCTGGCTCCTCGATTTTCCTTCGCGAATGGCAAGGCATTTCTGGACAACGGCTAGGCGGCGTAGCCCTGCTCCGCCTCCACCTCCCCGTCAAGGGCCACAGATTTGCCGGGAGGCAACTCGAAGGGAAGCGGCAGTGTAATTTCAACCGGCGCTGAGGCCGGCGAGCGATTACCGGCGAAATCGTAGGCCCGGATGTAATAGGCATAGCGATTGCCGGCCAGCGCAAAATCGTCGCTGAAGCTGGCCGCCTTGCTGGAGGTCAAATGCACGAAGGGGCCGCCGTTGACCGAGCGGAAGATCTCGTAGCCGTACACCCCCTGCGCATCCTCGGCCTTTTCCCAGCGCAGCCGCACCTGGCCGCCCGCCCCTGGCTCGGCGCTCAAGCCGCCGTCGGTCGGCCAGGCCGGGGGTTGCCGGTCGTCGGGCGCTTCGGGGGCCTGCAGGCTGTGCTTGGGCCACAGGAAGCAGCGCACCTGCCTGAACTCCTCATCCAGCGTCTTGCAGACGTTGCCGTAGACGCAGCGAATGACCGTATCCGCCCGCCCCTGGCGCGCCTTCTTCGGCAGGTCCGGGTCGGCCAGCAGCGAGCGAGCCATACCGATGAGGTCGGCCTGGCCCGCCTGCAAAATCTCTTCCGCCAGCTCGGGGGTGGGGATTTTGCCGGTGGTCACCACCGGCGTGAAATAGCCCTGGGCATTGATAAAGGTTTTAATCCCCTCGGCCAGGTAGACGTTGGTTCCGTTTTGATATTGGGCGGCGGGCATCGTCCGGTCGCCGCTGTAGCCGGTGTAGGGGTAAAGCGGCTCGCCCTCCTTCTGGATCGCGTCCTCGAACTTGCCGCCCGCCGACAGGCTGAGGTAGTCAACCCCCAGTTGCGCCATACGCAAAGCAATGTACCTGGACTCGCTCAGGCCATAGCCGCCCTTGATGCACTCCTCGGCGTCGAAGCGCACCCCGACCGGGTAATCGTCGCCCACCTGCCGGCGCACTTCCAGGATGACCTCGCCCATCAGGCGCAGACGGCTTTCCAGGGCGCGTCCCCCGTACGCATCGCGGCGTTTGTTCATTTTGGACAGGAACGAAGACAGGGTGTAGGCGTGGGCCATATGCAATTCGACCGCATCGTAGCCGGCCCGGCGGGTGCGGGCGGCGGCCTGGCCGTAGGCTTTGATGATGAATTGAATGTCCTCTTCGTCGAGCATATCGACCGTTTGCCGCCAGCCGCTCCGCGAAATCTTCAGAAAGTGAATGATCTGCAACGCAACTTTGCTGGGGCTGACCGCGTGGATGCGCTCCACCATCTCCCGGTGGCCGGGGATGAAACGATCATCGTTCAGGCGCAGCAGCGGCCCGCTTTTCGAGCCGTGGACGGCCGTGGCTTCGACCACGATCATCCCCGGCTCGCCTCTGGCAAAGCGCAGGTAGCGTTCGATGATGTCCGGGTTGACAAAGCCATCCTCCCCGGAGAGACGGGTGACCATTGCCGTCAGAACCAGGCGGTTGTCGAGGGTCAGGCCGTTGATGTCAAGAGGGGCAAACAGCTTCACTGATTCATCGCCCATCGAACCGGGTCGACCGCTCGCCGGAGACGGCCAGCCCCCCCCCGCCCAGCAACATCAGCAGAAAGCCCACCGCAAAATACCAGGTTTGTGATACCTGCCCGCCGCCGGAGGTGGGCAGAGTCTCCGGCGAGGTATCGCCGGTTGCCGGCTCCCCCGCATCCCCGCCGCCGGTCCCCCCCGAACCGCCGCCACCCGCCGCGTCACCCGCACCGTCGCCCTGGTCCCCCGCCTCCGAGCTCTGATCCATAGGCCCGCCGGTCCCCCCCGAACCGGCCTGATCCTCGCCGCCGTCACCCACACCATCGCCCTGGCCCCCCGCCTCCGAGCCCTGATCCATAGGCCCGCCGGCCCCCGCCGCAGGGGTACCGGTCGGTGGGGGGGGCGTCGCCGTCGGCTGAGGCGTAGCGGTGGGCGGGGGCGTCGCGGTGTCCGGCGGCAAGGTTGCGGTGGGTGGGGGCGAGGTGGGGGTATCCGGAACAGAAGTTACCGTGGGCGGGAGCGGGGTGACCGCCGTCGGCGTAACCCCGGCGATGGCAGTGGGCGTGGTATCCGGCTGCCCCTCCGAGACCAGGCCAAAGGCAAAAACCGATGCGCCCGCCGCCAGCAAGGTCAGGCTCAAAAACAGCCGGCGGCGGCGGCGGTGGTGGTCTTCATCCAGCAAACGCTGCCAGTTCACGAACTTTACCCTCGCTGGGTCCAATCCCGGGCCTGGTTAATCCACGACTCGATGTTAACCTGCTGCCATTCTTTGATGTCCAGCATACGATGCAACCATTCTTTGTCCGCATCGGCCAGTTGCCGGTAGGTGTTGATCCCAATGTCGCGCAGCTTTCGCTGGTAAACCTGCCCGATGCCTTTGATCACCGTCAAGTTATCGGGATGGGTCTTCACATAGGCGTCAAATTCCTGGCGCAGGGAGTCCATTGATCCCTCGGTCTGCTCCAGTTCGGCCTGTAACTGTTTAACCTCTTCATCGCGTTTCCGCAAGAAATCGGCCAGCGTTTGGGAGGCGATCTCGTCGCCCTCGCCGCTGATGGTCATCGCCGGCAAATTCAGGGCCGCCGCCCCGGAAAGCTGCCCGGCGGACTGCTGCACGACGTCCATCTGGCGCACCAATTCGCGGTTGCGGCGCACGGCTTCCTCGATCAGCCAGTCCAGGATGAAACCCAGAACGACGCCAAAAAACAAACCGGCTACAAAGAAGGCCGCGAAATTCGGCAAACCCAAACCGCTCAAGTCGAACAGCGTGCCGAGCGCAAACCCGATAACCAGAAAAACAATGGCGACAGCCACGATGATGAGAACGCGGATCATGCTTTACCTCCCTCAACGGATTTTGGGTTTTGGACTTTGGATTTTGGACTTTGGATTTTGGATTTCAGACTCTTTCCATATCCGGCAAGTTCTGAGATGTCTGATTAACCGGCAACTCCAATGGTGGCAGTTGATCCAGATCGCTTAAGCCGAAGTACTGCAAAAATTGAAACGTGGTTCCGAACAGCATCGGGCGTCCGACCGTTTCCAGGCGGCCCACCTCTTCGATCAAGCCCTTGCTCAACAGGGTGCGCAGGACTCCGTCGCTGTTGACGCCACGGATGCCCTCAATTTCGGGGCGGGTGACGGGCTGCCGGTAGGCGATGATGGCCAGCGTTTCCAGGGCCGGGGTGGACAGGCGGCTCGAAAAGGACAGGCCCAAAAATCGCTCAATGTAAGCCGCCGCCTCGGGCGCGGTCACAAGCTGAACCTTAGCGCCCAGGCGCTGCAAGCGCAGGCCCCGCGTCTGGCAAGCCTCCTGAAGCCGGTCCAGGGCCGTTTCAACCTCCTTCGGGCGGCATTGGATGGCCGCGGCTAACTGCTGAAGCGTCACCGGTTCATCGGCCACGAACAGCAGACTTTCAACGATGGCCGCGATTCGTTCAGAGGTCAATTCGCTCGAGGTGTCTATTGTCATCTTATCTTTTCAATGCTATAATGCCGGTTCGCTCGGGCAGTATTCCCCGGCCATCTTTTTCCCACGCAGCGGGCAAAGGAGACGAGGTGTGAGAAAACGGCATGTGGCTCCAATTCTGATATGGGTTATTATCGTGCTTGTCACCCTGGCCTGTGGGAGAGGGGGAGACAGCCGCAGCGATATCCCCTCGCCCCCGTCCGGCACCATACCGGTCAGCGAAACGGCCGCCGAGCGGCTCAAGCGGAATTTCAACCAGGCTATGCAGGAAGCCAGCGACAACAACGAGTTCCGCCTACGGGTCACCGACGAAGAAATCACCTCGCTGGTGGCGCTCAACATCGAAGAGCAGGCCGACGTGCCTCTATCCAACCCCCAGGTCTGGTTTACCGCCGGGCGAATTCATATTACCGGCGACGTGAACGCTGCCGGCCCGGTCCGGCTCAAATCGCTGATCGTCCTCATCCCCGTGGTCAACGACGGCATCGTCCAGGCCAAGGTTGAGGAAGCGCAGATGGGGCCGTTCGACTTCCCCACGGGCGCATTGGACACCATCACCGAAACGATCAACGAGGCGCTGATCGATGCCCAGCTAGACCTGGAGATCACCCGCCTGGAAATCCTGGAAGGCGAGCTTTTCATTATCGGCAATCGCTCCTGACGCGCCCGATCCGGCAGCGTCCGCCAGACCAGGGCCTGACGCCGGGGGTCTCTTTGGAAATGTGCGGCGGTGTTTACCCAACCAATTCCTGCGTCTAGTATACCATAACACAGTCTGGTTTGCCAGGGGGGAGGATTTCGCGGGTGCGATTCAATTTGGGGGCGAATTGGATGATGAACGGGTGAGACTGCTGTTGGCAAAACCCAAAATGGGCAGTTTGCCACGCTTTCTCCCCCCTCTCGCTTCACGTCCCTCCGGTCGCCCTTGCTCTGCCCTCAACGGCGGGAGCGGCTGATCTCCCACAATCGCCCCAACGTCTCCTCCAGGCGGGCTCCCAACGCCTCGCCCGCCTGCGTGGTCACATCATCCTCGTTTTCAAAGACTGCATACGGAACGCGGCGGCCCTGAATCGTGATAAACTCGGGGTCGGCGGCGCTGATCTCCGCCCAGTCGCTGTAGCGGTAGAGGCGCTCCAGCTTTTCATCGGGCAGGCCGTGTTCCAGAATGCTGTCGGGACGCTGGGGGTTAAACCGCCGCTGGTTCTTGCGCCGCGATTCTTCGTATGACACGTTGAGGTAGAGAATCGCCGCCCGCTGCACCACTTCGGGGCTGAGGTGTTGGAAGGCGCGGGCGTAGCCGCCGTGCTCGCTGCCGCGCGAGAACTCAATGAGGGTCGTAAATCGCCGGTGGTAATCAGCGCGGTCGCGAAGGCGTTTGCGGTACTCCAGGCAGATGCGCCGGATGAGCACGTCCCACAGGTAACTCGCTTTGAAATAGCCCTCCGGCGTGGTGTGCAGCCGGGGTTTCCCCATCTCGGCCAGGATGGCATCCTCCTCGAACCAGGTCCATAACATCGGAAAATCGTCGATCTCCTCAAAATCGCCGATGTGAAAGCGGCGGCGGCGCGTGACCGGGCCGGTGTTCTTGAGGTAGTGGATGATCTCGCTTTTGCCCGCCGCGGGCCGGGCGATCAGCAACAAAACGTCAAAAGTGTCGTTGGCCGGCATAAACGTCCTCTTCTATTATCCAGTGTTCAGCTCTGAACCAAAATACGTTCCTGGGTGCTATCGGCCTCCTCCAATTCATCCATATTTTGCACAATCCGGCCCCGGAAGCGTTCGGGAACCGAGATGCGGGCCAGGCCGAATTCGTTCTCGGCCAGGGCGATCAGGAACTCCGCCGGCTCCTGTTCCGGGTCCATCTGGTAGACGCGGTCTTTGAAGACGGCGGTCAGCTCCTTGGCCTTGCTCTCGTCGATGTGGTAGCCTTTGATCTCCTTCAAAAAGTAATGGATCACATTCCAGCCGCTGAGCGGCCCCAGCAAAATCTCAGACTCGGTCACGCCAAACTGGTCGAGCGGGTGCGCCTCGTAGGTGGCGCTGTTGTTGAGAACGGCCTTCTGGTGGACGCCGGCGGTGTGGGTTCGATTGGTCAGGCTGACCGGCTCGTAGGAGGGCACCAGCTTGTTCAGCTTATCGGCCAGGAGGACGTTGATAGGATAGGAGCCGCGCAGGGTGTAGCCCTCCAGCTTGTCGTAGTCCTTTTCCAGGTGCAGGTTGAACAGCACGGCCGTCATCGAGTTGATGCCGGAGCGCTCGCCGATGCCCAGGATGGTGGTCTGGATGTAGCGCATCCCGCCTCTGATGGCTTCCAGGGCGTTGTACAGGGCGTAGCCCCGGTCGTTGTGAAAATGCCCTTCGAGCTGCGTCTGCGGGTAACGCCGGCGCAGGGCCTGCATCCGCCCCGCCACCAGGGAAGGCGTCGCCACGCCGACGGTGTCCGGCGTGCCCAAGCGGTCGACGTAGGGCACGATCTCGTCATACACCCGAAACAGGTCCGCCTCCGGCGTGCGGAAGGCGTCCTCGCCGCTGAAACGCAGGACCAGATGCGGATAATCGCGCCGCACCTCCTCCAGCAGCGTGCGGGCGCGGGTCACGATTTTGGGCAGGTCGATGCCGTGGCTGTAGTTGCGCGAGGTCGGCGAGGTGCCGATGTAGAAGTTCAGCCCATCGAAGCCGGCCTCGACTGCCGACTCGACATCCGCCGGATGGCAACGCACGTGAGCCAGCAGAAAAGTGTAGCCCTTCTGGGTGATCAGGCTATCTCGCGTTTCTTTGATGGCAACCAGGTCCTCTTTCTCGCGCCGGCTGACGATGGGGGCGAACAGCTCGATGAATTTGACGCCGTAGACGATCAGCGCCCGCACCAGCTCGACCTTGTCCTCCCGGTTGAAAAAATATTTGTAATGGTCGTGCAGGAGCGACGTTTGCGAGCCTTCGCGCAGGGTGGTGTCGATGATCTCCAAATCACGGGGTTGGTAATACTTAAACTGAAACGGGTTTTCCACAGTCATTTGTAACTCCTACCGGTCCATCAAGTAGGTCACGTTTTTAACGTGACAGTCACGCTGCAAGCGTGACCTACGTTTATCAAAACCTTTTTGGTGAGGTACTACGTTTCCATCAAGCGGTGCAAAACATATTCCAATATCTCTATCGAGCGCGAAAACTCGGCCAGGCTGGTGTGCTCCTGCGGGGTGTGGTCCAGCGCGCTGTCGCCGGGGCCATAGGCCACCAGGGGCGTAGCGGGCCAGCGCGGCCCGACGACGTTCATATCGGACGTGCCGGTCTTGACCACGAAACGCGGCCTGCCTCCGGCCTCGCGGATGGCCGCCAGAAAGGCGCGCACCAGGGGATTGGCCTTGCCCCCTTTGTACGCCGATTCCGCGCCGGAAAATTGGGTGGATAGCGTTATGGCCGGGGTCGTCTGGGCCGGATCAACGGCCTGAGCGATGACCCCGGCCAGCCCGGCCTCCAGCGCAGCGGGGGCAACGTCGAGCGGCAGGCGGAAGCCCAGGCTCATTTCCACCTCGCCAAACGCGCCGTCGTCCCGGCTGGCGATACGGCGCAGCGACGGCTCCAGCCGCTCGAAGGCCCGCGTCGCGCCCCGCTCCGCGTTGAGCGCGGCGCAATAATCCTCCACGGCCCGCCACAGGTCTACCCCCCGTTCGGCGGGCAAGCGCGCCTGCCCGGCCGAGTGGGCGAAGGGCGCGCGCAGGATCAGGTCCAGCAGCAAGCGCCCTTTGTAACCCAGCGTCACCCGGTCCCAGCGGCTCGGCTCGCCGATGATGCCGTAAACGGGCGGCTGCGCTCGCTGCGCTCGCCGGGCCAGGACGTGGCGCGCGCCCTTGCTGGTGGCGCATTCCTCCTCCACCGCGCCGACCACCGTCACCCGCCAGCCCGCCGGCACATCGACTTGCGCGGTCGCGGCGGCGAAGGCGCACAGCGGGCCTTTGGCATCGACCGCGCCGCGCCCGTAGAGCAAATCTCCCTCGCGGCGCACGGGTAGCTCGCCGGGGAAGGTGTCGATGTGGCCCAGCAGCAGAATCTCCCGCTCACCGTCGCCCTTGACCCCGACGGCGTTGCCCGCCGCATCGACCCGGGCCTCGAGGCCGCGCCCGGCCAGCCAATCGACCAGACAGGCCGAGGCCGCGCCCTCCCGGCCGGAGGGGCTGGGGATGGAGACAAGTTCGGTTAGCAGGTCAATGGCGTTAGTTTGCATAAGGTTTCCCGTACTTGGCAGACCGTAGGCTAAGGGGTTGGGGATTGGGAGATTGGGAGATTCAGTAGATCCAAATTTATCAGCGGAGGCGGCCGCTTGCGCGACGCCGCCGATTCGTGTGCGTGGGAGCCCACTCTGCTCCAAAAATCGGTCTGCTGAGATTAGTAAATCAGGTTTGCTGCATAACCAATTTCCTGGCCTCCTAATCTCCTAACCTCCTAATCTCCAACCCCCAACGCCTCCCCAATCGCCCGGACCACGGTTTGCAAATCCTCCTCGGAGATGACCAGCGGCGGCAGCAGGCGCAAGACGGTTGGGCCGGCGGGCAGGGCCCAGACGCCGCGCTCCAGCAGGGCTTTGAGAACCGGGGTGACCTTCCGCCGCAATTCCAGGCCGACCATCAGCCCCAGCCCGCGCACCTCCCGCACGAGCGGCGCATCGAGGGCGCGTAGTTCAGCCAGGAGCCACCCGCCCAGGCGGCCGGCGCGCTCCGGCAATTGCTCGTCTTGCATCACCCGTAGCACGGCGCGGCTGGCGGCGCAGGCCAGAGGGTTGCCGCCGAAGGTGCTGCCGTGCGTGCCCGGCTTGAGCGGGCCCAGCCCCTCTCGCCAGGCGATAGCCCCCATCGGCAGCCCGCCGCCGAGGGTCTTGCCCAGGGCGATCACGTCCGGCTGCAAATCGAAATGCTGGCCGGCGAACCAGCGCCCGGTGCGCCCGAAGCCGGTCTGGATTTCATCGACGACCAGCAGCGCGCCGCGTTCGTCGCACAGGCGACGCAAAGCCGCCAGATAATCGGGCCGGGCCGGGTTGACCCCGCCCTCGCCCTGCACGACCTCGACGATGACGGCCGCGGTCTCATCGTTGATGGCCGCCTGGGCCGCCTCGACATCGTTGAAGGGTACGTGGCTGAAACCGGGCAGTAGCGGCTCGAAGGGCCGGCGGTACTTCGGGTTCCAGGTGGCGCTCAACGCGCCCAGCGTCCGCCCGTGGAAGCCGCGCCGGGCGGCAACGATCCCCGGCCGTCCGGTGAAGTAGCGGGCGACTTTGATGGCCGCCTCGATGGCCTCCGCGCCGGAGTTGCAGGCGTGGATGCGACCCAGCGCGCCCCGCTCCGTCTCGCCCAGGGCGTCCCGCAGCACGGCGGCCAGTTCGCCCAGCCACAAGGCCCGCTGATCGTTGAAGCTGCTCTCGGTGTGGGCCACCAGAACGGCGGCCTGGGCCTGGATGGCCCCGGTCACCTCAGGATGCGAATGGCCGGCGTTGGCCCAGCCCTGCCCGGCGGCGCAATCGATGTACTCGTTGCCGTCGCTGTCCCACAGCCGCGCCCCGGCGGCCCGGACAATGGCCACGGGCCGCCGCCCGATGCCGCCGGACATATGAGCCTTTTCAAGCTCGAGCATTTGCGAAGTTTGCATAATTTTATCTGTCCCAAGGGTTGGTTGGCTGGTTGATCAGGTACTGGTTAACCAGTTAACCGGCTAACCAATTAACCAGTTAACCAATACCCAGTCAACCAATCACCGTCCCCTGCCCGGCCAGGGCCCG
>JBHHXL010000140.1:0-11345 GCA_046757065.1 Anaerolineae bacterium
AATCGGGTTTCGGATGGAAAGTCTCGAAGCGCCTTACGGGCTTTCGGCCCTGGTGCATGCAACATCGAGGACACATTAGGATGCGCATCGACTCGCGCTTGATGAAAACGGATATCGAACTGGACGCCATCGAGCGGCGTGAGGACCGCCTGCTGATACTGAGTCCCCCCGACGACTGGAATGCGACCAAAGTCTATCTTTCGCCGCAAGACGTGGTCAAAACGATCCGGCTCTCGCTACACCGGGGTATGATCGTGTACCTGCTGCTGTTCCCGTTCTTTCTGGCCGCCCAATATCTGCGCGGCGAAAAGGACATCGACGACATCATCCAGGATATTAGCTACGTCGTTGCCGCCATCTTTATGGGCTTGTTGCTTCTGGGCGGAGCGACCTTCCTCCTGACCGAACCCCTGACCGGGGTGATGGTGCTGGGCATCCTGGCCGGATTGTTCTATCTGATCACCATCGGCAGCGGCAAGCCCGGCTTCCTGTACCTGGCCGTGCCGCTGACGGTGATCGCCCATTTTCTGCTGGCCTTTGGCCAGGGGGTTAGCGTTCGAGCGTTTCCGTGGCTGGCGCTGGGCGTGGCGCTCACCTTGCTAATTCTGGGCAAAGCGTTGGGCCCGGAGCGCCAGAGCAAAATGGCTCGACCGCTCTACCACACAGGCTATCTGGTCGTTCTTATCTTTGTTGGCTACATCCTGGCCAACGCCCGCTCCTACGCGCTGGAGGACCCCTGGGGAGCCAGTCTGCCGCTGCTGGCTTTCTCGGTCTTTTTCTTCGTCCGTTATCTCGATACGCAAGAGGTGTTCCTGCATTACGCGGCGGCCATTCTGCTCGGCGGCGGGTTTCTGCTGGCGCTGTATGGAATTCCCTTGCTTCCGGCGGCGTACTACGGCCTGCCGTTGATCGCGCTGAGTATGGCTATGATCCTGATCGCGGACCGCTACCACGAGGCGCACGGCCTGGCCCACGTCGCGCCGGCCTACAGCGTTGCCATCCTGATCGCCTTGCTGGCCTTCGTTTACGCCTGGCAGGACCTGACCGCACTGCTGCTGTCGCTGGCGTTGTTCTCCGTGCACTTCTTCGGGGGGACGTACAGCCTGGGCATCAAATCGACCATCGATAATTGGGGCGAGAAGTCCTTTCAGTGGACTGAGTTCACGCTGGCGAACCTGGCCGCCGGATGCGCCGCGCTGCTGATGCTGACGGTTGGCCGGGCCAACTGGGCTTCGGTCATTGCCGCCGGCGTCTATGTCTACTACTACCGCAAGATGGGCTTCGGGCGCGAACCGACGCTGCTGGAAACCCGCAACCAATACCTGTGGGTGGCGGGCGGATTCTACGCCCTGCTGGTCTTCGTCGTGCTGGGGCTGCTCGATCCGTTCGGCAGCACCCAAACCGATATGCTCCTCGTGCCGCCGCTCTTGCTGCCGCTGTTGCTCTACGGCCGCCGCGTCCAGAAGCACGGGCAGGCCGGGCCTGCCGCTTCAATCTACGAGAGTAGCCTGCTAACCGTGATCATAGCCATCACGCTGCCCCTGGCCCTGGCTGATTATCGAGTCGCTACCGCCTCGGTCGTGGCCGGAATCCTGCTGGGCCTTTACCTCTTGCTCGGCCTCCTGTGGCGAGATGAGGTCATCTTCTACGCCCTGCCGATCCTGGCCGCGCACCTGTATTATAACGGGTTGGTTGCGGCCGGGGTGGGCGGTTCGCTGCTGGGCTTGCTCTATCTGCCTCCCGGGCTGCTGGGGATGGCCGTGGCCCTGTGGCTCCACCGGCGAGGGGCTCATGGGGCGCGCGTCTTCTTCCTGACCTGGTTCGTTTTCTCAGGCGCTTCCGTTCTGGGCGCGATGGCGGACCGCATCTTAACAATTTATCTCCTGGCCGGCTGGGCGGCGCTGTTCGTTCTGGCCGCCCCGGTCGTAAACCAGGCCGAAAGTCGGGGGCAGGTCCTCGAGGCTGGCAGCGATGTTTAGAATCGAACTGCGCGGTCTCGGACGGCTAGATGCTCTCTCTGTGGCTGGACACCTGCTGGCCCTGCTGGCGGTCGTGGGCCTGTTTCTGACGCCGGCGGCCGGTCCGGCCATCCTGGTGACCGCCGGTTTGGGGCTGGCTTACACGGCGCTCACCTGGCGCGCGCGCCGGAGCGCGTATCTCTACCCGGCGGCGGTGTTGCTTACCGCCGCTTACCTGTTGGCCGTGGGGCTGGTCAGCGGGCTGGAGGCGATGTTTTTGTGGGCGCTGCCGCTGCAACTTGCGTTCCTGGCGGCGGGCGCCGGGTTTCGTCGCAGCGGGGGGGCGGCGTACGCCGCGCCCCTGGAGGTGGCGGCCCACCTGGCCAGCCTGTATCTGGCCGGGATGCTCCTGTGGTTGAGCCCGCCGTTGCGCCTGCCGGTTCTGGTCATCGCCGCGCTGGCGCTGCTGGCAGCTATCGACCTCGGGCTGGCCCGGCTGCACCGCGAACGGTGGTACCTGTTCGCGGCGGCTGTGTTCCTGGCCCTGGCCTATCTTTTCGCGCTGCGTTTTGCGCCGGGCGGCGCGCCCGCCGCGTTCCTGGCCTATTTCACCGGCGCGGCGCTGGTTTACGGTTTGTGGGGCTGGTGGCTTCGCCGTTCACGCGGCGCGGATTTGGCCGAGCCGGTTGAGGCCGCAGCCCTGCTGGTGGGCATTGCCGGCGGCCTGGCCGGCCTGCGGGAGGGAACGGCGCTGGGTCTGAACGCCTTGCTGGTGGGGGCGGTGGCTTTCGGGATTCTATTCGTCTCGTCACGCGGGGCGGAGTATATTTACCTGAGCATGCTCTCCGCCGGGGCCATCGGTTTCCAGTTCGTCCGCATCGCGGGCGACCGGTTCTCACCCGAACTGACCGATCAATTTCTGGTCGGCCTGGCGATCCTCGGCGTGGTGTTCTTCTATCCGGTCGTCCGCAGCCTGGTGCGCAGGGGAGGCTCTCTGCGAGGCTGGCTGAACGATGGAGGTTGGGTGCGCGTTTTTCTCGTCGGCCTACCGCTGGCAATCCTGATACCGGTAATTGGCGTCAGCTACTCGTTTGAAGCCACGGCCAATCCAACCTTCTGCGGATCGTGCCACGTCATGCAGGAACAATATCAGGCCTGGAACCGCAGCCCGCACCGCACCGTGACCTGCGATACCTGCCACTATCCGCCCGGCGTGGAACTGTTCGTCCAGGGTAAGGTCGTTGGGCTGACCGAAGTTGTGAACAACCTTGCGGGCACCTTCGGCACCAAACCTCACGGCACGGTGGATAACGCGAATTGCGAGGACTGCCACCCCCGCGCCGGTTTGATCGGCGTGGAGGCTCCCTACCGGGGGGATATTAAGTTCAATCACACCGAATTAGCGCCCGGCAACGAGTACGGGATCACGATGCGCTGCAACAACTGCCACGCGCACATCGTGGACGGCTTTCATTTTCAAGTGCGCGAGTCGACCTGCTATTGGTGTCATTTCATGGGCCGCGAAGGGCAGTCCACCGCCGTCGGCGACTGCTTTACCTGCCACGAGACGCCGCGCGACGAGACCCACGTCGAGGTGATCGCCGCCACGAACGAACGGGATTGCACGGGCGCCGGATGCCACGCCAGCGTGACCGTCGGCGATGGCGGCGTGCGGCCCGAACGCTGCCTGGCCTGCCACGGCCAGATCGACCCCCGCGCCGGCGAGGGACAACCGATGCACGAACTGCACATTTTCTCTGAGACGACGTTCCTGTCGCGCAAGGTCGAGTGCCTTGAGTGTCACGACGAGATAACGCACGGAGAAGAGACTTTTGAAGAACGCGAGGACTTGAGTGTAGAGGATGAGCCAACCTCGTAGGTTGTTGCCGGGACTGGCCCCCACCCCCGGCCCCTCCCCCAACATTGGGGGAGGGGAGCTAATCTCCCCCTCCCAATCCTGGGAGGGGGTCGGGGGGAGGGCCATCCGCAAAAGGACAGCTATTCCATTGAAAACCGGTAAGCTAACGCAGCCAACAGATACCGCCGCCGCCGAAATCCCCCGGCGTAGATTCCTGGCTACGACCGCGGCCGCGGCCCTGTTGCTGGCAATCTTGGAAGCCCTGCGTATCATCGCCAGGTTTCTGGAGCCTCAACAAACAGAAGGTTTCGGCGGCGTGTTCACCCTCGGCGCCCCGGAGGATTTTCCGCCGGGCTCGGTCACCCACGTCAGGGCCGGGCGTTTCTACCTCGTCCACAATGGCGATGGTTTGCTGGCTCTCTACCAACGTTGCACGCATTTGGGCTGCCTGGTGCCGTGGGACGAGGACAAGAAACTGTTCGCCTGCCCGTGCCATGCCGGTCGCTACAATTTGGAGGGCGAGGTGCTGTCGGGGCCGCCGCCGCTGCCGCTTTCGCTCTTTGAACTTGGGCTCCAGGGCGGCCAGTTGACGGTGGATACGCGGCATATTATTCAACGCGAGCGCTACGAGCCCTCGCAGGCAGTAAAAGTGTAGTCTAATGTCACCAGATGCTCGAAATGGGCTGAAGATGCGAAGAGTATGGCAGTTGTTGATCGACGGAGACCAGGTGCCGACCGGCAAACGCTACGGGCTGCTGCGCCAAAATTTCTTCCTCCATTTGCGGCCGGCGGCAGTGCCCTTGTACGCCGTCCGGCACACGCTTTGCCTGGGCGGGGTGACGATTTTGTTTTTCCTGATCGAGGTCGTAACCGGCGCACTGTTGATGTTCTACTACGTCCCCTCGCCGGCAGAGGCTTACCAGAGCACTGTTGCCCTGTCGACCACCATCCCCTATGGCAACGTGATCCGGAATATGCATCGCCTGGCAGGCGAAGGGATGGTCATCACCGTCTTTTTGCATATGGCCCGGGTCATTGTCACCGGGGCTTACCAGCCGCCCCGGCAACTCAACTGGATGGTGGGCGTGGGGCTTTTGTTATCGACGCTGGCCTTTAGTTTCACCGGCTACCTGCTGCCCTGGGACCAGTTATCGTATTGGGCGATCACCATCGGCACCGGTATGGCGGAGGTCGTTCCCGGCATCGGGTCCAGTTTGTTGTATATCCTGCGAGGCGGGCCGGAGGTTGGCGCAGCCGCGCTGCTTCGTTTCTACGCTTTGCACGTCTTCGTGCTGCCGGTCCTGGTCATTGTCGGCATCAGTTTTCACATTTTCAAAGTTCGCAAGCAGGGCATCTCTCGACCGCTGTAACGGCTTATGAGCAAACCGTCTGTTCGCAAGCACATTCCTTTTTTCCCGGACCTGTTCGTCGCTGAGTTGATGGTGACGGCCCTGGTGCTGACCGTCTTGTTCCTGGCGACCGCGTTGGGCTACGATGCGCCCCTGGAAGATCAGGCGGATCCATTTCTGACGCCGGCCCACGCGCAAGCGCCCTGGTATTTTCTCTTTCTGCAAGGATTGCTGAAGATCACGCCCAAAC
Source organism: Anaerolineae bacterium (assembly GCA_046757065.1). GTDB lineage: Bacteria > Chloroflexota > Anaerolineae > 4572-78 > JBHHXL01 > JBHHXL01. The sequence continues at coordinate 5,416 of JBHHXL010000140.1, forward strand.
TCGTCGGCGGCTTCCTGGTTCCGGCCTTGATTGTCGGAGGGCTGCTGGCTCTGCCCTATCTGGATCGGGGACCGGCCACCGCCCGGCGGGGCAAACTGGCCCTGGCCCTGGTGATCGTTACCGGTCTGGCCTGGGCGGCGTTGACTTTCATCGGCACGCCGGCGTTTGGCATAGATTGATGGGATTAAGGCTGCTATGACCGAGGAAAACGAGAAGCGACCCGGTTACCACTGGCCGATGTTTGTCACCCTGGCCTCGGTGCTGGTGGCTTTGAATATCGCCCTTACCTTTCACCTCAGCGAACGGGCGCGGGTGGAGCGCAACGCGACCGGGCTACATGAGGAACAGGTTCGGCGGGGTGCGGCGCTGTTCGTCGCCAATTGCGCGGTCTGTCACGGCGATGATGGGCAGGGCACGGAAAAAGCGCCCGGCTTGAATGACAAAGGGCTGCTCTCGGCGGTCAGCGACGACTTTCTGCGGCACACCATTGCCGATGGCCGGCCGCGGGCGGCGATGCCGGCCTGGGGGCAGGATGAGGGCGGGCCGTTGACCGCTCAGGAGATCGACCAACTGGTGGCCTTCATCCGCAATTGGGAGAAGCCGGCGGTCGAGATTGGGAGGACTTTGACGGCTAGCGGTCTTCCGGCTGAATCGGCCGCAGGCGGCCAAGAAACGTTCATCTGGTTCTGCGCCGGGTGCCACGGCGATGATGGCACAATCCCCACCGGCACGCAAGACATCATCCTCAATTCACCGCAGCGTCTGCGCCAAAAGACCGAGGCGGATGTCCGGCTGCAAATCATGGAAGGTGGGGACGAAATGCCCGGCCTGGCGAACTTGCTCTCGCCGGCGGAAGTGGACGGCTTGATCGAGTTTATGAACACCTGGCCGCGATAATCGGAGATAACTATGCTTCTAAAAGACAAAGTCATCATCGTCACCGGCGGCGGGCAGGGCATTGGCCGCGCCTTTGCCCTCCGGCTGGCCCAGGAAGGGGCCAGGGTCGCCATCGCCGAGATCAACGCGGAGAAGGCCCGGGCCGTCGCCGCCGAGATCAAGGCGGGTGGGGGCCAGGCGCTCCCCCTCCCGACCGACGTCTCAGACCCGGAAAGCGCCGGGGCAATGGCCCGGGCCACCGTCGAGGCTTATGGCCGCATCGACGTGCTGGTCAACAACGCCGCCATCTACTACGGTTTGGAGATGAAACCTTTCGACCAGATCAGCCCGGAGGCTTGGAAAAGGCTGATGGCGGTCAACGTGGACGGCCTGTTCTACTGCGCGCGGGCCGTCGTGCCCTATATGCGGCGGCAGGGGAGCGGGCGCATCATCAATATGACCTCCGGCGCGTTTCACCTGCCGGTGCCGGGCATCGCCCACTATATCACCTCCAAGGGCGCGGTCATCGGCTTCACCCGCGCCCTGGCCTGCGAGCTGGGAGAGGACGGCATCAACGTCAACGCCATCGCCCCCGGCTTCACCATGTCCGAGGCCAGCAAAGTGCTGGCCGGATCGGCCCTGGCCGAGGCGATTGCCTCACGCCAGTGCATCAAGCGCAGCGAGCAACCCGAAGACCTGGTTGGGGCCTTGGTCTGGTTGGCCTCGGATGACAGCGCCTTTTTCACCGGCCAGACGATGACGGTCGATGGCGGCACGTCGTTTCATTGATCTTTTAACTGTTCAGGCGAGAATTTTATAACTGTCACATTTGAGTAGTAAAAAAATTGTAAATGGTAAATTACCCAGAGCCTGGATAGGTATAAATTGTAAATTATAAAACGAGTAAAGGAAGTGACAGATGTCTGGAGATAACGTAAAAACAACGGGAGGTTGCTTGTGCGGCGCTGTCAGGTATGAGATTCGTGGTTCGTTGCGTGATGTTATCAATTGCCATTGTCGTATGTGTCTTCGCATACATGGTCATTATGGGGCTTATACTTCAGTGACGCGAGAGAATTTATCTTTTTCAATGGATGATGGCCTTCAATGGTATCGTTCTATTCAAGATGATATCGGTGGCAATGTATATCGCGGTTTTTGCAAACATTGTGGTTCCAGCCTTTTCTGGAAGTTGAAGGGGCGGAAAACAATATCAATTGCTGCCGGCACATTAGACCAGACAGCTAACCTGAAGACGGCAATGCACATTTGGGTTTCAAATGCGGGTGACTATTATGAGATTACAGACGATCTTCCAAGATTTGAGGAGGGTCATTAGGGCCTAATGCAGCCGAAGGGCTGCAACTCGCAGGCGCAGGCTGTGTGCCGGTGCTGGTTGACGAGAAGGGCAGCGCGCTCTCCGAGATTCAACCGGCGGTCGTGGTTGATGGACGCATGGCCAAGGTCAACCTCGGCACGCAAATCACCGATGCGCCGTTCGTGCTCGGCCTAGGGCCGGGGTTCACAGCCGGTGTGGATTGCCACGCCGTGATCGAGACCAAAATAACCCATTATCAGGAGATTGGAGATTGGAGATTGGAGATTAGGAGGTTCGCCAATCAATCTCCAATCTCCCAATCTCTAATCTCCAAAAGGAGGCAATATATGACAGATCAAACGTATGACATTATCATTATCGGCGGAGGCAGCAACGGCCTGACCTGCGGCGCTTATCTGGCCAAGGGCGGGCAGAAGGTACTCGTGCTTGAGCGGCGCGAGTTCGTCGGCGGCGGCTGCGTCACCGAGGAACTGACGCTGCCCGGCTTCAAGCACAATCCGCACTCGTGTATGCACGTCTGGATTCACCTGGGGCCGGTCTACGAGGACCTTGAATTGGAGAAGTACGGCTCGAAGTACGTCTTTCCCGAGGTGCAGCACGCCTGTGTCTTCCCGGATGGTCGCTGCCTGGTCCTGTATCGTGACCTGGAGCGGACCGTGCAGGAGGTGGCCCGCTTCTCCGAGCGCGACGCCCGCGCCTATCGAGATTTCTGCCAGAGCTACCGGGGCATGGTGGACGGGTCGCGCACCTTCCTCTATTCGCCGCCGTCCGCCCCCTGGCTGGCCTGGTCGGCCATGATGGCCACGCCCGACGGCTCGGAGCTGGTCAAGACCCAGCTCACCAGCACCCGCAACGCCGTGTACGACCTGTTCGAGTCGCCCGAAGTGCGGGGCTGGATTCTGTTGTTTATGAACCAGACCGGCACCGACGATCTCCCCGGCAGCGGCACGTTCTTGCCACCCTTGCTGCCTATTATTCACCACACGCAAGGCGTCGGCTGCGCGGTCGGCGGCTCGTCGGTCACCGCCGAGGCGCTGGCCAGGGTGATCGAAGCCAACGGCGGCACGGTCTTGCGGAACTGTCACGTGGCCCGGATCACGCTTGACGGCCAGCGCGCCACCGGCGTCGAACTGGAGGACGGCACGCAATTCACCGCCCACAAAGCCGTCGCCAGCAACGTCGAACCGAGGCAAACGTTCCTGCGGATGATCGGCGAGGACCAGCTCGATCCCTTCTTCGTGCGGCAGGTCAATCGCTTCCGGGCCGACGAGTTTACGTTGTTTACACCGCACTTCGCGCTCAACGAAGCGCCGCAGTGGAAGGCGGCGGAGTTCAACCCCGATCTGCTGCGGGCCTGGACGGTGGGCGTCATGCCCGATCCGCCCGACGATGCCTATCTGCAATTGTGGGCCGACATCCGCACCGGCCAGGCTTCGACCACCTACCTGCCGTACGCCATCATTCCGACGCTGGTCGATCCCAGCCAGGCGCCGGAGGGCAAGCATACCATGCTCCTCTGGCAGCCTGCGGTCTACGAGTTGGAAGGGGGCGCGGAGAGGTGGGACGACATCAAGGAGGACTACGGCTGGCAGTTATACGACTGGGTGGGCGAGTTCGCGCCGAATATGACCCGCGAGAACGTGCTCAAGATGTCGGTCGACTCGCCGCTGGACATCGAACGGCGCAACATCTCGATGTGGAAAGCCTCGCTTATGGGCGGCGAACGCGCCCAGGACCAACTCACGATTTTCCGTCCGTTTTACGGCTATCCGCCCTACCGGACGCCCTTCGAGGGCCTCTACCTGTGCGGGCCGAGCACCCACCCCGAGGGCGGTCTCAGCGGCGCCTGTGGCTACAACGCCGCCTCAGCTATGGCAGAGGACTTTGACATCAAGAAGTGGTGGGACAGGTGGTAAGATAAGGAGCGTGTTATGGCAGTTGATATGTCTGTAGACCTGGCCGGGATCAAACTAAAGAATCCGATCATCATCGCCGCCGGCAATCATACCGAGAACGGGACCATTATGGCCGAGGTCGCCCGGTATGGCCCGGCTGCCGCCGTCACCAAGACCATCGTCGCCCAACCGGTGCCCGATATTCTCCCCTGCTTCGCGCAGGTCAACGGCGGCTTCCTCAACACGGTGCTCAGCACCATCCACCCGGCGGAGCAATGGTGGAACGAGGAGCTGCCCAGGGCGCGCGAGGGAAACGATATGGTGATCATCGTCAACCTGGCCGGCCGCTGGGCGGAAGAGGCGGCTGAACTGGCGGCGCAGGCCGAAGCCGCCGGGGCGGATATGATCGAGGTGCCGACGGTCTGCCCGCATATGAAAGAAATCCTTGAGGCGATGTTTCCGGGCACAGAAATGCCGCAACCCGGCTTCACCGATCCGACGCCGTGGGCGGAAACGTTCAAGGCCGTGACCGATACCGTGAACATACCGGTCATCGCCAAATTCAGCGGCGGATTTATGCACAACGTGCGCGAGTGGGCGCAGGCCGCCGTCGAGAACGGGGCCGACGGGATTACCTGTTGCGACTCGATTGGGCCGGCCCTGTCCATCGACATCGAGACCGGCGAACCGTGGCTGGGCGGCCCGCGCGGGGTCGGCGGCCTGACCGGGCCGGCCATCAAGCCAATCGTCCTGCGTATGGTGATGGAAGTGGCGGAGACCGTTGACGTACCTGTCATCGGCACCGGCGGCATCTCCAGTTGGAAGGACGCCATCGAGTACTTCATGGCGGGCGCGACGGCGGTGGGGATGACGACGGTCGGCCATCTGCGCGGTCTGAAAGCATACAAGAAAATCCTGACCGGCATCGAAAACTACCTGCAAGACAGGGGCTACTCCAGCCTGGAAGACATTCGCGGCCTGACATTGCGGCGCATCGAAGAGCGGCGGCTGAACAACCGGATAGCGATCACGGAAGTGGTTGTGCCGGAGGTAACGGACCTGTGCAACGGTTGCGGCTTGTGCCCGCGTGTCTGCGTTTTCGATGCGATTCAAATGGTGGATAAACTGGCCGTGATCGACGCCGATAAATGCTACGGCTGCGGCTTGTGCGTCAACGTTTGTGGACGGCCCGGAGCTATGTTACAGCCCTATTTTGGAGGTATAGCTGACCCCCACCCGTCGCCTATGGCAGCTCCCTCCCCTTGAGCAGGGGGAGGGGCTGAGGAGCCAGCACGCCCCCTGGGGGTGCGGCGACGCGCTTCGCCGCCGAAAGGCAACCGTATTAAGGGCTTTAGCCCTGTGAGGCTGGCAAGGGCTGAAGCCCTCAATACCATGCCTGGCTACCCACCACCAGGCAAACCAAGGTTTGCACTTCTATTTTCAGGGAAGTGCGACAGCCCCTACGAGACAGCAACGACGCGAAGCGTGGAGTGCAGAGCTTGCTCTGCCCTGGCAAACCAAGGTTTGCACTCCTATTTTCAGGGGAGTCGGACAGTCCCTGTGGGACGACAACGACGTGATGCATGAAACCTCAGTTCGGGATAAGAAAATGGCTCACGGATTTACACGGAAAAACACAGGTTTTTCAATTTTTCTAGCTTTATCCGTGTCAATCTGCGTTAATCCGTGAGCTAATCTTATTGACCGTGCCCTATTTCTGCTTATCCCGAATTCAGGTCATGAAAATTTTGCCCTCACCTCCGTCGCTGGCGCGACTCCCTCCCCCGATATCGGGGGAGGGTTGGGGAGGGGGTTATTTT
>JBHHXL010000141.1:0-11328 GCA_046757065.1 Anaerolineae bacterium
ACGCTCCGGAACTGGCGGGCGTACAGCCGGGCGTAGACGCCGCCCCGGGCCAGCAGCGCCTCGTGGGCCGAGCGGCCACCGGCGCTTTGGGCGCGCTCCACGATTTGCCCCTCTTCCATCACCAAAATCTGGTCGGCGTCTCGAATGGTGCTCAACCGGTGGGCGATGACGAAGCTGGTCCGCCCGGCCAGGAGCGTTTTCAGCGCTTCCTGAATGATCAACTCGGTTCGGGTATCGACACTGGCCGTGGCTTCGTCCAAAATGAGCAGGCGCGGATCGGCCAGCAGGGTTTGGGCGAAGCTGACCAGCTGGCGTTGGCCCTGGGAGAGGGTTCCGCCGCGCTCGCCGAGTTCGGTCTGGTAGCCATCGGGCAACTGGCGGATGAAGCTGTGCGCCCCCACGGCGCGGGCCACCGCCTCCACCTCCTCGTCCGTGGCCTCCAACCGCCCGTAGCGAATGTTATCGGCCACGGTCCCGGAAAAGAGAAAGTTGTCTTGCAAGACCAGCCCTATCTGCCCGCGTAGGCTGGCCTGAGTTACCTGCCGCACGTCGACCCCGTCGATGGCGACTCGCCCGGCCGTCGCGTCGTAGAAGCGCCCCATCAGGTTGACCACGGTCGTTTTGCCGGCCCCCGTCGGCCCGACGATAGCCACCATTTGCCCCGGTTCGGCGGTCAGGTCGATGCCGCGCAAAACGGCCTGGCCGGCGTCGTAAGCGAAGTGCACGTCCTCAAAGGTGACCCGGCCTTGCAGGGTGGGCATCGGGCGCGCGTCCGGCCCATCGACCAGGTCCAGCGGCTCGTCCAGCAGCTCGAAGATACGCTCCGCCCCGGCCAGGGCCGCCTGGGCCACGGCCCAAAACTGGCTGATCTGCTGCACGGGCCGGAAGAATTGCTGCACGTATCGCAAGAAGCTGACGACCGTACCCACGCTCAGGGCCCCGCTGAGGGCCAAAAAGCCGCCGTAGCCGGCCACGATGGCCATCGCCAGGGCGTTGAGGATTTCCATCGCCGGGGAAAAGGCGGAGGTAATGCTCACCGCGCTGACGTTCGCCTCGCGATTGGCCTGGTTGAGTTGGGCGAACCGTTCGCGGTTGACCTCGGCCCGGTTGAAGGCCTGGGCCACCTTCACCCCGGAGATGCCTTCCTCCAGCTCTGTCGAAACGTCGCCCAGCACCTCGCGGCTCTCTCGAAAGGCGACCCGGGCCCGGCGCGAAAGATAGTTGGTGACGATGACCATCAGGGGGATGACGCTGAAGGTGGCCAGGGCTAGCCGCCAATTGAGGGCGATCATGGCCACGACGATGGCCGCCATCTGGAACACGCCGCCCACCAATTGGATCAAGCCCTGGCCCAGGAACTGGTTGAGAACGTCCACGTCGTTGACCAGGCGGCTCATCAAATCGCCGGCGTCGTGCTTGTCGAAGTAGCTCAGCGACAGGCGTTGGATTTTGGCGAAAATCTCCCGGCGCAACCTGGCCAGCACCTCCTGGCCGATCCAGCCCATCAGGTAGAACTGGCCGCCGAAGGCCACCGCGTTGAGCAGGTAAACGCCGATCAGGAGGACCATCGTCCGCCCCAGCCCGGCCCGGTCGCCGGGGACGATGAACTGGTCGATAGCCCGCCCGATCAGGAAGGGGGCCAGCGCCAACGCCCCGGCGCTGGCGACGACGGTCAGGAACAGCACGATCAGGTAGGGCCAGTAGGCCGTCAGGTAGCGCAGCAAGCGCCCGACGACGGCGGTCCGGTTTACCGCTTTTTCTTCCTCGAGTTGCGCCGTCATTTCAAAACGGCGTTGCATCATGCTCATCAGAGGACCTCCGGCGAAAGTGCGTCCTCACGCAACTGCGATTGGACGATGTCGGCGTACAGCTCGCTCTCCTGCAACAAAGCCTCGTGCCGGCCCTGGGCCGCAATCCGGCCCCGCTCCAGGACGAGGATCAAGTCGGCGTTGCGCACGGTGCTGATGCGCTGGGCGATGACGAAGCTGGTTCGCCCCCGCATCAGGCCGGCCAGGGCCTCTTGAATGTGGTGCTCGGTTTCGGCGTCCACGGCGCTGGTGCTATCGTCGAGGATGAGGATGCGAGGGTCCAGCAGCAGGGCGCGGGCAATGGCGATCCGCTGCCGCTGCCCGCCGCTCAGGCCAACCCCGCGCTCGCCCACCCGCGTCTGGTAGCCCTCCGGCTGGGCCAGGATGAACTCGTGGGCCTGGGCCGCCCTGGCCGCCGTCACCACCTCTTCATCGCTGGCCTCCGGGCGGCCGTAGGCAATGTTATCGCGAAGGGTGCCGGAAAAGAGGGTCGTTTCCTGCAAGACAATGCCGATCTGGGAGCGTAGGCTGTCGAGGGTGACTTCGCGCACGTCGAAGCCATCGACCAGAATCCGGCCGCCGCTCACCTCGTAAAAGCGGGGTAACAGGTTGATGATGGTGCTTTTGCCCGACCCGGTCGCGCCCAGGATGGCCACGGTCTGGCCCGCTTCTACGGTGAAGCTGACGCCGTCCAGCACGTTGCGCTCCTGGCCGACGTAGCGAAAGGTCACGTTGTCAAAGACGACCCGCCCGGCCAGGGGCGGCAGCGGTTGGGCAGACGCTTGCTCGATCACCTCGCTGCGGGCGTCCAGCACTTCGAAGATGCGCCGGGCGCTGGCAGCGGCGCGGGTCATCATGCCGGCGATGAAGCCGATCATAAAGATCGGCATAAGCAGGAAGGTCAGATAGGTATTGAAAGCCACCAGTTCGCCGAGGCTGAGACCGCCGCCGATGACTTGCAGGCCGCCAACCCAGACGATGGCCACCACCCCCAGGTTGGAGATGAAGAAAAACAGGGGGAAGTTGGTGGAGAAGACCCTGGCCGCGGCGATGTTCTGGTTTTTGTAGGCCACGTTGGCCGCCGAAAAGCGGTCCATCTCAAACGACTCGCGGGCAAAGGCTTTGGCCACCCGCACCCCGGCCAGGTTTTCCTGCAAGATCGTGTTCAAGATGCCCAACCTGGCCTGAATTCGCTCGAACAGGGGGCGGATGACCATCACAAAACGGCCCATCACCAGGAACATCAGGGGGATCACGGCCAGGGTGATCAGGGCCAGCCGCCAGTTCATAACAAACAGAACGATGGCGCTGCCCAAGAGCATAATCAAGGCGTTGAGCAACTGAAAAAGCCCCTGGCCCGTAAACTGGCGCACCAGATCGACATCGCTGGTGGCCCGGGTCATCAATTGGCCGGTTTGGGCCCGGTCGTGATAGCTGAAGCTGAGGCCCTGGATTTTGGCGAACAATTCGTTGCGCACGTCGAAGGCCACGCTCTGGCTGGCCTTTTCGCTCCAGTAGCCCTGGGCGAAGTTGAATAGCCCCCGCAGCAAGGCGACCGCGATCAGGCCGGCTGCGCCCCAGGCGATGGCGGCCGGGTTTTGGGCGGCAATGCCTCTGTCGATCACCCAGCGCAACAGTTGGGGGCTGAGCAGGTTGGCCGCCGTGACCATAATCAGACTGAAGATGGCTCCAACCGCGATGAGCCAGTAGGGGCCAAGGTAGTTAACAGCGCGTTTCAAGGCGTGCATCGATCCGGTTTCCCTCAGGCGCGAGCCGTTTTTTGGCTGCTCTCTTCATCTTCTTTGGCCCATCCCCACGCATCGCAGCAGCCGAAGCCAGCCCAAAAGCGAGGGCCAAAGCCGAAGCCAAAACCACGGCCAAACGGACCCTTGGGGCCAAAGGGGCTTTTGCCACCAAAGATGCCCAACATACGGCGAATGGCCTCCTTATCTCCCTTGATCTCGATGCGGAAGCCGTCGTCGGTCTCGACGACTTTGAATTCGTTGATCACTTTTTCCATTTTGTGCCTTACCTCCAATTCTTGGCATAGATCATTAGACTGATGTAGTACCCCCTCACAACCGTCTCCCCAATCTTTTATCACCCCTCCTCAGCGTACAGGTCTGCCAATAGCCGTTGAAAGGTGGTCATCGCCTCCTCTAACTTGGGCCGCATGACTTCCTTGAGCCAGGCAAATTCGGCCCGGCCCTGTTCGGTCAGGCGGTAGAAACGGCGCGTTCGTTTGTGGGGAGCCTCCCATTCACTCTCGACCAGCCCGCCCTGTTCAAGCAGCTCCAGCAAGGGATAGATGGCGCCCGGGTTGGCCGACCAGCGTCCCTGGGTGCGCGCCTCGATTTCGCTCATAATGTCGTTGCCATAACGAGCCTGCTCGGCCAATAAGTGCAGCACCAGGAGGGGCAACAGACCCCCACCCTTGCTCAGGAAAGTGCCCACGAGGGGGTTGAACCCCTGCGGGCCCCACGGCCCCGCCTTGAAGCGCCGTCCTCCGAAAAACCAATGTTGTTCCGGCGGCTGGCCGAGAAACTCGCACAAATGGTCGCGCCAGGCCCGGGCCGCATCACGCGGTGAGCTTCCTGCCGCGCCGCGGCGCGACCGCCAGGCTTCCCAAAATTCGTGTCCGCGTTTTCGCCGTTGATGCATCGTTCGCTTTGCCAGTTGTTGTATCAGGACTAAGTATGTTTAATTCAATATGGTTGACAGCAATATACCATGACCTGGGGCATTTGTCAAGTGCGCCCGCGCGAAAGCTACCCTCCCCCGCCCAGCGCGGTTTGCAGCAGCGCCGGGATCACCATTGTCACCAGCCACAGGGCGGCGTAGATCAGGGTCAGGACCAACGCCTTGAATCGGCTGAAACGGGCCACAACGGCCAGGCCAACAACCACCAACAACAGATGCCATAACCAAAACAGATCAATCCGTCCTAACAGGAGGAAGAGCGGATTACGGCTGTCCTCGATCAAATTGCCGCTGGCGACCAGCGCCGCCAGGCCCGGGTACCGAACGATCCGCCGGGCAACGGCGATATATCCGGCCTGGGCCAGAAATCCGACGGCCAGCGGCAGGCGGGACCAGGCGCTCATCGTGAACAGAGCGCTAAACTTCATATCGCCGCCGGCCACCAGCGCGGTGAAGTAGAGCACTGTGGCCTGGGCCACGATGCCGGCGATCACCCCCAGACCGCCAAAACCCAGCCCGGCGATCAGGATGGTTGGCAGCGTAACGAACCGCTCCATTTGAGGACGAGCGGCTTCGGCATCGCCGGGTGGCATTGTGGCCAGTTGCTGCTCGATCTGCCGGCGGGCAAACTCCAGGCCATACGGCGCGCCGATCACGGTCAAGGCGACGAAGGCCAGCAAAACGATCAGCAGCGGCACGGCCCACATCCGCCAGGAGTATTGGGCCAGGATGGCTTGGAAGGTCCTCGCAGGTTGGTCGATGATGCCGGATAGAAGTTTCCAAAGGGGAATGGCCTTCGGGGCCGGGGTAGTTACCATGATATTTCTCCTTTTGAAAGGACCCCTCACAGGCCCCCTCCGGTGGGGAAGGACAGGGAGGGGTAAAAATTTTGGGTATTTTCCGCCCGGCGTAGAGGAGTGCGGAATTTATTCCGCCTTGAGCCGTTTGGCAGAGTAATTGAGCTCAAAAAATTAAATCGGTAATAAGGTGCTGTTGGATCGCGCGGACCTAAAAGACCCGTGCTGAGAGAGCCAGGCCCTTTCGGGCTAAAAATCTGGCCGTTCAGGGCGCTTTATCGTCCTTTGCCCGCTTAGCCTGGGGGTTAAGCGCAGCACCTAAGCGCAGCACCCTGTGGGCTATAGGTTAGCCCCAGGCGACTTTGCGCGGATGATGTGCCGTCAGGCTCGGGACGACTGCTGCGGCTGGGCGCCAGTCTATCTATAAATACGCCGAAAGGCAATTTAGGTTTCAGGATCATCGCCGGGTTGGAAAAGATGCCACGGTCGGGCGCGCCTGCCCCTGCAAGATGGGGGTGGCAAAGAGTCCCTGGGCGCAGTTTGCTCGATTTTTAACATACGCTTACCCTACGAATAACCTACGCCTTACAACGGCAATTTCCGGGCGTCGGTTCCACAGCCGTCCAAGATGACCCCCTTCATTTAACATAACACTCAAGATTCGGCTTAGAGTAACCCTGTGCAAAACTGTAGCACCGTTAGAAACCCGATTTTTGCGCCGATTTTTTGGCAATATTTCCAAAAAATCGGAGGGGTTGTTGATTTTCATAGCTGCGAGCGGGCTTATCCGGCCCAGCGAGGCGCGTTTTTTCGATGCTTAATCGCCAGGTTGGCGATTTGCCTCAGGCCGGACTTCGAGTTAGGATAGGGCCGTTACCAGCGCCACAGTCGGAATCATCCCCACTACGCCCGTTACCATGTCGCACTACCAAGCGAATTTGCCTACGCACTTTGGCCTACGTTAATTTGACCAGGTCCGACATTGTGCTATAATTCACGCCATTATGACGCCGAGAACAACTATTCAACCGCAGCGAACCCTTCAAGTGCCACCGCCATCTTTTTTCTATCGGCTATTGACGGTAGCCCTGACGTTGGCCTTTTTGGTTGCTGGAAGTTATGTAGGATACCTCTTCTATTTCACCGTCAAAGATGTCGTCGCCAACTCAGACTTGCCGACGGTTCCCTACGTTGATCTAACTATGCCGGTCGTTGGCCGGGCGGCAACCAACACCAACTCGCCAATTGCCATCACCTTGCCTCAACGCGGCGGCGATGTGCCCGTAACAGGCATTACCGGCGTGCCCCTCCCCAACTACGAAAAGAAAGAGCGGGTCAACTTTTTGCTCCTGGGCATCGACAAGCGCCCTAACGAGCAATTCGCCCGCACCGATACGATGATTTTAGCCACCGTCGATCCCGAATCCAAAACAGCCGGGATGCTCTCCATCCCGCGTGATTTGTGGGTCACCATCCCCGGTTACGGCGAAAATCGAATTAACACCGCCTTTTACAGCGGTGAGAAAAATGCCTACCCCGGCGGCGGCCCGGCCCTGGCGATGAGAACGGTCCAATACAACCTGGGCGTGCCGATTCACTTTTACGTAAAAGTCGATTTTGATGGTTTTCGCAAAATCGTCGATACGCTGGGCGGCATTGATGTGGATGTGCCGCAAACCATCAACGACCCAACCTATCCCGACAATAACTACGGTTACGACCCCTTCTACATCGAGGCCGGCCCCCGCCACCTGGATGGTTACACGGCCCTGAAGTACGCCCGAACCCGCCACGCCCCCGGCTCGGACTTTGGACGGGCGGCCCGGCAGCAACAGGTGCTGTTGGCCATCCGCGAAAAGGCCCTGCAACTCGGCATCATTCCCAAGGTCCCGGAGTTGTGGTCTACGATGGCCGGTACGGTCGAAACCGACTTGCAACTGGTCGATATTTTGGAGCTGGCGGCTCTGGCCGATGAGATTCAGCCTGAAGGCATCCAGAGCAGGATCATCGACACCCAAATGACGGTGGACTACGTCACCGATCAGGGGGCGATGGTCTTGCTGCCGCTGCGCGAGAAGATTCGCCCGGTCATCGATGAAATGTTCGCCGAAACGGAGCCACAAGGCCCAACGCCGGAGGAAATCCAGGCTGCCCAGGCCGCCCAGGCCGCCGCCCAGGCCGCTGCCATTCAGGAGCAGGTTCAGCAGCAAGAAGAACTGGTCCAGCAACTCAACGTGGAAGCGGCCTCCATCGTCGTTCAAAACGGCACCGGTCAGGCCAACCTGTCGCTCGATACGTCCGAGATGTTGCGGCAACAGGGCTTCAATGTCGTCCAATTCGGCGACGCCGACCTGGCCGATTATCCCCACACCGTCATCGTAGACTATAGCGGCAAGCAATTGACCCTCCAGGTGCTGGCCGAGATGTTCAACGTTTCCGAGGAAAACATCCGTCGCAGCCCCAACCTCAAGAGCGATGTTGATATTCGAATCATCATTGGGGCCGATTTCGAGGTTCCAAATAACACCCAGTCGATGCTGCTCTTCCACTGACGCTTCAGCGCCGATCGTGACCCCTCGATCCTGGTTGACTGACAAATTTAACATTTAAGCCGAAAAGTAATAATTGCTCACGGATTTCCACGGATTTAATCAAAAAATAACTTTTCACTTTTTTCCAAGAAACATCCTGCAAAAATGACAAGTTATTTCTGGACAACCCCTTACGGGTCGAGGGGTTTTTGTTTTGCTTTGATCGATGCTACAATGTCCTTAGGAGCTTGCAGGATGAAGGCCATAGGCGTGGACATCATCGAAGTGGCGCGGGTGGCGCGCACCATTGAACGATTCGGCGAGCGATACCTCAACCGCGTCTTCACCGAGCAGGAATTAGCCTATTGCGGGGGCCGTTTGCCCTCCCTGGCGGTGCGCTGGGCGGCCAAAGAAGCGGTCGGCAAAGCCTTTGGCACGGGCATCGGCGACGTAGCCTTCAAGGAAATCGAAGTGGTCTGCGATGGACGTTCCAAACCCAGCCTGCGCCTGCACGGCGCGGCCCAAACCCTGGCCCGCGAATTAGGCCTGGAAAACATCCAGGTCAGCCTGTCCCACACCCGAGATTATGCCGTAGCCTTTGTGATTGCGGCCTGATTCGAGCGATGACGCAGCAGGACTCCGACCCCCTCCGCCAAAATATCAGTTGGTATGGCAGTTTGCTCCTGGTGCTGATCATTGCCATCGTCCCGACCGCGCTGTGTGGCCTGTTCTACCTCTCCCGCGTGCCGGATGTGACCTGGCGGCGCGGCGACTTGACCCACGACCGGCTCTGGCTGGCTCGCGTTCCCCAACCGATCGGCCTCGGCTTCGAGTCGCAGCGCCCGGCCACAAGCTACAGCGACCACGAGGTATGCGTCGAAGTAAACGTCCGCTTCCTACTCTGGAGCCGCCCCGGGGATTTCCGCCAGGACCAAAACGTGAGCTATAGCCAGGTGTTGGTTCTGACCGAGCGCGGCTGGCAACCCAACGGCCAGGATTGCCGTTAGCCGTGGCTTGCGCGTTCGCCTTTCCTCGGAACATCCCACGTTATACGGGTTCATTTGACGATAACAAGCCTTGGAGGATCCAATGATCTCTTTTGACTTGACCGAAGAACAACAGATGATGGTGGACGCCGTCAGGCGCTACGCCGAGCGCAATATGCGCCGGAGCTTTCGAGAGGCGGATGAAAGCGGCGAAATCGACCGGGGGTTAATCCAGACCGGCTGGGAGCTGGGCCTGGTGCCCAGCAACATCCCCGAAGCGCTGGGCGGCTTTGGCCGCCACGCCGCCCTCGACGGCGTCCTGTACGCCGAGGAATTGGGCTGGGGCGACCTGGCCACGGCAATGTACCTGCTGGCCCCCAATCTGATGGCCGTGCCCCTGCTCGAATTTGGCACCGAACGGCAGCAACAAAACATCCTGCCCCGTTTTTGCGACGCCGAGTTTATGCCGGCCACGGCAGCCCTGATCGAGCCGAACGTTCTATTCAACCCGCTCGAATTGCAGACCACGGCCAGCCGCGAAAACGGGAACTACGTGCTCAACGGGCACAAGGCTTACGTGCCCCTGGCGGCGGAGGCCGAATGGCTCCTGGTCTACGCCAACGAAAGCGGCCAGACCCAGGCATTCATAATTGAGCGCGGGAGCGAGGGTTTGCACATCGGGGAGCGCGAGAAGAATATGGGGGTCAAGGGCCTGCCGACCTACGAGGTTCAACTCAGCGAGGTTCGCGTTGGGGCAGATTGCAAGCTGGGCGGCGATGAAGGCATCGACTTCCGCCGCCTGCAAAGCTACTCCCAGGTCGCTCTGGCGGCCCTGGCCGTGGGCGTGGCCCGGGCCAGTTACGAATACGCCCTGGAATACGCCAAAAACCGGGAGGCGTTTGGCGAGCCCATCGCCAGCCGCCAGGCCATTGCCTTCATGCTGGCCGAAATGGCCATCGACATCGACGCCGCCCGCCTGATGGCCTGGGAGGCCGCCTGGAAGCTGGACCAGGGCCAGGAGGCCGCCGCCGCAGCGCATCTGGCCAGACAGTTCGCGGCGGACATGGCCCTGACCGTGACCGACGGCGGCGTCCAGATTCTGGGCGGGCACGGCTATATCCGCGACTATCCGGTGGAACTGTGGCTGCGCAACGGGCGCGGCTTCGCCACCTTCGATGGCCTGGCAATGGTTTGAGATCGGAGCTAACGATGATTGATTTCACCCTATCCGAAAGACAACAGCAACAACTGCAAATGATGGAATCGGTGGCGACCTCGATGATGCGGCCTGTGGCCCGCCACTTCGACGAGAACGAGCACGAAAAGCCGTGGGACTTCATCAATGCCACCTGGGAGTTCACCAAGATGCAGGTTGGGGCCAATTTGAAGGCGGCCCACAAACGGGCCGCAGCCGTCGAGGCCGGTGAGCCGGGCGAAAACGGCGGGCAGCGCCCCAAAACAACTTTTGTGGATTATTGTTGCGCGGTCGAGATGATGGCCTGGGGTGATGTGGCTATGTACCTGTGCATCCCCAACCCGGGGCTGGGGGGGACCGCCGTTGAAGCGGTCGGCACGCTGGAGCAGAAGGAACGCTTCCTGCGCCGCTTCACCGAGGGCGAGCCGAAGTGGGGCGCGATGGCCATCACCGAGGCCCACGCCGGCTCCGACACGGCGGCCATCCGCACCACCGCCCGCCTGGACCCCGACAGCAACGAATGGGTCCTCAACGGCGAGAAAATCTTCTGCACCAGCGGCCTGATGGCCGGCCAGGAGTCGGACGGCTTTATCGTCGTTTGGGCCACGGTTGACCCCTCGGCGGGCCGGGCCGGCATCAAGAGCTTCATCGTCGAGGCCAACACGCCCGGCATGACGATTACCAAGGTCGAGGACAAGCTCGGCATCCGGGCCAGCGATACGGCCTCCATCAAGTTCGAGGATTGCCGCATCCCCTACGACAACATCCTGGGCAGCGCCGAGGTGCAGGACCGCAAGAAGAGAAAGGGCTTCAAAGGCGTTATGCGCACCTTCGATGCCTCCCGCCCCATTGTCGCCGCCAGCGCCATCGGCGTGGGCCGGGCCGCGCTGGAGTTCACCAAAGAGAAGCTGGCCGAGGCCGGGGTCGAGATACGCTACGGCCTGCCGCGCCATCAACTGACCGCCCTCGAGCGGGATGTGATGGAAATGGAGGCCCAGCTCCAGGCGGCCTGGCTGCTGACCCTGCGCGCCGCCTGGATGGCCGATCAAAAGC
This sequence comes from Anaerolineae bacterium, assembly GCA_046757065.1. Taxonomy (GTDB): domain Bacteria; phylum Chloroflexota; class Anaerolineae; order 4572-78; family JBHHXL01; genus JBHHXL01. Next base: position 11,071 of record JBHHXL010000141.1, read on the forward strand.
AGGCCAATCCCCTGGAGGCCAGCATGGCTAAGGTCAAGGCCGGCCGGGCCACGACTATCGTCACCCAAAAGGCCGTCGAGTTGCTGGGGCCGCTGGGCTACTCCCGCAAGTTCCTGGTCGAAAAGTGGATGCGCGACGCCAAGATCAGCGATCTTTACGAGGGCACCGGCCAGATCAACACGCTGATTGTCGCCCGGCGCATTTTGGGGTACAATCGGGCGCAGTTGAAGTAGTTGGTTGATTGGTCAATCGGTTAAC
>JBHHXL010000142.1:0-11246 GCA_046757065.1 Anaerolineae bacterium
ACGCGAGCAACGTTCGGGCTATGATACTCCGATTGGGGCGGCTGTCAACTGCGTTACCGCCAGGGGCGTGTCCCAGAGACGGGTCAGGTGCGACGCACTTCTGACGCGCATTTCAAGGCACGAATTTGTGGTTCCCGGCGTGCCTTTCGAGCGAATGATTTACTGGAAGTGCGTCGCACCTAAGATTCGGGACAGACCCACCGCCAGCGCCCCAGGGCGACCAGGGCCGGGGGCAGAACCAGCAGCGGCACACCGATCAGGTGGCCCAGCAACTGGTTGTGCAGCAAGACCGGAAAGTAGGCGGCGCGGACCGTTTCGAAATATTGCACCGCCAGCAGCGCGGTCAGGCTGAAGACGACCGTGGCCTGTAAGGGGCGCGCCTGGGGTAGCAGCAGCGCGGCCAGCGGCAGCGACCACAGCAGATACCAGCCGTGAAAAACGGGCGCGGCCAGCAAGACGTACCAGAAAAAGCCGGCCCAGACCGCCGCCAGCAGCGCCGTCTGAAGCCGGGGCCCTCGCCATAGCCGGCCCAGCAGCCCCAGGTAAATCAGGCCGAAGCCACCGAGCAAAATCAGGCGGGCCGCGTCGAAGGCCCGGTTCACGCCCAGCAAGCCGCGCAGGGCCAGCACCAGCAGCGCCAGCAACGAGCGGCCCGCGCCCCGGCCCGCTTCGAGCACGGCCCAGCGCTCCAGGCCGGGCCAGTAGGGCAGCAGCGGCAGGACGACCAGCAGAACCAATACAACGCCGTGGGCCAGCACGGGGGCGATGCGGCGCGGCCGGCGCTTTTCCCCCCAGGCCAGGTAGAGCAGCAGAAAGGGTGCGGCCAGAACCGTCACAAATTTGACCAGAATCGACAGGGCCAGCAGCGGCGCGGTCCCCCACCGTCTGGCCCCGGGGCCGAGGGCGGCCCAGACGGCGGCCAGCAGGGCAAAGACCATTACGATGTCGTTGTGGCCGTTTTGGGCCGTTTCCAGCAGCACCAGCGGGTTCCAGGCGAAGGCCAGCGTCCCCGCCCCGCGCCAGGCCGGGTTGAGCTGGCCCAAGATCAGGAAAATCAGCCCGGCGCAGCCCAGGTAGGCCAGGACCGCGATCAGCTTCAGACCGAACAGGTGCGCCAGGAAATCGCCGCCGGCCGCCTGCCAGGTCAGGCGTGACAGCCACTCCCAGGCCGGCCCGTACGGCGAGGCGGCATCGACCCACTCCCCGGCCAGCCCCAGCCAGGGATCGCCGGGCGGCAGGGCTTCCGGGGGGGTGGACAGGGGGTTCAGGCCGTACAGCGCCCAGCCCCGGGTGCGGATGGCGTAGATGAAGAGGTCGATGGCCAGGGCCGGGTAGGCGAAGATGAGGGTGAGGGCAAAGACGAGGGCGGGCAGCAGGATCAGGGGCGCGGGTTGGCGCGGGTTTCGCCCCCCCTTGGTCCCCCCCGCTGGGGGGGAAGATTGAAAAACCCTCCCCCCAGCGGGGGGACGCGGAGGGGGGAGAATCCCGCGTTTGCCGTCAAGGTTCTTTGCCTGATACTCCCTATCTCTCTGGCCAGGCGACACCAGCCTGATCCCCCAACCATACAGCCCGAACAGGACCGCCACCCCGCCCAGGTAGGCCACCACCCCGCCCGGCGAGTGGCCGGTCAGCTTGGCGTAATCGACCGGCGGAATGGTTTGGAACAGCGAGGCCAGCGGAAAGGGCAGCGTAAAGACGAACAGGTAGACCAGCTCGCTCAGGGCGGCCAGGAGCAGCAGGGTAATGCGCGGGGACAAACGCCGGTCAGGTTGTATCATGCGCCGGATCGATCCTGTCTCGGACGAAGGACGGAAGACGAACGACCCATAGAAGGGGGAAATCTACGTTTCGTCGCCAAGGCCCAGTTCACGGTCCAGAAGGGGCGTCACCGCACCAATGTGATCGGCGATGTGTTGCAGCGACAATGAAATTTCTACCAGAGCTTCCTGCGCCGCGACGGAGTCTTGGTGGCGCACGTGGGCGCGAAAGGCGGTCAGTTGGTCCAGAAAGTTCACGGTTTCTTCCTCAATTTCCGTCAGGTGCATCGCTATCAGATTTGTCTGAGACGACAAACCGGCCCGGACCAGCAGGTCTTGGAGTTGTTGTTTTACCTGATTGGCCGTCGTTACCATTGGTCTTATCTCCTTTGCCTTGACCCTCTACGCAGGCGACGGGCCAAACGATCCTCAAGCCGTTGGATGCGTCCTTCCCAGGCCTGTATCTCGCGTTGCCAGTAAGCAACGAGGGGGGAATCTGGCGCTTCGGCTGCGATTTTGATCTGGTGTTCGCGAACGCGCTTTTGTAGACTACGGATGGCCTTGCGAATGTTGCGATTGCCCATGACCTGGCCGCTTTTCCGAAGGGTTGTTCAAGTTGTCGTAGACAACGGTCTGTAAGTTCAAGACCCTGTCGTTAAGCAGTTTTAGGTGTAATCTGAATTTGCGTACCGTTACCTACGGCGGTGATTATAGCACAAACAAGGGCGCAGGTCACACCGGGAAAGCGAAGGGGTGCGTCCCAAATTTTAGGCGAGTTGAACTTGAACAGTTGCGAGGGTGGTTTCAAGAGACTACCCGGACTGTTTTCGACGATTCCTCCCCCCCTCTGTCCTCCCCGCTTTGCGGGTCGCCGCTGGGAGGGAAATTCTGCTCCTCCCCCCCAGCGGGCGGCCGGAGGGACGCGCACGCGGGAGGGGGGAGAAATGGCCCTCCTTGGATATCACCTACACCTGCACTGCGCGCGGGCGCACGTGAAATCTAGGACACGCCCGATTCACCCGCAACTATTGGACAACCCACCTCAGCCTATGGTAAAATGCCATCGGCCCACGGCGCGGGCCGGTGGCGGAACAGGCAGACGCAGGGGACTTAAAATCCCCTGGGATTATATCCCGTGAGGGTTCGAGTCCCTCCCGGCCCACTTGAGTGCACGGCCAGTCCGAAGCCCCAGGCTTTACCGCCGGGTGAGGGCTTTTCACCTCATCGTCCGCTTGCGCGCAGATCGAGCCAGTTCTTGCGCCTGAGCGGATTTCGCTTTGAGGGTGGGTGCAGGCGCCTGTCTCTCGCCGGATGTGTCGGATGTCTGGCATACCGGTGACATTTATCACTGTCTTAGCTTCTGTTTATGGGGTATAGTGGTAGGCAGGCGAACGATTTAGAGGAGTCGGACAGTCCCTGCTGGACAGCAACGACGCGAAGCGTAAAAATTTGGCCCTCACCCCCCGCCCTCCGCCGAAGGCTCCGGACTCCCCCTCTCCCAATTTTGGGAGAGGGGGCCGGGGGGTGAGGGTTATTTTCAGAGGAGGTCCCCGATGACCGTACGCAAAGTATTGGTTCCCCTCGACGGTTCCGAGTTCAGCCGGAAGATTCTGCCCGCCATCCCTTGTTTCCTGGCGCCGGCAACCCATCAACTGGTCTTGCTGCGCGTGGCCCCCTCGCCGCAGGGCTTCGTCGCCGGGCCGCCCCAACCGGCTTCAATTGAATGGCCCCGCCCGATGTACGCCTCGCATCGCGACGCCGGGTTTGCCAAACACCCGATTTTTGCCAGCCAGGTGCGCGATAGCGCCATCGCCGCCCTGGAGCAGGAGCTGCGGTCCGAGGTGTTGGACCTGCAACAGGCCGGCTACCGGGTGACCATCGCCGTCAGGTTTGGCGACCCGGCCGCGCAAATTCTGGAGTTCATCGAGCGCGAGGGCATCGATTTGGTGGCGATGACCACCCACGGGCGGACGGGCCTGAAGCGGCTCATCTTTGGTAGCGTGGCCGAAACGGTCTTGGGCCGGGCAGCCGTGCCGGTGACGCTGCTGCGCCCTTTCGAGGAACCACGGCCAGCCCCCGTTCCCGAACACGCAGCCAGGAACCTGGGTTCCGGGTAAGCGGTTGTCCAGAAATAACTTGGCATCCAAGGCAAAAGGAGGTATTTATGGCAGAACACAAATGGGTTTACCTCTTTGAAGAGGTCGAGGCCGCCGAGCAGTATATGGGCGGCGATTGGGAAGGCGTGCGCGGTTTGCTGGGCGGCAAGGGGGCCAACCTGGCCGAGATGACGCGCCTGGGCGTGCCCGTGCCGCCGGGGTTCACCGTCACCACCGAGGCCTGCAACGTCTATCTGGACGGCGGCCAGCAGTTTCCGCCGGGCATGTGGGAGCAGGAACTGGCTGCCCTGCAAACCGTCGAGGCCAAAACGGGCAAAAAATTCGGCGATCCAGGCAACCCCCTGCTGGTGTCGTGCCGGTCCGGGGCCAAATTCTCGATGCCCGGCATGATGGACACCGTCCTGAACATCGGTTTGAACGACGAGGTGGTGAAGGGCATCGCCAAACTGACCGGCGACGAACGCTTTGCCTACGACTCGTACCGCCGTCTGATCCAGATGTTCGGCAGCGTGGTCATGGGCATCGCCGACGAGCCGTTCGAGGAGGTGCTGACCGAGGCGCGCCGCAAGGCCGGCGTGGACAGCGATTCCGATTTGAGCGCCGGCGATTGGAAAGCCGTGACCGATGCCTTCAAGCAGATTTTTCGCAAAGAGACCGGGCGCGAATTTCCCCAGGAACCGCTGGAACAGATCAAATTAGCTACCGAGGCCGTCTTCAAGAGCTGGAACGGCCGGCGGGCCGTGGACTATCGCAACGCGGCCAACATCCCCCACGACCTGGGCACCGGGGTCAACATTGTGACGATGGTCTTCGGCAACATGGGCGATGGCTCCGCCACCGGGGTGGCGATGACCCGCAACGCCACCACCGGCGAGAAGAAGATTGAGGGCGATTACCTGACCAACGCCCAGGGCGAGGATGTGGTGGCCGGCATCCGGCTGACCAAGCCCATCGGGCAATTGCAGCAGGAGATGCCGGAGGCCTACGCCCAGTTCGAGGATATTGCCGGCAAACTGGAGCGGCACTACCGCGAGATGCAAGACGTCGAGTTCACCATCGAGCGGGGCAAGCTGTGGATGCTCCAGACCCGCGACGGCAAGCGCACCGCCCAGGCAGCGGTCCGCATCGCCGTGGAGATGGCCAACGAGGGCCTGATCAGCCGCGAGGAGGCGGTCTTGCGCGTCACCCCGGACCAGGTCGATTTCTTCCTGCACCCCCAATTCAAGGCCGAGGCCAGGCAGGCGGCCATCGAGGCCGGCGACAAGCTGGCCACCGGCCTGAACGTCTCGCCCGGCGCAGCGGTCGGCCAGGTGGCCTTCGACGCCGATCTGGCCGAGCAATGGGGCAAGGAAGAGGGCAAAGCGGTCATTATGGTCCGGCCCGAAACCAAGCCGGACGACGTGCACGGTATGCTGGCCGCCAAAGGCATCCTGACCAGCCGCGGCGGTCGCACCAGCCACGCCGCGCTGGTGGCCCGCCAGTTCGGCACGCCGGCGGTGGTCGGCGTGGCTGCCCTGGAGATCGATATGGAAGGCCGGCAGATGACCGTCGATGGCCGGGTTATCAAGGAGGGCGACTGGCTGTCCATCGACGGCACGTCGGGCGAGGTCTTTGCCGGCCAGATGGAATCGATGGTGCCCGACATCAACGATCCGTACCTGCTCAAACTCCTGAGCTGGGCCGACGAGATCCGCCGCCTGGAGGTGTGGGCCAACGCCGATTACCCCGTCGATGCCCGGCGCGCTCGTGACTACGGGGCGCAGGGCATCGGCCTGTGCCGCACCGAGCATATGTTCTTCGAGTCGGAGCGCCTGCCTCACGTTCAAAAAATGATCCTGGCCAGAGACGAGGCCGTGCGGCAGGAGGCGCTGGATGCGCTGTTGCCCTTCCAGCGCGAGGATTTCGCCGGTCTCTTCCGGGTGATGGACGGCCTGCCGGTCATCATCCGCCTGATCGACCCGCCCCTGCACGAGTTTCTGCCGGCCCGCGACGACCTGGTGCGGGAGGTCATCGAGCTGAAGCTGACCGGCCGGGACCCGGACGCCCTGGCCGAGAAGGAAGCCATGCTCTCGGCGGTGGAGGATATGCACGAAACCAACCCTATGCTCGGCCTGCGCGGGGTGCGGCTGGGCATCCACCTGGCGGCCCTGACCCGCATGCAGGTCCGGGCCATCTTCGAGGCGGCCTGCCAGGTGGCCAGAGAAGGGGTCGATGTCCACCCCGAGGTGATGATCCCCCTGACCAGCCACGCCAACGAGCTGAAGATCCAGCAGACGGCCCTGGAGGAGGAGGCCAGGAAGGTGATGGACGAGCAGGGCCTGACGGTCGATTACAAATTCGGGACGATGATCGAGATTCCCCGCGCGGCGCTAACCGCCGACCAGATGGCCAAGTACGCCCAGTTCTTCTCCTACGGCACCAACGACCTGACCCAAACCACCTTCGGCATCTCCCGCGACGACGCCGAGAAGAGTTTCCTGGTTGAATACATGGAGCGCGGGGTGTTGGCGGAGAATCCCTTCGCCAGCATCGATGAGGACGGCGTGGGCAAGCTGATGGAGATGGGGGTCAAACTTGGCCGGCAGACTCGCCCGGATATGGAGATCGGCATCTGCGGCGAGCACGGCGGCGATCCAAAATCGGTGGCCTTCTGCCACAAGATCGGCCTGAATTACGTCAGTTGCTCGCCCTTCCGGGTTCCTATCGCCCGCCTGTCGGCGGCGCAGGCCGTGTTGCGAGAACAGGCTTAACAGCCTGTCCTACTACTGTTGTGCCAGATTGATTAGATTGGTTCAATCTCCGAGGTTGAACCAATCTAATCCATTTGTCTTTGCAGGGGGGAGGGGCCGGAACTACGGTCCCTTGGGGCTGCTGGTTTGCAAGGGGATCTGGTTGAAGAGGGCAGCGTTGATATTCTGCCAGGGGCAGCCGGCTGTGGCCATCTCTTCCGCCAGGGTTCGGAAATCCAGTTGCCTTTCGTCGAAGACGATGTTCAATTCTCCAACGTCCAGGACGATGTTGAAATTCTCAACGCCCGGCAGGTTATTGAGGCGGTCCTCCAGGTTTGCGGCGATTTCTTCGGTAAGGAGAGAAACGTGTAGAGCCTTAAATTCGATCATCGGCCATCCATGAAAGTCTTCTGTTGAACTGGCTGCGTTTTGGATCGATAGCTGGCGTGAGTGAGACTCTAGTGCTCTGAATTACGGGAAATGCTCTCCCAAAATTGTGAAACAAGATGTAACGGGTGTCCCTGAGATAAGAATAAACGGAATCAGCCTATGCTCCTAGTGACAGATGTCATCTTTTGGACCGACGATCATCCTGTCTTGCGGCTGAATTTGGCCGGATCGGTTCGAATTGCAGCGAGGCGGATCAAAATTGCCTGCGATACCGGGGGTTGGACGTTACGGGGCAGGGAAAATTTGGTTTCTCTCTTGGGAAGACCGGGGCGAGCCGGGATTATAGCTCCCCCACAAAATCATCGAGGTTGTGCCGCACGGCGTAGGCCGTCGCTTCGGCCCGGTTCGACAGGTCGAGCTTGCCGAAGATGCTGCTGACGTAGTTGCGCACCGTTCCTTCGCCCAAATGCAGGTTGGTGGCAATTTCCTTGTTCGTTTTGCCACGGGCGATCAGAGCCAGCACCTTGAGCTCCTGATCCGTCAGGTCGGCAAATGCCTCCGAGCGGGTGGCTTCGCGCAGTTTGGCCAGAACCTGGCCGGTGATGCTGGGGTCCAGCAGGGCCTCGCCGCGGGCTACGGTTTCAATGGCGCGCAGTAAATCCTCGTTGCCGATCTGTTTTAAGACATAGCCGGCCGCGCCGGCGGAAATGGCGTTAAAGAGCAGCTCATCCTCGGCGAAGGAGGTGAGCATAATCACCTTTATCTGGGGATTTGTCTTGACGATTTCGCGGCAGGCCTCGATGCCACTCCCGTCTTTCAGGCGAATGTCCATAACAATGACGTCGGGTTTGCGTTCATCCGCCAGCCGGATGGCATCGACAACGGTGCTGGCCTCGGTGATCACCTCCCATCCGGCCTGGCGCGCCAGCAGGTTCTTCAAGCCAAATCGAACCACTTCGTGGTCATCGACGATCATAATTCGCAACAAGGATCTACCTCCAGAATCGCTGCCGGTCTTTTCGGAAGCGATGCAGCCCTGGATCAGGCTGCGGGTTGCCTGCATCGGCTATTTCCGGCTTCGATTGTACCCTACGTCGGCTTTCCGTGCAAGTGAATAGAGGTTGGACCAGGTAGCACCCGATTGTTGTCGATGGACAAGTATGCTATACTTTCTTGAAAATCCCCCCCCTCCCCTAGCCCTACCCCGCCAGCGAGGAGGGGTTGCGCGCCAGCGGAGGGCCAAATTTTCACGCTTCGCGTCGGTGGCGTGCCGTCAGGCTTATAACGACTCCCTTTCGACAAAGTTGGTGGATGTCATTGATGAAGGATGAGGCCAAGACCAAAGAACAACTTGAATACGAACCTGACACCTTGCGCCAGGACATAGCCGATGAAATAAAAGTGAGCAACGAACAGCTTCTGGCCGAGATCGCCGAGCGTGAGCGCGCCCAGCAAGCTTTGCTGGAAAGCCAGGTTCGTTTTGCCGGGATTCTGGATATTGCCAACGAGGCGATCATCTCCATCGATCAAAACCAGCGCATCGTCCTCTTCAATAAAGGGGCCGAGACGATCTTTGGCTACGCCTCCACTGAGGTCCTGGGCCAACCGCTAGACCTGCTGATTCCGGACAGGTTTACCGTTGCCCATCGAGAACACATCGTCGATTTTGCCCAGACCCCGGAGACGGCTCGCCTGATGGGCGCCCGGCAGGAGATCGTGGGGCTGCGGAAAGATGGCCGGGAGTTTCCGGCGGAAGCATCGATTTCAAAACTTGATCTGGGCGGCACGAAGATATTCACCGTCGTCTTGCGGGACATTACCGAGCGCAAACGGGCGCAGGAGGGGCGCGAGTCCCTGATTGTTCAGTTGCGGGCCTTGAATGAAGCGGCGCGGGCGATCACCGCCGAGCTTTCCCTGGAGCAAGTTTTGCAGAAGATCGCCAGCACCGCCCGCGAATTAATTCAGGCCAAATATGCCGCGCTGGGCGTCCACGACGGTCAAAGGCATCTCTCCCGGTTTATTACCGCCGGTATTGAACCCTCTGCCCACGCCAAAATCGGGGCTTTTCCAACCGGGCACGGTTTGCTAAAGACGCTCCTCCAGCGGGGCCGGACCTTGCTCATCAATGACATCAAGCATCATCCGACCGCAATCGGCTTTCCCGATCATCATCCCGTGATGCGAAGTTTGCTGGGCGTGCCCATTTATTCTAAGGGAAAGCTACTGGGCGCGCTCTACCTGGCCGACAAAGAGGATGGCTCCGACTTTACGGAGTCGGATCAAAAGCTCCTGGAAATGCTGGCGTTGCACATCGCGATCGCCATTGAGAACGCGCGTCTCTACGAGCAAACGCAACGCCTGGCGATCCTGGAAGAGCGGGAGCGCTTCGCCCGTGACCTGCACGACGGCATTATCCAGTCGATTTACGCCGTTGGCCTGGCCCTGGATCAGGCCAAGGTCGATATTTCACCGGCAAGCCAGGCCACACGGGAGCAGATTGATCTGTGCCTGAAGAGCTTATCCGGCGTTATTCAGGACATTCGCAACTATATCTTCGACCTGCGCCCCCAGGCTTTGAAACATCAGGGGCTCAAAGCGCGTCTGGAAGGGTTGATTGCGGAAGTGAAAGTGAACACGCTGCTGCCGATTCAGGCTCAAATCGACGCCGGGGTTAGTGATTGCCTGAATACCTGGCAGGCCAGCCACATTTTCCATATTTGCCACGAAGCTCTCTCCAACGCTATCCGGCACGCCCAACCCAGCCGGATTTCCATCAAGCTCACCGGCGACGGAGACCTGATCACCCTGGTGGTTGAAGATGATGGGATCGGTTTTGAGCTGCCCACCGCTATTCAGCCCGGTCATCGAGGATTGGGCAACATCAAGGCCAGAGTCGCCCAACTGGGCGCGACCCTTAAGATTGACAGCGACACACGTCAGGGAACACGGGTGTCTGTACAATTCAGATGCGACCCCCTGCGAGACGAGATACAATAATCCAATTGGTGACGGACACCGCCATCCCGCACCGGCGAAACCCGCGAAACAGCGCATTTCCCGCCCGTCTCTTTTGACACGAATGGTGGATTGTTTTATCATCTTCTCACGGCGGGTGGCAACAATTGGCGGCCCAATTGCTTCCACCGGGGCCGTTTGCAGCGATGTTTTATCGGTTCTCTGTGCAGTAAACCGGGTAGGGGATGGATAACTCATCGCAGAAATCTTTTTTCCACCCCTTTGCCACAAACCGTCTCTCGTCGATAGAAATCGTTCCTGATTTCTTCGTCAAATCCAATTCATTAAAGGAAGGGAAGTCGTCTATGAATGAGTACAGAAGAGGAATCGTGGGCGCAATCATAAGCGTCGGACTTGTGTTGCTGGTCGGCGGAGTCCTGGTCTTTTACAGCCTGATGATCTCCGCCGGCCCTATCCCCGTCGAAACATCTTCGGCGGAACCAGCGCAAACTCTGGCGGAGCAACCGGCCACTGCCGCTGAGGAGCCGGCTGCCGCAGCGCCTACGCCCACACCGGCTCCCACTGAGACCAGCCCACCCCCCACCGATACCCCGGCCCCGGCCCCCACGGCCACCAGCCCGCCCCCGACGGACACCCCCGCCCCCGCCCCGACGGCGATGGACGAACCTGCAACCGAGATGCCCGCTCCTCCCCCCAGCCCGACCAGCCCGCCCGCCGAACCCGCCAGCCCGCCGGTCACGGCCGCCGAGGCGGAGGCTGCCTTCGCCAAAGGCGGTTGCGGAGCCTGCCATACGCTCCCCGGCATTACCGGCGCGGTCGGCCAGTTTGGGCCGGACCTGTCCGAGATCGGGGAGGAGGCTGCCGAACGGATTGCGGGCTATTCTGCGGAGGAGTATATCCGCGAATCTATCCTCGACCCCGATGCCTTCATCGCGCCCAAATGTCCCGCCGGCGATTGCCCGCCAGGGGCAATGCCCCAAAACTTCGCCGAGACTCTCAGCGAGGATGAATTGAACCTGATCATCGGTTATTTGTCTACGTTGGGAGAAGATGAATCTGAATAATTCGTTTCATGAGCTTCAAGCCGAGGGATGTAAAGTTAAAAATACGGGCGCACCCCTCACCTAATTCTTTTGAAAAAAGAGCGATCTCGCAATCGCTCTTTTTTCATCCTTTTGCAGCAACTTGACGGATTGCACTTGAGGGTGGAAAATAAGTAGGCTCCGGTCTGGGCACGGCCGGAAACTCAAAACCTGCGAGGGGGAATATGATGCTTC